>NZ_JAJAUY010000099.1 GCF_020532625.1 Streptomyces antimicrobicus | reverse complement strand
CCGGGCCGCCGCCGACCCAGCGGGCGAGGCGGCGGGAGAGGCCGGACGACGGCCGGTGCCCGCCGTGGCTGTGGGCGGGGGGCCTGCCGGTCAGGGCGTGGATCGCCTCGCCCACGCGGGCGCTCAACTGCCGTCGGACGTTCGTCATGTCGGTGCCCTCCTGTCGTCGCTGTCGGTCCGCCCGTGATGTCGGCGGATCCTGTGTCCTGGAGCGCACTTGCCCCCGTTCGGCGGCTTGACACGGGGCTTTTCGGTTTGCGGGGCGGGGAGTTCGCCGGGGGCGGACTCCCCGCCCCGCAACGTCAGCTCTGCTCCCGCCGGTCCTGGGTCATCCGCTCCTCCTCCCGTTTCCTCAGCTCCTCGGGGCTCTTGCCGGCCACCGGCCGGCTGGCCTGGGGGTGTACCGGGTCGGGGCCGGGGTCTTCGCGGACGGGCTCCTCGCGGCCCTGGCGCTTCGCCTTGTCGTCGGTCGTCACGATGTCTCCTCGTTCCGGGTGGGCTCGCCGTCTACCCGCTGGGCAGCCGCGCAGCCGTAGGACACGAGTCCACGGCCCCGCGCGGCCGCGCGCAACCCTGCGGGGCCCTCCTGGACGTGCGTGACCGCGCGCACCCGTGTTCGGCCCGCCCGGACGTGCGCGACCGCACGCGACGTGCACGACCGTCCGAGACGTGCGCTCGACCGGGTGTGCCGCCGTGCGGGCGCCTGGTCGCCCTGGTCGCCCCGGACGCCCCGTCGCCCCGGGCGCCCGGGGCGACCGCTCGGTCGGACCGTCACGAACGCCTCCCTGCCCGGCGCCGTGCCCGGACGGGGGTCAGGCCCCTTCGCCGAGGACGGCGCGGACCAGTGCGCGCTGCTCCTCGGAGAGGTAGGGGTCCTGGACGTCGAGCACCTGGTCGTCGACGGTGATGCGGTAGTGGAAGCCGTCCGCCGTGGCCGCGAGGGCCCGGTGGGCGAGTTCCTCCCAGCGCGCGGCGTCCGCACGGCCGTCGGTGTCGAGTTCGCGGGTCTTCTCGACGCCGGTGAAGCCGCCGGACCGGGTGACGGTGATCAGCATGGCTGTTCCTCCCGATGGCGAGTGCGTGGCGGCGGGGTGCCGCCGTCGTCGCGGCTGCCCCGGACTCCGGTCCGCCTCCCGCCACCGGGGCGCCCGGGGCGCGGAACGTCCGGAAACCGCCGTTCCGTGGCCGGTGCGGTCCCGCTCCGCCACTGCCGCCGCGGCGGCACGACCGCCGCCATAACCGTGGCCGGTTCCCGCCACGCCGTGGGGCACGTACCGGGGTTGGCGGCCAGGCGGGTGCCTGCCCCCGGTCCCGACCCGGTTCCCCAGCGCCGTCGCAGCCCCGGCTCCGCAGCCCCGGCTCCCGACACCGGGCCGCCCGGGACGCGGAATACCGGGAGGCTGCCGTTCCCTGGCCCGCGCGGGCCCGATCCGCCACTGCCGCCCCGGCGGCCACGACCGCCGCCCCTGCCGGGGCCCGCCACGTCCTGGTGCGCGTACCGGGCTGCCAGTCGGGCCCGACCCCGGGGCCCCGGGCCGGGTCCAGGTCCGCGGGCTGGGTACGGGTCCCCGGGCCGGGGTCGCGGGCCGGGTTCGGGTACGGGTCCGCGGGCCGGGTACGGGTCCGCAGGCCGGGTACGGGTACGGGTACGGGTCTCGGTCCGGGTACGGGTCCGGGTCCGGGTCGGGGTACGGGTAAGGCTTCGCAGCCCGGCCGGTGGCCCGGCAGTGCCCCCAGGGTCCCGCCCCGGTTCCTCGGCGTCGCCGGGGCCCACCCCCGACCCCCAGCTGCTCCCCCCTCCGCCCCGAGCGGGGCAGCTGCGCGGACCACCGCCCGGGGCCGGTGCCGGAGCGTGTGGGCCGGGGCGCCGCACGGGCCCGGCCCCCGGCCCCGAGCCGCCGGGCAGCGCCCGCAGCCGGGACCTCGTCCGGACCGCGGCCGTGGCCGATCCCCGCCCCCGCCCCGGCCTGGCGCCGCCCCCGGCGGCCGCCGACGGGCGGGGGTCAGCCGGAGGCCGGGCGGGGCTCCGGTCCGGCGGGCCGGGCCAGGAACAGGGCCGTCAGGAGGTAGGCGGTGGCGAAGAGGGCGAAGACCTCGGCGTGCGGGAGGGTGGAGGCGGCCGCCGCGTACGCCCCGTAGACGGCGACCGTGCCCAGGTCGGTGCCGGTCCCGGCCAGCGAGGTGAGCGTCGCCCGGGCCGGGCCCTGGATGCCCGCCTGGAGCCGTGCGTCGGCCAGTACGCTCGCCAGCTGGAAACCGCAGAACGCGAGCGCGACCAGCACCACCCCGGCCGGGTGGCGCAGCAACGCGCCCACGCCAAGGGCGACTCCGGCGCACGCGAGCAGGGCGGCGAGGCCGCGCCTGCCGAGGCGTTCGCCCGGTCCGGCCAGCAGTCCGCCGGCGGTGGCCGCGGCCCAGACGACCAGCAGCAGCCAGGGCACGTCCGCCGTGGCCGTGCCGGTGTCCCGGACCAGGAGCGGGGTGTACTCGTCGAGGGCGCCCCAGACCGCCGTCACGGCCGGCACGAGCAGCAGGGCGCTGCGTACGCGCCGGTTCGTACGGGCTTCGGCGAGGCCCGCGCGCAGGGCGGCCACCCAGCCCCCGGCCGGGCCGCGGGCGCCGTCCGGCGCGCCATCGGCGCCGACCGGCGGGCCTACTACAGTGCCCACCGGCAGGCCGACGGCAGCGACGGGTGGGCCGACAGAGCCCCCCGGCAGGCCGTCGGCGCCGTCCGGCGGGCCGACAGAGCCCACCCGCAGGCGGTCGGCGCCGTCCGGCGGCCCGGCGCTGCCCCGGGCCCGGTGTTCCGGGAGGCACGCGGCGGCTGCCGCGGCCAGCAGGCAGGCCGCGATGCTCGCCGCGCCCACCGCCGGGTAGCCGCCGGCCCCGAGCACCGGTCCGGCCAGGCCGTTGGCCGCCATCACCGCCAGCAGCCCGGCGGCGCGGGTCCGGCCCATGGTGCGGGCGTACCGGTCGGCGGCGCCGAGGCGGTCGAGCTCGTCGTACACGAGCGCCTCCAGCGCCCCGGAGCCGAGCGCCCCCTTGGCGCCCCACAGGACGAAGCCGACGGCGAAGGAGCCGTAGGACGGGACGAGCACCCACAGGCCGAAGCCGGCGGCGGTGAGCAACGGACCGGCCCACAGCAGCGTCCTGCGGGAGAAGGCGTCGGCCCAGGCGCCGGAGGGCAGTTCGAACAGGACGCCGCTCAGCGACCAGAGGGCGAAGAGCGAGGAGATCTGCCACACCGACAGTCCGGTGTCGCTGAAGAGCAGGGCGTAGACGGGGTAGAGCAGGACGAGGTCGTCGAGGAACGCGTAGCAGTAGAGCGCGGCCGTCAGACGCCGCACCGGGGTGCGGGGCGCGCTCGTGGCTGTCAGGGTCATGGGGCCTTCCCGCGGAATCGTTTCGGATGCCGGATACCGGACGCCGTACGGGCGGCGGCCGCGGCGGTCCGCGGGAGGAGGCGGGTTCAGCAGATCAATGTCGTCGGGCCATGGGGCCGATGCTAGCGCCGGAGGCGGCTCACGCCGACTCCTTTTGGAGGGTGCGCAGCAGCTCGAAGGCAGGGGCGTCGACCGAACGCCGGGTGTTGCTGAGGACGACGACGGCCGTGCCGGTCTCGGGGTCGAACCCGGCGAACGAGGAGAAGCCGCCGGTGCCCCCGTTGTGCCAGATCTGCAGGTGCCCGCCCTGGGCGGGGTGCAGGCGGTGGGCCGCCCAGCCCAGGTGCTTCCAGACGAAGCGGTTCGTGCGGTGCTCGACCTCCCGGCTGAGCCGGATCGCCTCGGCGAGCTCGGCGGGCCCGCCGAGCTCGCCGCCTGCGAGTTGGGCCCGTACGTACGTCACCAGGTCGGTCGCGGTCGACCACAGGCCGCCCGCCCCGGCGAGGTCGGCCAGGTGCCACGGCGGGGTGGGGCGGCGCCTGCCGTCGTGCCCCTGGGCGAGCCGGCCCGGCCGGGTGCCGGCGACCGAGACGGCGGTGTCGGTCATGCCGAGCGGGGCGCACACCAGCTCGGTGACCAGCTGCTCGTAGGTGGTGCCGGCGCGGCGGGCGAGGCCCAGTCCGAGGAGGCCGGCGCCGAGGTTGGAATAGTGGACCCGGCGGCCAGGGGTGGCGCGCAACCGGGTACGGGCCAGCCCGTCCAGCAGGACGTCCGCGGTGCAGCCCGCGTACGGGTCGGGCGTGCCGGGACGCAGCAGGGCGCGGAGCAGGAGGCCCTTGGGCAGGCGGGGCAGCCCGGAAGTGTGGGTGGCGAGGTGCCGCAGGGTGATCTCCTGGCCGTGGCGGGAGGGTACGGCCGTGCCGTCGGGGAGGAGGGAGGCCAGGGGGTCGTCGAGGCGTACGGTGCCGGCGACGGCCATCCGGGCGAGGGCCAGCCCGGTGAAGGTCTTGGTGAGCGAGCCGATCTCGAAGAGCGTGCCGGCGTGCGGGGTTGCGCCGTCGGAGCCGTCGGAGCCGTCAGAGCCGCCGATGCTCGCGGGGCCCCCGGTGGTACCCGGGCCCTTGGTGGTCACAGTGGTACCGGTGGTGCCGGTGGTGCCGGTGGTCCCCGCTCCCGCGATCTCCACGTGGCCGCCCGCGACGGCGGCGACCACGACGCCGACGTGCCGTCGCGCCAGCAGGTCGGCGGTACGCCGGGCCAAGGTGCCGAGTTGGTGTGCCGTGTCCATGCCTGAATCATCCGGGCGCGGGAGGGTGGTCCCACTGCGCCCGGATGATGATTACGCGGGGCCGGCATGCGACCTGAGGAGGAGCGGGGCCATGGTGCCCCGCCGCCCCTCGCTGCGCAGTCCTGCCGGTGCTGCTGGCCGCACTGCGGCCCGCATCACTGCCCCTGCTGCCCGGAGTCGTTACCCGAGCCACCGCCCGAGTCGTTGCCGGTACCGGTACCGGTACCGGCGCCGTCACCGGAGCCCTTGTCGGTGCCCGTGCCGGGCGCCTTGTCCGTGCCCGTGCCGGGCGCCTTGTCGGTCCCCGTGCCCGGAGCCTTCTCCGTACCGGTGTCGGGAGCCTTCTCCGTGCCCGTGCCCGGAGCCTTCTCCGTACCGGTGTCGGGAGCCTTGTCGGTCCCCGTGCCCGGAGCCTTCTCCGTACCGGTGTCGGGAGCCTTCTCCGTGCCCGTGCCCGGAGCCTTCTCCGTGCCCGTGTCAGGAGCCTTGTCGGTCCCCGTCCCAGGCGCCTTGTCCGTGCCGGTGTCGGGAGCCTTGTCCGTACCCGTGCCCGGAGCCTTCTCCGTACCCGTATCGGGAGCCTTCTCCGTACCCGTGTCGGGAGCCTTGTCGGTCCCCGTCCCAGGAGCCTTGTCCGTACCGGAATCCGGCGCCTTGTCCGTGCCCGTGCCGGGGGCCTTGTCGGTACCGGAATCCGGTGCCTTGTCCTGCTCCTTCCCCGGCTCCTTCACCTGCTTGTCGGGCTCCTGCGCCGGCTTCTCCGGCTCCTTCACCGGCGGCTTGTCCGGCTCCTTGCCCGGCTCCTTCACCGGTGCCTTGTCCGGCTCCTTGCCGGGGTCCTTCACCGGCGGCTTGTCCTTGTCGGGCTGCCTGCCCTTGTCCTGGTGCTTCTCCCCGGAGCCGGGGTCCGCCGGCGGCAGGGCCGGGGGTGCGTCGGGCTCGTGGCCCTTGGGGGGAGGTACCTCGTGGTCGTGCTTGCCCTGGGCGTCTCCGCTCGGGCGCTCGTACCAGTCCTTGCGGTGGTGGTCGTACATCGTGACGCCCTTGACCGGCTCCTCCGCGGGTCGGACCGCGACCAGCTCGGAGGACTGGAACGACGACCACTGCGTGCCGTTGTACGTCTGGTTCCCCTTGACCGCGACGGGCGGCGTCAGGGGGTTGCCGCAGGCGCAGCGGACGCGGGGGACGCCGCGGTCGTCGACCATGACGGCCGTGCCGGCCTGGAGGACCGCCTGGTAGCTGGTGGGGGCGGCGTCCTTGTACCCGTGGTTGGTGACCCGGGTGTCCCAGCCGAGCCGCACGGGTGTGAGCGACCGCAGGTAGGAGGGGATCTCGGGCTGGCCGATCTTCAGGGGGGCCGCGAAGGCCGCCCCTTTGTCCTTGTGCTCCGTGAGGTACTTGATCTGCTTCTCCACGTCGCAGCTCGCGACGTTCCGGGTGCCGCCGTACAGCCCCGGGTGCGCGCCGTTGACCTGGAGGGTGCGCGCGCCGCTGCTGCCTCCCTTGCCCGTGCCGGGCGCGGCCGCGTTCGTGACCTCGGGGGGATCGGACTCCGTCGCCGTCGAGGGGGTGAAGGGGTCCGGGCCGGCCGCCGCGGTGGACTGGAGGAAGACCTCGCCGCCTGACGCCTCGTTGCCGCTCATGACGGTGAAGGCGAGGACCACCGCGGTGGCCATGACCACCGCGGTGCTGGCGCTCACCACGGTCCGGCGGGACCGCCATCCGTGGGCGCGCTCTGCGCGGCGCGGGCCCGGTTCACCCGGCTGGCCGGGCTCGCCCGGCCGGCTCGGCTCACCCGGCTCACCCGGGCCGCCGCCGCCCGGCGGTGGGCCGGGAGGTCCCGCCGGGGGTGGCGGGGGAAGCCCCGGGGACGTCGGGGGCCCGGCCGAGGGGGGCGGTACCGACGGCGAGGACTGCTCGTTCGGCTGCCGACCGGACAGCGGACCGGGGGGAGGGCCGGTGGGGCGCTCGGCCGGAGGAGGTACGGAACTCACGACGATCTCCCCCCGACGTAGGACATCGGGAAATGGGTGGCGGTGCGCATCTGCTCGCTCCTTGAAGCCATTATCGCCTCCATGGCCGAATGGTGTGGATCTTGGAAATTCCGCTCCCGCGACATCGGCGGTGCAGGTATCGGGCGGTGCAGGTTCTGAGTAAGCCTCCGGACCCCGGGCCGCGGCACGTCGCGAGTTCTCGGGACTTGACAGCCGACGGTGCCGCGACCCCCTCGCAATTTCCCAACGGCCGTACGTGGTCCGCGACGAGCGGCGGGGCTCAGGTATTCGGGGCCAGCTGCCAGAACAGCCGGTTGCCGAGGCATTCCGTCAGGTACGGAACGCCGTCGGTGTACCCGGATCCGTGCGCGTCGCCGAGCATGCGTACGGCGAGGCTGCGGTGGGCCGACTTCCACCGCTGGTGCCTGGCCTCCAGCCGGCCGAGCGCCGCGTCGAGACGGTCCCGCTCGGCCGGGCCGACGGCCCGCTCGCCGTGGAGGTCGAGGCGGGCCCGGGTCACGGTGTCGTGGCCGGGGTCCTCGGCCTCGGCCCGTACGGCGGGAACGTTCAGGAAGGCAGCGGAATGCAGCCTGGGCACGCGCGGAACTCCGCAGAGGCTCTCGAACCGCTTGTACTGCTCGGACTGAATGGCGCTGGCGCCCAAGGTGTACTGGCGGAATGCGGAGAACTGCTCCGCCCGCATCGTGGCGACCATCCGGAAAAGGGCCGCGGCGCGTGCGACCGTGGCGGCCGCGCGGTCCGTCCGCTCCACTGCTTCTTCGGTACGGCCCCGGCGCAATGCCGCGATGACCGCTCGCATGTCCGCCGCCGCCTCGGTGAAGAGCATTTCGTGGGCCTGGAGGGCACGGATGAAGAAATACTCGTCGTGCAGGACGTGAACGGGCTGGACGGTGACGTGGAACCACTGCCACACGGCCGCCGCGGGTGGCCGCGGCAGGCGGTCGGCGACCTCGTCGAGACGCGGCGGCCGGGCGGTCGGCGTCCTGCGTGACGGGAGTTCGCCGGCATCCGGCCCGTCCGGCCGGCCGAGGCCCTGCGACACGAACCGCAGGGCGTGGCGCAACCGCGTACCCAGCGTCGCCGGGTCCGGCCGGCCCCGGGCCGGCCCCTCACGGGACCCGCCCGCCGCGGCGATCTCGAAGCGGACGACGTCCGAGACGAGCAGGGTGGCCATCCGGTCCGCGCTCAGGGCGGTGTGCCGGCGGTCCATGAGCAGTTCCAGCACCGGCAGTGCCAGGTAGCTGCGGTTCCAGAACCGGCCCTCGTGCTTGTCGAGCACGCAGTCGAGAAAGGCGTCGAGGAACGGGCGGTCGGCGGCATGCCGACGCCGTACGCCGCTCAGCCCGACCAGCATGCGCTCCGGCAGGAAGTGCTTTCCCCTCCCCCGGGCGTACTCGGTGACGGACCGGGCCAGGGAGAGGCCGTCGGAGTCGGCCGGTATCCGGTCGGCCACCGTCCAGCGCTTGATCTCCCTGAGGGCCGGCGTGCGCGCGCCGCATGCCTCGCCGGGCGGGCCCGTGCATCCCGGATCGCTCTTCCCGGGGCATCGGGTCGCGTCGGTGGCGGTGGGGGTGGTGTCGATGGGGAGGGTGGCGACGGGTGTGGTGGCGGTCGGGTCGGGGTGGGTCGGGTCGGGGTCGGTCCGGGAGGTCATCGGGGCCTTCTCTTTCCTGTCGTCGTGGCGGCAGCCTCACCGCATCCGCGTGAGGCCTGGGCTCCCACTAGGCACGACCGGTGGAGCACGGGTCATGTCTCGTGAATCCGTGGCTTGACAGCAGAGGGAGGGAGCGCCGCCGTCCCCTGCGCCGAACGACGGTGCGCTGCGACGGGCCGGGACCGGCCTGGGACCGGCCTCCCGGCGGCTGTCAAGTCACGAACAGCAGGGGCTACGGCCCCGTCCCCGCTCCCGGCACGGTGGAAATCACCCGTCCTGCAGCAGGCAGAGCGGAAAACCCCGACCCCGGAACGGAGGCGTCATGACCCGTCGTGCAGGGAGCTTCGTGACCCGCCGTCCCCGCCTGGTCCTGCTCGCGGCGCTCGTGTTCCTCGTGCTGTCGGCCGTCTTCGGCGCGGACGCGACCGGCCGGCTGAAGACGCAGGGGTACGACGACCCCCGCTCGGAGTCCAGCCGTGCCGCCCGCGTGGCGGCGGAGCACCTGGGGGCGGCGCCCAATCTGGTCGTGGTCGCGCAGGCCCGCGACGGCTCCGTCGACGACCCGGCGGCCCGGGACGCCGGCGAGGAGCTGACCCGGCGCCTGGCCGCCGAGCCGCACGTCGGTGCCGTGAGCTCGTACTGGACCGGGGACGCGCCCGAGCTGCGCGGCCGGGACGGACGCGCGGCCATGCTGGTCGCGCACGTGGACGGCGAGGGCGAGCGGCTCGGCGAGCGGGTTCGGAAGCTGCGCGAGGAGCTGACCGGCCCGGCCGGTTCCCCCTCGGCGCTGTCGGTGCACGTGGGCGGGCCGGCGCCGGTCGACGCCGAGCTCCAGGAGATCGCGGAGTCCGACCTGCTGCGGGCCGAGTCCGTCGTCCTGCCGGGAACCCTGATCCTGCTGGTCCTGGTGTTCGGCAGTGTGGTGGCCGCGGCCCTCCCGCTGCTGATCGGGGTGCTGGCCGTCGCCGGGACCCTGCTCGTCCTGAGCGTGCTGGGCGCCGTCACCGATGTGTCCGTGTTCGCGCTGAACCTCACCACGGCACTCGGCCTCGGGCTCGGCATCGACTACGGGCTGCTGGTCGTCTCCCGCTTCCGTGAGGAGCTCACCGCCGGACTGGCACCGCGTGACGCCGCCCTGCGGACCGTGCGCACCGCCGGCCGCACGATCGTCTTCAGTGCCGCGACGGTGTCCGCCGCGCTCGCGACGCTGCTGGTGTTCCCCCCGTACTTCCTGCGCTCCTTCGCCTACGCGGGCATCGCCGTGGTGGCGGTCGCGGCGGTCAGCGCCGTGACCGTACTGCCGGCGCTGCTCACGCTGCTGGGCGAACGGGTGAACGCCTGGGCCGTGCCGTGGCGCCACCGGGCCCGCACGGGATCGAAGTCCCGCCTGTGGGAGGGCGTCGCGCGGATCGTGGTGCGCCGCCCGCTGATCGCGGCGCTGCCGGTGATCGGTCTGCTGCTCGTGCTCGCCGCGCCGTTCGCACACGCCGGTTTCGCGACCCCCGACGACCGGGCGCTGCCGGTGAGCGCGTCCGGCCGGCAGACCGGGGACCTGGTGCGCAGCTCGTTCGACGTGCAGGGTTCCGGCGCGCTGACCGTCGTCCTCAGGGGCGCCGCGTCCGCGTCGGAGCAGCAGGAGTACGCCCGCCGGCTGGCCGCGCTCCCGGAGGTCGCCCAGGTCAGCGGGGTCCCTGGCGGCTCCGGATACGGCGAGCGGCCCGGGACCCACGGCACCGAGCTCCACACCGAGGCCGACGCCGACGCTGACGCCGACGCCGACGCCGATCCCGATGCCGACGTCAACTCCGACCCCGACACCGACCCGGACGCCGACCTCGACCTCGACACCGACCTCGACCTCGACCTCGACCTCGACACCGACCCCGACCCGGACGCCGACGCCGACCTCGACACCGACACCGACACCGACACCGACGCCGGCGCCGGCGAATCCATGGCCGCGCCCGACGCCCGCGTGACCGCGGCCCACGCCTCCTTGACCGCGGCCCACGCGCCCCTGCCGGCGGCCCACACCCCCGTGGCCGAAGCCGGCACCCCCGTCGGCGCGGCCGCCCCCGCCTCGCCGACCCGGCTGTCCGTCGTACCGACGGCCGATCCCCGGTCGCGCGCCGCGCAGGAGCTGGTGAGCCGGATCCGGGCGGTTCCCGCCCCGGAGGGGACGGACGTCCTGGTCGGCGGGCCGACCGCGGTACTGGTCGACGCCAAGGACACCATCAGCGACCGGCTCCCACTGGCCCTGGGCCTGATCACGGTCACCACCTTCGTGCTGCTGCTCGGCTTCACGCGCAGCCTGCTGCTGCCGCTGAAGGCGATCGCCCTGAACGCGCTGAGCCTGGCCGCGGTCCTCGGGGCCATGGTGTGGGTCTTCCAGACGGGCCACCTGAGCGGCCTGCTCGGCTTCACGCCCGGACCGCTGAGCACCACCATGCCGGTGCTGCTGTTCTGCATCGTCTTCGGGCTCTCCGTGGACTACGAGGTGTTCGTCCTCGCCCGCATCAAGGAGGCGTACGACGCCGGGCAGGACAACGCCGCCTCGATCGTCTCCGGCATCGCCCGCACGGGCGGCATCGTCACCACCGCCGGTGCCCTGCTGGCGTTCACCCTGCTGAGCTTCGGCACCTCGCGGGTGTCCCTCCTGCAGTTCTTCGGGATCGGGGCGGGCCTCGGCGTCCTCCTCGACGCGACGCTCGTCCGGGGCGTGCTCGTACCGTCGCTCATGCGGCTGGCGGGGGGCCTCAACTGGTGGGCGCCGTGGCCGCTGCGACGCAGACCGCCGGGCCGGGCACCGCGTCCGCCGACGGCCGCGGACGGCCGGCGGCGCCACCCGCGGCCCCCGCCGTCACCCCCGTGGCCGCCCTGCCGCTGACCGGCGGCGACGCGCCGCCCCTCCCCCGCCGCCCGGCACACCACGACCCACCGGGGGGCACGCCGCCCCAAAAGCTCCGCAAGAGCCTCAAGATCCGCCAGATCCGCCAGATCCGCAAGACAAGGAAGACACTCATGACCGACATCGCCATCACCGGACTCGGCTGCCGCTTCCCCGGCGCCCCCGACGTCCACGCGTACTGGAAGCTCCTGATGAGCGGGGAGCGGCAGTTCTCCGCCGTCCCGGCCGAGCGCTGGGACCACGTGCCCTTCCACGCTCCCGGCAGCCGGTCCGCCCCCAACTCCGCCTACACCGACCGGGGGGCCTTCCTGGAGGACGTGGACCGCTTCGACGCCCTGCACTACGGAATCCCGCCGGCCCGCGCCCGGTCCATGGACCCGCAGCACCGGCTGATGCTCGACGTGACCCGCGAGGCCCTCGACGACGCGGGCCTGGGCCGCGGCGACTTCGACCGGGAGAACACCGGGGTGTTCTTCGGGATGTCGGTGTCCGACTACAAGGACCTCATGACGGCGCCCCTGCGGGCCCTCGGCGTCGCCGACACGGACGCCGCCAGGGAGCGGGCCGCGCGGCTCGGGACCATCCACGCCTTCACCCTGCCGGGGAGCCTGCTCAACATGGCGGCGGGTGCCGTCAGCCGGCAGTTCGACCTCGGCGGGCCCAGCTTCGTCGTCGACGCCGCCTGCTCCGGCTCGCTGGTCGCCCTCGACCAGGCGGTCCTCCGGCTGCGGCAGGGCAGTTGCCGGATCGCCGTCGTCGGCGGTGTCCACCTCAACCTCACCCCTGACAGCCTGGTCGGCTTCTCGCGGCTCCGCGCGCTGTCCGCCTCCGGGGTGTGCCGCCCGTTCGACGAGCATGCCGACGGGTTCGTCCTCGGCGAAGGGGCCGGTGTCGTGGTCGTCCGGCCGCTCGCCGACGCGCTCGCCGACGGGGACCGCGTCTACGCGGTGATCAAGGGCATCGGCTCGGCCAACGACGGGGCGTCGCCCGGGCCGCTGGTGCCCACCGCCGAGGGACAGCTGCGCGCCATGCGCCGGGCCTACGACGACGCCGGCGTCCCGCCCTCCGCCGTGGGCTTCCTGGAGGCGCACGGCACCGGTACCGCCGCCGGCGACCGGGCCGAGGTGGAGGCGCTGCGCCGGCTGCGCACCGAGTACCCCGACGACGACCCCGGCCTGTGCTACCTCGCCTCCGGCAAGGCCCTCATCGGGCACTCCCTCTCGGCGGCCGGCATCGCGGGGCTCATCAAGACGGCCCTGGTCGTCCACCACCGGACGATCGTGCCGCAGCCGGACACCACCCCTCATCCGGAGCTGGGCATCTCCGCCGCGGGTCTGCGCATCGCCGGCTCCGCCCGGCCGTGGCCGAGCGCGGACGCCCCGCGGCGGGCCGCCGTCAGCTCGTTCGGCTTCGGCGGCACGAACGTCCACGTGGTCCTGGAGGAGCGGCCCGCACCGGACCCCGGCCGCGCTCCGGTGGGTCCCGTACGCGCCGGACGCCCCGCGCCCCAGCTGCTGCTGCTCTCGGCCGGCAGCCCCGAGCTGCTGGACCGTCACATCGGCGAGGTCCTGGAGCTGGTGGACACCGCGCCCGGCACACCGGTCACGGCGCTGGCCCACACCCTGGGCGCGCGTGCGCCGTTGGCCACCCGGCTCGCCATCGTGGCCGCGGACACGGAGGAGTTCGCCCGGCGACTGCGCCGTGCCCGCAGGCAGCTGGAGGACGGTGCCCGCGGCGACCTCGGCAAGGGCGCCTTCGCCGCCGACGCCCCGCTGCCGCCCGCGCAGCGCCGCATCGCCTTCGTCTTCCCCGGCCAGGGCAGCCAGCGGCCGGGCATGACGCGGGACCTCCACACCCGGTTCCCCGGCTTCCGGGCGGCCGTCGACCGGCTGGGCTCGGTGGTCCGCCGGGACACCGGCTTCGACCCCACCGCCCTGCTGTACGGCAAGGCCGCGCCCACCGGCGAGGCCGCCGAGGAGCTGCGGCGGCGGCTCGCCGCCACGGACGTGTGCCAGCCGCTGCTCGGCTCCGTCCAGCTGGCCGCCGTCCGGCTGCTCGGCGACTGCGGCATCACGCCGGACCTCACCCTCGGCCACAGCGTGGGCGAGTTCGCCGCGGCCGCGGCCGCCGGAGCGCTCACCGACGAGGACACCGTCCGGCTGCTGGCCCACCGCGGCGCGGCCCTGCGGCAGGACGAGGCCGCGGACCGGGGCGGGATGCTCGCCGTGCAGACCGACGGGGACACCTGCCGACGGCTCGTCGACGGCATCGACGACGTCTGGCTCGCCTGCTTCAACGAGCCGCGGCAAGTCGTCGTCAGCGGTACCCGGCAGGGACTGGCCGCCATGCGGCGGGCCTGCGCCGACGCCCGGATCGTCACGGTCGAGCTGGAGGTGTCCGACGCCTTCCACTCGCCGCGGCTGGCCCGCGCCGAGGAGGCCGTCCGCGCCCGGCTCGACGAGTGCCGCGTCACTCGCCCCGTCCTGCCGTTCGTCTCGTCCGTGGACGCGGCGGTGTGCACCGATCCCGGGCGGCTGCGCGGGCTGTGGGCCCGGCACGCCTCGGCACCGGTCCGCTTCGACGAAGCCGTCCGCACCGCGTACGACCAGGGGGCCCGGGTGTTCCTCCAGGTCACCGGCGGCAGCTCGCTGCTGACCGCGGTCCGCCGCACCCTCGCCGGCCACGGCGACGTGCTCGTGGTCCCCGCCACGGGGACACCGCCGGACAGCGGCCGGGACTTCGTCCTGGCCCTGGCCCGGCTGGCGGTCCTGGGCGCCCCGGTCGACCCCCGCGCCCTGGTCCCCGAGGAGGACCGCCGCCTGCTGGACCTGCCGCCGGCGCGGCTCGCCGCCCGGTCCCACTGGCTGCCGGGCCGGCCCTCCGCCCCCGACGCCCCCGCGCTCGGCTCCCCCGCCCCCGACTCCCCCGTCCCGTCCCTCCCGGCCCGGCCCGCACCGGCCCCGCAGACCCCCCTGGAGCACACCGTGACCCCGCCGAACCAGCAGAGCCCGAGCGACCAGAACCCGAACCAGCACAGCCCGAGCGACCACGACCCGATGACCGAGCTGCTCCGGCTGGCGCAGCAGCAGGTGACACTGCTCTCCCGCCTCGGCGAGACGCTGCTGGCCCAGAACCCGCCGGCCGACCGGCCCGCCGTAGCGGCCCCGCCCCCGCCCGCGGCACCCGCACCCGTTCCGGCCCCGCCGAAGGCGGCCGCCCCGGACGGGGAGCCCGCGGACGGGAAGGTGCCCGCGGACGGAGGCGCCGACGAGGTCACCGGGTCCGTGCTCGCGCAGGTGGCGCGTATCAGTGCCTTCCCGGTGAGCCACCTGCGAGGGGACCAGTTGCTCGTCGACGACCTCGGCTTCGACTCGCTGATGCTGACCGACCTGTTCACCTCCCTGGCGCGGCTGTGGCCGCGGTGGACGTTCGACGAGCGGACCGCGGAGCGGCCGACCGTCGCGAGCATCGCCGCGTCGATCGCGCACGCCTCCGGGGACGCCGACGCCGGACCGGCGGCCGTCCCCGGGCAGCGCACCGCCCGCGAGGCAGAGGCCCCGGCGACGCCGCCACCCGCCGACCCGCCCGCCGACCCGCCCGCCGACCTTCCCGCCCACCCCGGGCCCGCCCCCGACGGTCCCGCCGGCGCCCCGCCGCCCGAGGAGCACACCCGGATCGAGTGCTTCCCGGAGGTCACCGGGCACGGCGAGCGCCTGGCCCTGCTCTCCCGGCTGGGCCTGCCCAACCCGTACTTCCTCGTCCACGAGCGCGGCATGACGGACACCACGGTCGTCGGCGGCCGGGAACTCCTCTCCTTCTCCAGCTACAACTACCTGGGCCTGGCGACCGACCCCCGGGTGAACGAGGCCGCCAAGGAGGCGATCGAACGCTGCGGCACGTCGGCGTCGGCCAGCCGCTTGCTGTCCGGGAGCCGCCCGCTGCACCTGGAGCTCGAAGCGGAGCTCGCCGGGCTCCTCGGATGCGAGGACGCCATCACCCTGGCCAATGGCCACGCCACCAACGTCACCGTGATCGGGCACCTCGTCGGGCCGGGCGACCTCGTCGTCCACGACTCCCTCGCCCACGACAGCATCCTGCAGGGCTGCAAGCTCTCCGGCGCGACCCGGCGGCCCTTCCCCCACAACGACGCGGCCGCCCTGGACGCCGTCCTGGCCCAGGTCCGCCACCAGTACCGGCGGGTCCTCGTCGTCGTCGAGGGCGTGTACAGCATGGACGGCGACATCGCCGACCTGCCCGCCCTCATCGAGGTCAAGCGCCGGCACGGCGCACTGCTGATGATCGACGAGGCGCACAGCGTCGGAACGATCGGAGCGACCGGGCGCGGCATCGGCGAGCACTTCGGTGTCGACCGCTCGGAGGTCGAGCTGTGGTCGGGCACCCTGTCCAAGGCGCTGGCGAGCTGCGGCGGTTACGTGGCCGGGAACCGCGCGGTCGTGGAGTACCTGCGGTACACGGTGCCGGGCTTCGTCTTCAGCGCCGGCATGACCCCGGCCGACACCGCCGCCTCCCTGGCCGCGCTGCGCACGCTGCGTGCCGAGCCGCAGCGCGTGGCGCGGCTGGCGCAGAACGCGGCGCTGTTCGCCCGCCTCGCACGGGAGGCGGGCGTCGACATCGGCGACAGCCGCGGCACGCCGATCGTGCCGTGCATCGTGGGGGACTCGGCGGGGACGCTGCGGCTCGCGCAGGACCTGTTCCGGCAGGGCATCAGCGTCAACCCGATCCTCCACCCCGCGGTACCGGAGGAACTGGCCCGGCTGCGCTTCTTCGTCACCCGGGACCACACGCCCGACCAGATCCGCCGCGCCGTGACCGCGCTGGAGCGCGGCCTGCGGCAGCCCGACGCGGCCCTGGCCGCCTGACCGCCGCCGCCATGGACACCGTCTTCCGGCCGATCGCGCCGGGCAGGATCCACCGGTGGACCGGGGCCGGGCTCGTCGTGGCCCGGCGCGCCGACCTCCGCGGGGTGCCGCACCTGTCGGCGGCCGAGCAGGGCGTGGTGCGGGCGCTGCCCGCGTGGCGGCAGGCCGAGTGGCTGGCCGGCCGCCTGCTCGCCAAGCGCCTGGTCGGGGTGGCCGTCGGGGCACCGGTGGAGGAGGTGGAGGTCCTGCCGCGCGAGGACGGCAGCCCCCGCGTCCTGGTCGGCGGCCGCGCGCTTCCCTCCGTGCACGTCTCCGTCAGCCACACCGCCGGCCACGTCGCCGCGGCCGTGGCTCCGGGGCCGGTCGGCGTGGACCTGTGCGAGACGGCCTCGGCCGCCGTCGTACGCCGTGTCGCCCACCGCGTCTTCTCGGCGGCGGAAGTCGCGCTCGCCGGCCCGGACCGGGCCGACGGCCTGGCGGGCGCGTGGGCCCTGAAGGAAGCCGCCGTCAAGGCCGACCGGAGCACCGTCTTCGGCGCCGCCCCGCGCCGGATCCGGATCCTGGGGCTGCGGCCGCCGGTGCTCGGCGGAGGGCGCCGGGCGATGGTGTGGCGGGCCGGGGACGCGGTCCTCGCCCTGGTCCTCGCCCGACCGGCCGGGTGCCCGGCGGGACGGCACTGCGTTGGTGCTCCTTGCCCCGCCGGATCATGCTTGTCAGTGGAGCCCCTGCCCGAAGAGGTTGCCGTGGGACAGCGGCAGAGGAACTAGCGAGGGCGTGACGGCGATGGAGCAACTTCCCACCTCTCCCGGTGAGGGGCCGCAGGACACGAACGCCGCCCCCGGGTCGGCGTACACCGCCACGGCCACCATCAGCGAGCAGGGCCTCGTCACCGAGTGGAGTGAGGACGCCCGCCGGCTGCTGGGCTATCCGCCCGCCGAGGTCGTGGGGCAGCCGGCCGCCCGCCTGCTCGCCGACGACGCCGGCGCCCTGGCGGCGCCGGCCCCGCCCGGGCAGGAGCGGTGGAGCGGGACGGTGGCGCTGCGGCACCGGGACGGGCGGCGGATGGAACTGGGGCTGCTCGCGCACCGCTGGACGTCCACCGGGGGGACCGCCAAGTGGTTCGTGGTGTCCGCCGTGCCCGGCGCAACCCCTCCGTCCCTCGGCGAGCTGCCGGACGGATGGATGTTCGAGCAGTCGCCCTGTGCCCTGGCCGTCTTCGACGCGGATCTGAGGCTGGTCCGCGCGAACGCCGGCATGGAGCGCGCGCTCTCCCTCACGGAGGCCGAGATGCGCGGGCTGCGGCTGCCGGAGATCGCACCGGATCCGGCGAGCGACGAGACCGAGCGGACGATGCGCCTGGTGTGGGAGACGGGTGAGCCGCAGCACGTGGACGCCTTCGTCCGCGCCGCGGGCGGGGGCCCGCAGCCCGACGCCCTGGCGGCTTCGCTGGCCCCCGTACGGGACCCCGACGGGCGGGTGCGCGCCGTGTGCCTGGCCGCGCACGAGCGGACGGCGGCGGCGGGCGGGCCGCGCGGGGACCTCCTGCAGGACGTCACCGGCAGCGGGGCGGACGGCGCCGGCATCCCGGACGGGGGCCGGCACACCCGCGATCACACCACCACCATGACGCTCCAGCGCAGTCTGCTCCCGCAGACGCTGCCCGACCAGGGGGCACTGGACATCGCCTCCCGGTACCTGCCGGCCGGTACCGAGGCAGGTGTGGGGGGCGACTGGTTCGACGTGATCCCGTTGTCGGGCGCGCGGGTCGCGCTGGTCGTGGGCGACGTCGTCGGCCACGGCATCCGCGCCTCGGCCACCATGGGGCGGCTGCGCACGGCGGTGCACACCCTCGCCGATGTCGATCTGCCGCCCGACGAGCTGCTCACCCACCTCGACGACCTCATCATCCACCTGTCCGCCGACGAGGCCGGGCCGGACAGCGCCGGGCAGGCGGCCGGCGGGATCGGCACCACCTGCCTGTACGCGGTGTACGACCCGGTGTCCCGCCTGTGCACCGTCGCCCGGGCCGGTCACCCGCCGCCCGCCGTGGTCTCCCCGGACGGCTCGGTGTACCTCCTCGACGTCCCGGCCGGCCCGCCACTGGGGCTGGGTGGGCTGCCCTTCGAGACCGCCGAGGTGGAGCTCGCGGAGGGCAGCGTCCTGGCCCTCTACACCGACGGCCTGCTGCAGATGCGCGACCGCGACGTGGACGACGCCCTGGACAGCATGTTCGCGGCCCTCACACGTCCCGCCTCCACGCTGGAGACGGTGTGCGACCGGGTGCTGGCCGCCATGCTGACCCACCGTCCCGACGACGACGTCGCCCTGCTCGTCGCCCGGACCCGGGCCCTGCACGAGGACAAGGTCTGCGTCTGGGACCTGTCCTCCGATCCCTCCGTGGTCGGCCAGGCCCGCCGCTGCACCACCGACCAGCTGACGGCCTGGGGGCTGGAGGACGCCTCCTTCGTCACCGAGCTCCTGGTCAGCGAGCTGGTCACCAACGCCATCCGGTACGGCCGGCCGCCCATCCAGCTGCGGCTGATCCACGAGAACAGCACGCTGATCTGCGAGGTCTCCGACGCCAACAACACCGCCCCGCACATGCGGCGGGCGCGGATCTTCGACGAGGGAGGCCGCGGGCTGCTGCTGGTCGCCCAGCTCGCCCAGCGCTGGGGCACCCGGCACGCCGCCGTCGGCAAGACGATCTGGGCGGAGCAGTCGCTCGTCGGGTTCTGAGGCGGGGGCCTGTGACAGGCCCTTGTGACGGGTGCTGGTGGCAGGCCCCTGTGACAGGCCTGTGACAGTCGGCGGACACGGCCATGAAATCCCGAGGCCAAGCTTTTGAGCACGGGCATAAAACGGACATTCCGGGATATGTCCCTCTGCTTCCGAGGGAGTGAGCAGCGATGACCGAACCGATTCGTCGGAGGAAATCCCATGAGCCTCACCCTCACCACGCCGCACGTCGAAGCCCCGGCCACGGCCACCACGCTGGCTCCGCGTGAGCAGGAGGCCCTCCGCCACATCGCCGCAGGCTGCACCTACCTGCAGACCGCCCGCCAGATGGGACTCTCCAAGCACACCGTCGACGCCTACCTGCGCCGCATCCGGGCCAAGCTGGGCGTCAACACCACGGCGGAGATGACGCGGCTGGCCATCTCGCTGGGCCTCTGACAGCCCGGTCCGGCAAGGGAACGGCCCGTACGGTACGCCGTACGGGCCGTTCCCTTGTCCTCGTCCTCCTCCTCACCGGTCCCGGAAGACCGGCAAGGCCCAGGCCGGCGGCTCCGGCGGCGGTCCGGCGGGGCCGGCGTCCTCGGCCGACCCGGCGGGGCCGGCGGACCGGTCCACCGGGGACGGCCCCTCGGACCCAGCCCCCGCGCCCGCGCCCGCAGCCGCGCCCGCGGCGGCTCCCCCGCCCGCGCCGACACCGTTCGCGGTGGCGGCGCGCAGTGCTGCCACGAACTCCAGGCAGGAGCCGTAACGGTCCTCCGGGACCTTCGCCAGCGCCTTGGCCAGGACTTCGTCCGCGGCCGGCGCGATCCCGGGCCGCCGCTCCGTCAACGGGGGAGGCGTGTCGTACTGGTGTGCCCAGAGCAGGGCGACGTCCTCGTCCCGGACGAAGAGGGGGCCGCCGGCGAGGGTTTCGTAGACCACGCAGGCGAGGCTGTACAGATCGCACCGGCCGTCCACCGGCCGGCCCGAGATCTGCTCCGGCGCCATGTAGTCGAGCGTGCCGACGAACTCTCCCGCGGTGGTGAAGCCGCTGAGCGACAGCGACTTCTTCGTCAGTCCGAAGTCCGTGAGGTAGACGTGCTCGGGGTGGTCGCTGTCGGTGCCGGCCGCGATCAGGATGTTGCCGGGCTTGACGTCGCGGTGCACCAGGTCGTGCTCGTGGGCCGCGTCGAGCGCGGACGCCACCTGGGTGGCGATGCGCAGGGCCGTCGCGACGGGGAGCCGGCCCTCCCGGTCCAGCAGGGCCCGCAGGTCCAGGCCCGGGACGTAGCGCATGGCGATGTACAGGACGCCCTCGGTCTCGCCGGCCTCGAAGATCGGCACGATGTGCGGGTGGTCGATCTGCGCGGCGACCCGTGATTCGTGGGTGAAGCGGCGCCGGAAGGTGTCGTCGCGGGCCCGTTCCGGTGCGATCAGCTTGAGCGCGACCGTACGGTCCAGGCGCAGGTCCCTGGCGCGGTAGACGACGGCCATGCCGCCGCGGCCGAGCATCTGCTCCACCCGGTAGCCCGCGATCTGCTTCCCGATCAGGCCGGAGGGCCGGCCCGTGTACATGCCCAGGTTCGATGCCGTGCTCATCAGGCGCCCCCGTCACAGGCCGCTCTTCCACATCCGAGTCTATTCAGTGATCCACACGGCTGCCCGTTCGCAGCCGGAAGCACCGGCCGGAGGTCCGGCCGGTGCTTCCGGGATCATGCGGCGCTCCGGGGGTCAGCCGGCCCCGCCGTTGCCGCCGCGGCCGCCCTGGCCGCTGGTCTGGCAGCCGGCGCCGACGCAGATGCCGCCGTTGCCGCCCCTGCCGCCGTTGCCGCCGTCACCGCCGGCCGGCGCGTTCCCGCCGTTGCCGCCGTTGCCGCCGTTGACGCTGCCGTGGCACTGGCCGACGCAGACCCCGCCGTTGCCGCCGTTCGTACCGTTGCCGCCGGGTCCGCCGTCGACGCCGTTGCCGCCGTTGGCGCTGCCGCTGCACCGCCCGACACAGACACCGCCGTCACCGCCCGCGGTGCCGTTGACGGTGCCCTCGCAGTTGCCCGCGCACACCCTGTCCCCGACGCGGACACTGCCGTTGCCCACCTTGACGTCGCCGTAGTTCCCGCTGCCGCCGAACCGGCCCGTGCCCGGACCCTGGCCCCAGCCCTTGCCCAGGCCCTTGCCCGGGTTGCTGTCGCCTCCGGTGGGCGCGGCGTCGGGGAACCGGCCGCCGAGCGCCGCGGCCGCCTGGCCGGGGGCCGCCGGAGCCGCCGTGGCGGCGGGCGCCATCGCGCCGGCACCGATCAGAGCGCTGGAGACGACGAGACCGAGACGGAACTTCCAAGAACGCACACGCATGAGATTCTCCGATGCCGAGAAAGGGTTTTCCATGACGCGGTTCTCCGATTCCGGAGGTCCACGTCGGGGTCACTGGGGCGTACCCATGTCCGGTGGATGCACGGGGATGTGCGGAGCCCCGGCCTGCAGGGGGCCGGGGCTCCCGGGGAAGGGACCGTGTCCCTCGCGCGTCACAGGCAGAAGGGGAAACCGCCGTCCGTCAGGGCGCACCAGTTCTCGTGCAGGTAGTGCTCCTTCCAGGAGTCGATCTGGTCGGGTGCGATCTCGTACTTCTCGGCGATCTTCTTCTTGATGTCCTCCGAGTCGTCGGCGCTCAGCACCAGCATCACGATGTGGACCTTGTCCACGAGCGAGAGTTCCGACTTCGGCTTGTCGGGCAGGTCGTCGAACCGGAGGCAACCGGCGCTGCCGGGCTTACCTGGCTTGCCGGGCTCACCCGGCTGGCCGCCCTTGCCGCCCTTGCCGCCTTCTCCGCCCTCTCCACCCTTGCCGATCATCGTGCAGGGTTCCGGGTGATCACCGAGGGTCGAGGAGCTGATGCCGGTCGGAGCGTGCGGCTCCGACGCTTGCGCGGCACACGCCGTACCGGTGACGAGAGCCAGGGAGGCCGCCGCCAGGATGAGCGGGCGCTGCCAGGATGTGGTGAACATGGGGGTTCTCCGTTGGTGATCAAGGAGTGTACGGGGGGTGCGCGGGGGGGTCGGACGAAGCTGGTGCTGCGAGGTACGGGTGGGGGTGGGGGGTGGTGGGTGGGGGGGGGGAGGCCCGAAGGCCTCCACCCGTAGGACCGGTCGCGCGGGGGTCA
>NZ_JAJAUY010000098.1 GCF_020532625.1 Streptomyces antimicrobicus | reverse complement strand
CGCCGGGCCCGTCGGGGTCGTGGTGGCGGGTGGAGCCTGCCAGGCCAGCAGCATCCGCAGCGCGTCGTGCGAGGGCGTGCCCGGCGCGGCGGCGTAGGTGACCAGCGCCTGCTCGGCGTCGTCGGCCGAGCGCAGGGTCTCGTAGCTCAGCTCCAGCCGGCCGACCACCGGGTGCCGGAAGCGCTTGGTGCCCGAGGTCTTGTCCTGCACCGGGTGCTGGGCCCACCAGCCGCGGAACTCCTCGCTGCGCATGGACAGTTCACCGATCAGCTGGGCCAGCTGCGGGTCGTCGGGGCGCCGTCCGGCCTCCAGGTGCAGATACGCCACGTTCTCGCGGGCGCAGGAGTGCCAGTCGGCGAACAGCACCCGGGAGGCGGGGTCGAGGAAGGTGATCCGGGCGATGTTGCGCTCGGCCGGGTCCAGGGCGCCGTAGTCGCCGAGCAGCGCCACCGCGGCGGCGTTCCAGGCCAGGACGTCCATCCGCCGGCCCATCACCAGCGCGGGCACGTCGGTCAGTTCGTCCAGCAGCCGGCGCAGCATCGGCCGCACCTCCTGCGGCGCCTGCGCGCTTGCGCCCCGGGCCGCGGGCCGGGCACCGTGCCGCGGCCCGGCCAGGTGGTGCAGGTGCCGCCGCTCGTCCGCGGTCAGCTTCAGCGCCCGGGCGAGCGCGTCGAGGACCTCGGCGGACGGGTGGGGGACCCGGCCCTGCTCCATCCGCGTGTAGTAGTCGACGCTGACCCCCGCCAGCTGGGCGATCTCCTCCCGCCGCAGCCCGCTGACCCGCCGCCGCCCGCCGTAGTCGGGCAACGCCACGTCCTGCGGAAGCAGTCGGGAACGCCGGGTGCGCAGGAAGGTGCCGAGGCTCGTCGCGGGGCTCATGCCCCGATTCTCACCGACCGGCGGGCCGTCCAGCCTGGCCCTGCCAGGACCACCCGGGCCCCGGCGGCGGGCGTCACCGCCCGGACGGGACGACGCTCACCAGGCCGCCGTCGACGGCGATGTCCTGCCCGGTGATGTAGGCGGAACGCGCCGACAGCAGGAAGGCCACGGTCTCGGCGACGTCCTCCGCCTCGCCCAGCCGCCCCAGCGGCACCTCGGCGCGCAGCGCCCCGTACGCCGTCTCGTCGGGGACGGCCGAGCGGAACATGTCGGTGACGATGTAGCCCGGGCTCACCGAGTTGACGCGGATGCCGCGCCCGGCGAGGTCGCTGCCGAGCGTGTGGGTGAGGTTGTGCACGGCGGCCTTGGCCGCCGAGTACACCGGCGCGTGCGGCATGCCCCGGTACAGCGTCCAGGAGGCGTTGACGACCACCGAACCGCCGGGGCCGGCCGCGTCGAGCAGCGGCAGGGACTTCTGCACGGTGAAGAAGACGCCCTTGAAGTTCACGCCCACCACGTGGTCGAAGTCCGCCTCGCTCACCTCCGCGGCGGGCCGGAAGCTGCCGACCCCGGCGTTGGCGAAGACACCGTCGAGCCGGCCGTGGCGTTCGCCGACGGTGGCGGTGAGCCGGTCGAGATCGGCGGTGGAGGCGGCGTCCGCCCGGACGGCCAGCAGCCGTCGACCGCCGTCGGAGACCTCCCGCAGCAGACCGGTGGCGCGCTCCAGCCGCGCGGTGTCGCGCCCGGTGATCACGACGTGCGCGCCGGCCCCCAGCAGCCGCCGCGCCGCGGCCAGCCCCATGCCCCGGCTCCCTCCGGTCACCAGCACCACGCGCCCGTCGAACTCGTCGTCGCGTCGAGGGGAGTCGGCGGTGGCGGTGGTGGCGGTGGTGGCCGTGTCCCGGCCGGGGCGGTCGGTGTTCGTGCTCCTCGTCATGTCCCCACCCTCACCCGCCCCCACCGCCCGGACCAGGCCCGCCCCCACCCCGGGTCCACCAGGACCACCCTCTCCGCCACCACCCACCGTGGGGGGAGCCGTCTACACCGTGGGTGGGCGGTAGGTACCACGCCGGTACGGCGCCGGGGTACGGCGCCGGTCGACCCGCGGATACGCCGCTGGTCGATCGTCCCGGGCGGAGCGGCGCCGATAGATTCCTGCCGACCTGATGAAAGCCACCACGGGGAGAACGGCATGTCGATACGCAAGCATCTGGTGAGTGCGGCCACCGTCGCGGGGGCGCTGGCCTCGCTCTCGGTCCTGGCCGTCGCTCCGGCGCAGGCCGCGGCGGTGGACAAGTACAAGTCCGTCGACTGCGGGCACAGTGCGAAGGTGTGGTACCGCGACTACGGTCAGCAGACCATGCTCCGCGAGATCACCTTCGACAACATGAGCGACAAGTTCTCCGCCGTCAACGTGTACTGGCGGGCCGACGACGGCAGGACGACCATCCAGGAGTTCACCCTGTACCCGGGGTGGTCGAAGATCTCCGACGGGACGACCAAGGACGTGGCGGTCGCCAAGAACCGCAAGCCGTACGTGAAGTTCATCTTCAAGTCCCTCATCGGCGGCAGCTGCACCCGCTACATCGACCTCAACTGACCCGTCGTCAACGTGCGTTCCCGAGGGCCTCGTCGCCGGTGCGGCGGGGTCCTCGGGCCTTCCGGTTCGGGACACGGCTGGGTAACGCCCTTGCAGACCCCTTGTCAGTGCAATTTCACATTACTATGTTACCGGTCACATCCTAGAGCGCGGCCCTTACTGGAGTGACCCATGACCAAGCCCCACCGTCTCGCCCTCGCCACCGCCCTCGTGGCGACACTCGTCCTCGGCGCCGTGGGCTGCTCCGACACGGGGAAGAAGGGCTCGCAGGGCGGCGGCGCCAATCCCGCCGCCGCCAACGACGGCAAGATCCTCGGCGGTACCCCCGTCAAGGGCGGCACCCTGACCGTCCTGTCCAACCAGGACTTCTCCCACCTCGACCCGGCCCGCAACTGGACGATGCCGGCGATGGACTTCGGCACCCGGCTGCTCTACCGCACCCTCGTCACCTTCAAGGCCGAGCCCGGCAAGGCCGGCAGCGAGCTGGTCCCCGACCTGGCCACCGACCTCGGCACCCCCAGCAACGGCGGCCGCACCTGGACCTTCACCCTGAAGGAGGGCCTGAAGTACGAGGACGGCACCCCCATCAAGGCCCAGGACGTCAAGTACAACGTCGAGCGGTCCTTCGCCCCCGACCTCACCGGCGGCCCCGACTACGCCGCCCAGTACCTGGCCGGCGGCGAGAACTACAAGGGCCCGCTCCAGGGCCAGCACCTGGACTCCGTCAAGACCCCCGACGACCGCACGATCGTCTTCGAACTCAAGCGCCCCGTCGCCGAGTTCTCCGCGACCGCCACCCTCCCCACCTTCGCGCCGGTCCCGCAGTCCCAGGAGAAGGGCACCCAGTACGACGCCCGCCCGTTCTCCTCCGGCCCGTACAAGATCGAGACCTACGACCGCGACAAGAAGCTCGTCCTGGTCCGCAACGAGCACTGGGACCCCAAGACCGACCCGGTCCGCAAGGCCTACCCGGACAAGTTCGTCGTCGTCATGGGCCTCAAGGGCGGCCAGATCGACGACCGGATCATCGCCAGCGAAGGCGCCGACGCCTCCTCCGTGGAGTACGCCGACATGCGGCCGGAAAGCGCCCCCAAGGTGCTGCCCAAGCCCGACGTGAAGGCGCGTCTGCTCGCCGAGTCCCAGGGCTGCACCACCATGCTGCACCTGAACAACTCCCGGGCGCCCTTCAACGACCCCAAGGTCCGCGAGGCCATGCACTACGCCATCGACAAGGAGGCCGTCGTCACCGCCAACGGCGGACCCGCCCTCAACGAGATCGCCACCGCCTACCTGCCGCCCGCCCTCACCGGCGGCAAGCAGGCGGACACCCTCAAGATCGCGCCGGCCGGCGACCCGGCGAAGGCCAAGGAGCTCCTCAAGGCCGCCGGCAAGGAGAGCCTGAAGGTCTCCCTCACCGTCTCCACCGGCGACAAGGGCGTGGCCGAGGCCATCCAGCAGGGCCTGGCCCGCGCCGGCGTCGAGGTCGTCATCGACACCGTCGACCCGGGCGCGTACTACGACGTCATCGGCGACCTGTCCACCACGCCCGACATGACCTTCACCGGCTGGTGCCCGGACTACCCCTCGGGCTCCACCTGGATGCCGTTCGTCTTCGACGGACGCACCATCAAGGA
Source organism: Streptomyces antimicrobicus (assembly GCF_020532625.1). Lineage (GTDB taxonomy): Bacteria > Actinomycetota > Actinomycetes > Streptomycetales > Streptomycetaceae > Streptomyces > Streptomyces antimicrobicus. Next base: position 18,265 of record NZ_JAJAUY010000098.1, on the reverse strand, counting down.
GAAGGGCAACCAGGGCAACTACAGCCAGTTCCGCGACGACGCGACCATGAAGCGGATCGACGAGATCAACGCGATGTCCGACCCCAAGGCCGCCAACCAGGCCTGGATCGACCTCGACGCCGAGGTGATGAAGAAGGCCCCCTCCATCCCGGTCTTCCTGGAGCGCAAGCCCCTCCTCGTCGGCACCAACATCGCCGGCGCCTTCGGCCACCCGGTGTGGACCGGCACCATCGACTACGCCACGGTGGGTCTGAAGGACCCGTCCAAGAGCCAGGGCTGACGGGCAGCGAGGTCCCCCACCCATGACCGCCACCCCGCCGGCCGCCCCCGCGGCGGCCCCGGACGGCACCGGCACCGCAGCGCCCCAGGCGCGTGACGTTCCCCCGGGCAGCAGCCCCTGGCAGCTCGCCCGGCGGGAACTGCGCCGCCGGCCCACCGTCCGCGTCAGCCTCGCCGTCGTCCTCCTCTTCGTCCTCATGGCCGTCACCGCCCCCTGGCTGGGCGCGCTCGGCGGATGGTCCCCGGACGCGTTCGACAAGTCCGCCGTCGACCCCTACCTCGGCGGCCTCCCGCTCGGCTCCTTCGGCGGGATCTCCCCCGAGCACTGGCTCGGCGTCGAACCCGTCACCGGCCGCGACCTGTTCGCCCGCGTCGTCCACGGTGCCCAGGTCTCGCTCCTGATCGCCTTCGCCGCCACCGCCATCGTGGTGATCGCCGGCACCGCCGCCGGCATCGCCGCGGGCTACTTCGGCGGGCGCACCGACGCCGTCCTGTCCCGCCTGATGGACCTCACGATGTCCTTCCCCTCGCTGATCTTCATGATCGCGATGCTGTCGGTGGCCAAGGACGTCAACCGGATCGTGCTCATGACCGCCGTCATCGGCCTGTTCGGCTGGCCGGGCGTCGCCCGCGTGGTGCGCGGCCAGACCCTCTCCCTCAAGCACCGCGAGTACGTCGACGCCGCCCGGGTCGGCGGATCGAGCTCCTGGCGGATCCTGACGCGGGACATCCTGCCCGGCGTCGCCGGCCCGGTCATCGCGTACACGACCCTGCTCGTCCCCGGCATGATCAGCACCGAGGCGGCGCTGAGCTACCTCGGCGTGGGCGTCCGCCCGCCCACCCCCTCCTGGGGCCAGATGATCGCCGAGTCCGTCGCCTTCTACGAGACCGACCCCATGTACTTCATCATCCCGAGCACCTTCCTCTTCCTGGCGGTCCTCGCCTTCACCCTGCTCGGTGACGCCCTGCGCGACATCCTCGACCCGAGGGGAGGCCGCACGTGATCCTCTACCTCGCGCGCCGCCTGCTCGCCCTGGTGGGCGTCCTGCTGGCCATCGCCGCCGTCACCTTCCTCATCTTCTACGTGCTGCCCTCCGACCCGGCCGCGGCCGCCTGCGGCAAGACGTGCAGCCCCGAACGGCTCGCCGACGTACGGACGTACCTGGGCCTGGACCAGCCGGTGTGGCGGCAGTTCCTCGACTTCCTCACCGGCATCTTCACCGGCCGCACCCTGGGCACCGGCCAGTACGCCGTCGAATGCGGCTTCCCGTGCCTCGGCTACTCCTACGAGAACTCCCTGCCCGTGTGGGACCTGCTCATGGACCGGCTGCCCGTCTCGGCCTCCCTCGCCTTCGGCGCGGCCGCGCTGTGGCTGCTGCTCGGTCTCGGCGCCGGCGTCACCGCCGCCCTGCGCAAGGACACGCTCACCGACCGGGCCCTCATGGTCGGCGCCGTCGCGGCCGCCTCCCTGCCGGTGTACTTCACCTCCGTCATGCTCATCTACGGGGTGATCCGCATCGCCGGCCTGCTGCCGTACCCCACCTACCAGGTCTTCTCCGACAACCCGCTCGGCTGGGCCACCAACCTGCTGCTGCCGTGGACCGCCCTGGCCCTGCTGTACGCCGCCATGTACGCCCGCCAGAGCCGCGGTTCGATGATCGAGGCGATGGCCGAGCCGTACATCCGCACCGCCCGCGCGAAGGGCATGCCGGAGCGCACGGTCGTCGTCAAGCACGGCCTGCGCTCGGGGATGACGCCGATCCTGACCATCTTCGGCATGGACCTCGGCGGACTGCTGGCCGGCGCCGTCATCACCGAGTCCATCTTCGGACTGCCCGGCATCGGACGGCTGTTCTACGGCGCCCTGGTCGGCGCGGACCAGCCCGTCGTCCTCGGCGTGACGCTGCTGGCCGCCTTCTTCATCGTCGTCGCCAATCTCGTCGTCGACCTCCTGTACGCCGTCGTCGACCCGAGAGTGAGGTACGCATGACGACCGGGACGCCCCTGCTCGACGTCCGCGACCTGCAGGTCACCTTCACCACCCCGCGCGGCCGGGTCCGGGCCGTCGACGGCCTCGGCTTCACCGTGGAGGCCGGCCGTACCCTCGGCATCGTCGGGGAGTCCGGCTCCGGCAAGTCCGTCACCTCGCTCGCCGTCATGGGCCTGCACCGCGGCGCCGAGGTGGGCGGCTCGATCCGGCTGGCCGGGCAGGAACTGGCCGGCATGCCGGAGAAGGAACTCTCCCGGCTGCGCGGCCGCAAGATGGCGATGATCTTCCAGGACCCGCTGTCCAGCCTCCACCCGTACTGGACGGTCGGCGAGCAGATCGCCGAGCACCACCGGGTCCACTTCCGCTCCGGCCGCGCCGCCGCCCGCAGGCGGGCCGTGGAGATGCTCGCCGAGGTCGGCATCCCCGAGCCCGCCCGCCGCGCGGGGGAGTACCCGCACCAGTTCTCCGGCGGCATGCGCCAGCGCGCCATGATCGCCATGGCCCTGGCCTGCGAGCCGGACCTGCTCATCGCCGACGAACCCACCACCGCGCTCGACGTCACCGTCCAGGCGCAGATCCTGGAGCTGATCGCCCGGCTCCAGCAGGACCGCGGCCTCGGCGTCGTGATGATCACCCACGACCTGGGCGTGGTCGCCCGGGTCGCCCACGAGGTGCTGGTGATGTACGGCGGCCGGGCCGCCGAACAGGCACCGGTCGACGACCTGTTCGCCGAGCCCGCCCACCCCTACACGCGGGGGCTGCTGGAGTCGCTGCCGCGGCTCGACGACCCCGACGACGCGCCGCTGCGGGCCATCCCCGGCGCCCCGCCCTCGCTGCTCGCCCCCGCGCCCGGCTGCGCCTTCGCCCCGCGCTGCGCGCGGGCCGAGGCCGCCGGCGAGGCGGAGCGGGGCCGGTGCGCGCAGGAGCGGCCGCTCCTCGCCGCGTACGGCGACCACCCGCACCGGAGCGTCGCCTGCCACTTCGCCGGTCCCGCCGGGGCCGGGCCCGCCGTCCCCGTCAAGGAGGGGGCCCGATGACCGCCGAGCCCACGACCACGGGCGGCGCCGGCGCCGCGCCGCTGCTGGCCGTACGGGACCTGACCATGGCCTTCCCCGGCCGGCGCGGGCGGACCGGGGGGCGCGGGGCGCCCGTGCGCGCGGTCGACGGGATCTCCTTCGACCTCGCCGCCGGGGAGACCCTCGGCCTGGTCGGCGAGTCCGGCTGCGGCAAGTCCACCACCGGCCGGATGCTCGTCCGGCTGCTCGAACCCACCTCGGGCAGCGTCACGTTCGACGGGCGGGACATCACGCGGCTGTCGCAGGGCGCGCTGCGGCCGCTGCGGCGGCACCTGCAGATGGTCTTCCAGGACCCGCACTCCTCGCTCAACCCGCGCCAGACCGTCGCCCGGATCATCTCCGACCCGCTGCTGGTCCAGGGCTGGTCGGCCGGCGACGCCCGGCGCCGGGCCGCGGAGCTGATGGAGCTCGTCGGGCTGATCCCCGAGCACATCGACCGCTACCCGCACGAGTTCTCCGGCGGCCAGGCCCAGCGCATCGGCATCGCCCGCTCGCTGGCCACCAGCCCCCGGCTGATCGTCGCCGACGAGCCGGTCTCGGCCCTCGACGTCTCCGTGCAGGCGCAGATCGTCAACCTGATGGAGCGGCTGCGCCGCGAACTCGGGCTGGCGTACGTGTTCATCGCGCACGACCTGTCGGTGGTCAAACGGGTCAGCGACCGGGTCGCCGTGATGTACCTCGGCCGGATCGTCGAGATCGGCGACAAGAAGTCCCTCTACGACGACCCGCGCCACCCCTACACCCGGGCCCTGCTGTCCGCCGTACCGCTGCCCGACCCGGCCGCCGAACGGCGGCGGGAGCGGATCACCCTGCTCGGCGACCCGCCGAGCCCGGCGGCGCCCCCGCCCGGCTGCACCTTCCACCCGCGCTGCCCCAAGGCCCAGGAGGTCTGCCGCACCGAGCGTCCGCTGCTGCGGATCGCGGACCCGGGCGCGACGCGCGAGGTGGCCTGCCACTTCCCGGGGGACTGACGGGGAAACCCAGGGAAGCGGGGAGGGCCCCGGAGCCGATGGCGTCTCCGGGGCCCTTCGGCCGTTGCGCGCGGCGCGCACCCGTCACCGCGGGGGTGCGCAGCCCGTCGGCGGGGTCGCGCACCCCGGCTCGGCGGGGCTGCGGGACCGGTCAGGCGACGCCCAGTTCCCGTCGGAAGAAGGCCAGTTCCTGCCGCATCAGCTTCTCCTGCACCCCGTACGGCGTCATGTGCGTCACCCCGGGCAGCGCCAGCAGCTGGTGCGGCCGGCCCGCGTCGGTCAGCGCCTGCGACAGCCGCAGCGTGTGCGAGGGGTGGACGTTGTCGTCGGCGAGCCCGGTGATCAGCAGCAACGGCCGCGACAGCCGCGGCGCGTCACCGATCAGGCAGTCCCGCTCGTAGACCTCGGGGTTCTCCTGCGGCAGGCCGAGGTAGCGCTCGGTGTACGCGGTGTCGTAGAGCCGGAAGTCGGTCGGCGGGGCCCCGGCGGAGGCCGCGTGGAACACGTCCGGGCGGCGCAGCACCGCCATCGCCGCCAGATAGCCGCCGTACGACCAGCCGCGCACACCGACCCGGCCGAGGTCCAGGTCGCGGTGGCGCGCCCCGAGCGCGGCCAGCGCGGCGACCTGGTCCTCCAGCGTCACCGCGGAGAAGCCGCGGTACATGGCGTGGGTGAAGGCCGGCGAGACGTTCGCGGTGCCGCGGTTGTCGATCGTGACCACGGCGAACCCCTGGTCGGCCCACCACTGGCGGGCCTGCCAGCGGCGCGGCTCGGCGGACACGTCCTGGTAGCCCGGGCCGCCGTAGGAGTCGAGCAGCACCGGCAGCCGCCGGCTGCCCGGTGCGTGGCCGCGGGGCAGCACCAGCGCGGTGGGCACGCCGTGTTCGGTCACCCGCTCCAGCACCGGGGTCACCCGGTACGGCAGCGGCTCGGCCAGGTCCCGGACGCCCAGCGCGCGGCCGTCGGCGGTGGTCAGGGTGCGCCGGAAGCCGTCGGCGTCGGCCGTGGTGAGCAGCAGGGCCCCGGCATCGGCCGCCACGGTGTGCACACCCGGCCCGTCCGCCACGGGCGTGAGCTCTCCGGTGTCCGGGTCGATCAGCAGCACCTGCTGCTCGGCGGGGTCGCCGAGCGCGCCCTCGACCAGCAGGCGGCCCTGGTGGACGCCGGCCACGCGGCGGACCTGGAGCGTGCCGCCGGTGAGCGGCTTGCCGTCCACGGCGAGCCCGCGCGCCAGCTGGCCCGGGGTGTCGACGGAGGTGAGCACGCGTCCGTCGGGCAGCCGGGCCGGGGTGCCGGGCAGCCGGTCCACCCACTGCGGATGGGTGGTGCGCGACAGCTCCCGGGTGCGGCCGGTGGCGGGGTCGGCGCAGAGCAGCAGCACCTGCTGCTGGAGCCGGTCCGCGACGGTCAGCAGGATCTCCTGCTCCGACTCCCATCCGGCGTCGCAGACGTACGGGAAGCGCTCGGCGTCCCAGTCGAGGCGGACCCGCCGCCCCTGGGGCCCGAGCACCCACAGCTGGACGTCGGCGTTGGGCCCGCCGGCCGTGGGGTAGGCGAAGTCCTCGGCGGGCCGCTCCGGGTGGGCGGCGTCGGCGAAGTGGCGGCGCTCCAGCGCGCTGTCGTCCACCCGGGCGGCGAGCACGCTCAGCCCCTCCGGCGACCACCAGTGGCCGCGCGGGCGGTCCAGTTCCTCGGCCGCCGCGAACTCGGCCAGGCCCCAGCGGGCACCGTCGGCCGGGCTGATCCGGCCGCCCGGGGCCAGATGGAGCGCGTCCTCGCAGACGTACGCGACGGTGGAGCCGTCGGCGTCGGGGCGCGGGTCGAACGCCGGGCCGGCGGTGCGGATCTCCCGCGGCCCGGCCCCGCCGTCGGCCTCGACGGCGTAGAGCCGCCCGTACAGGGCGAAGACCGCCCGGCGGCCGTCGCCGGACAGGGCGAACGACCCGATCCCGGCGGCGACCAGCCGGATCCGCTCGCGCAACCGGCGCTCGGCCACGGGGAGTTCGCCGCCCTCGGGGGCCAGCGCGCGGGGGTCGGCCAGCAGGCGTTCCACGCCGGTGGTGGTGTCGAGGACCCACAGGCTGTCGTAAGGGTCGGTGGGGCCGCTCGAACGCAGGAAGTACAGCAGGCGGGCCCCGTCGCCGAAGGCGAAGGCGCGCGGGGCGCCGTGGGTGAAGCGGCGGGTACGGGCCGAAAGATCGAGGAAGTCGCTCATGGATCGTAGTGTGACATGTGAAATATCACAGCGCCTAGGCCGGTGGAGTGGTGCGGCCCCAGGGGCGGGTCTAGCGTCGACAGGGTGGAGCCCCACGTCCAGCCCACCCGCACCGGGACCGGAGCCGCGGTCCGGGCGGGCGGGAACGGCCTGGCGCTGTTCGTCATCGCCTCGTGCCAGCTCATGGTGGTCCTCGACATCACCATCGTGAACATCGCGCTGCCGCACATCCAGACCGCGCTGGGCTTCTCCACCGAGAGCCTGTCCTGGGTCGTGAACGCCTACACCCTCACCTTCGGCGGACTCCTCCTGCTGGGCGGCCGGACCGGCGACCTCCTCGGCCGCAAACGGGTGTTCGTCTGCGGCGTGCTGCTCTTCGGGCTGGCCTCACTGCTCGGCGGACTGGCGCAGAACGCCGGACAGCTGCTGGCCGCCCGCGCGTTGCAGGGCGTCGGCGGCGCCGTCGCCTCGCCGACCGCCCTGGCGCTGATCACCACCACCTTCCGCGAAGGCCCCGAACGCAACCGCGCCTTCGGCGTGTTCGCCGGCGTCTCGGCCGGCGGCGGCGCCATCGGCGTGCTGGCCGGCGGGATCCTCGTGGAATGGCTCGACTGGCGCTGGGTCTTCTTCGTCAACGTGCCGATCGCGCTGCTGATCGCCCTCATGGCCGGGCGGGTGCTGCACGAGTCCGCGCGGCACCCCGGCCACTTCGACCTGGTCGGCGCGCTGACCTCCACGCTCGGCATGGTCGCGCTCGTGTACGGCTTCATCCGCGCCGCCCAGGACGGCTGGCGCGACCCCTGGACCCTGGCGTCCTTCGCGGCGGCCGTGGTGCTGCTGACCGCCTTCGTCCTGAACGAACGCCGCTCGCCGCAGCCCATCACCCCGCTGCACATGTTCGCCGACCGCAACCGGGCCGGGACGTACGGGATCATGCTCTTCCTGGCCTGCGCGATCTTCGGGATGTTCTTCTTCCTGACGCTGTTCGTGCAGAACGTGCTCGACTTCAGCCCGCTGCGGGCGGGCCTGGCGTTCCTGCCGGTCAGCGTGATGGTCGCGGTCGTGGCGGGCGTCACCGCACGGCTGCTGCCGCGGCTGGGGCCCAAGCCGTTCATGGTGCTCGGCGCGCTGTGCTGCGCGGCCGGGCTGTCCTGGCTGACCCGGGTCGACGTCGACTCGACGTACTTCGGTGACGTGTTCGGGCCGCTGCTCGTGTTCAGCACCGGCATGGGCATGCAGTTCCTGGCCCTGACCCTGATGGCCCTGTCGGACGTGCCCGACCGCGAGTCGGGCGCGGCCTCCGGCCTGCTCAACACCATGCAGCAGGTCGGCGGCTCGCTCGGGCTGTCCATCCTGGTCACCGTCTTCGGCACGGCCAGCCGCGACGAGGCCGCGGCGCAGGTACCGGCCTTCCTCGCCCGGGCCCGGCCGGAGGAGCTGCTGAGCTTCCGGCGGACCCACCGGCTCCCCGACCCGTGGGGCGACCAGGTCCTCACCGCCGGGATCTCGCACGCGTTCGTCGCGGCCGCGTGCTTCACGCTGCTCGGCGCGCTGACCGCCCTCTTCGTGATCCAGGTCCGGCCGTCCGACCTCGAACGGCTGCAGGGCAACCACCGTCCGGGGCCGGGCGGATGAACGTCGGGACGGAAACGGAACCGGTTCGGCCCAGGGTCTGTCTTTCGGATCAGGCCGGATCAGGACGCCGCGAGCCCGGCCTGATCCGGAAGACAGGCCCTAGGGGGCCAGGGCGCGGACGCGGCAGCGGGCCGGGCCCTCGGCGCGCAGGGTGATGCCCGCGCTGACCGGGACCTCGGTGTCCACCGCCTCGAACTCGTAGGCCCGCAGCATCATCGCCAGCGCGATCACGGACTCCAGCATCGAGAAGTGCTGCCCGATGCACGCGCGCGGCCCGCCACCGAAGGGGAACCACGCGTACCGCGGCCGGGCCGCCTCCGCCTCCGGCGCGAAGCGGTCCGGGTCGAAGCGCTCCGGGTCGGTCCAGTAGTCCGGGTGCCGGTGGGTCACCCACGGCGCCAGGATCACGTCCGCCCCGGCCGGGATCCGCCGCCCGGCGATGTCGGTCGCGGCCACCGCCCGGCGGCCGATGACCGGCGCCGCCGGATACAGCCGCATGGCCTCCTTCAGCACCTGCGTCAGGTACGGCAGCCGGTCCAGGTCGGCGGCCTCGGGCGTCCGGTCGCCCAGCACCCGCCGGATCTCCTCGCGGGCCCGGTCCTGCTGCTCGGGGTGGCGGCCCAGCAGGTGCAGGGCGAAGGCGAGCGAGGTCGCCGTGGTCTCGTGCCCGGCCAGCAGGAAGATCAGCACCTGGTCGCGCAGCTCGGTGGAGTCGAAGGCGTCGCCGCTGTCACCGTCGCGGGCCGCGGCGAGCAGGGACAGCAGGTCCTCGCCCTCGCCCGTGCCCGTGCCCTCGCCGGCAGCCGTGTTCGCGCCGCCGCCCTCGCTCGCGGCCCCGCCTCCGCCCCCGCTCGCGGCGGTGTCGCGGCCGCGGCGCTCGGCGATGATCCGGTCGCAGACCCCGTACAGCTCGTCCATCGCGGCGGCGGCCCGCCGGTTGGCGGGCGTGGGCCAGGTGCGCGGGAGGTTGGCGGGGGAGTAGCCGCGGCGCAGGCAGTACTCCGCGATGACGGGGAAGCAGCGGTCCACCACGTCCACGGTGGCCTCCACGTCGGTGCCGAACAGGATCCGGGCCACCGCGCGCAGGGCCAGCCGCATCATCTCGTCGGTCAGCTCGACCACCGCGCCGTCGTGCCAGCCGCCGATCGTGGTGCCGGTCTCGGCGGCCACCGCGCCGGCGTAGCCGTCGACCCGCTTGCGGGTGAACAGGGGCTGCACCAGCCGGCGTTGCCGCAGGTACTCCTCGTCCTGGCTGGTCAGCAGCCCGTTGCCGAAGGACTCCCGGACCTCCTCGTAGAAGGGGTTGTCCTTGCGGAAGTTGGCCGACTGCGCGGCCAGCACCTGCTGGGCGCCCTCGGCCGAGAAGACGCAGTACAGCGCGGCCCGCAGCCCGGGCGGGCCGGCGGTGATCCGTACGACGTCACCGTGCGTGCGCTGGGCCTTGAGATAGGTCCCGATCGAGTCCTTCTTCAGGTCGAACAGCGACCCGAGCAGCGGAACCCCCGCGAGCTCGGGAATCCCCTCCGCCGCGACCGCCTGCGTGTCCACTGCCATGACTCCCCCTGGTCGACGTCGTCCGTCGTCGTGCCCGTACGTTCCCGATTCTGGCCCGCCGATCTGCACGGAAGCGGCAGATCCAACATATTTCGGCCATGGCCTACTTGTCGCAGGCGATGCCGTCGTTGTCCCGGTCGAGGTGCTTGCCGTAGCCGGGCTGCCCGCGCCGGATGGGCGCCGCGCCGGCGGCCCTGGCCTCGGCGCAGGTCTTGTAGTACACGCCGGCCGGGGCGGTGGTGGCCGCCTTGCCGGGCGTGCTCCCGGCGTCCGGCGTCTTCGTGGGCGCCTTCGCCGAGGGTGTGGCCGGGGCCTTGGACGGGCCCTTGGACGGCTTCAGCGGGGCACCGGCCTGCTCGGGACAGGCGGTCCCCGGCGCGGCCAGCGACAGCTCGACGGCGGCCTTGGGAGCGAGCTCGGACCCGGCGGCCGGAGTCTGGAAGCAGACGCTCCACTGCGCGTGGTCGGCGGCGAGGGAGACGTCCCCGTAGGCGCTGCGCGCCTCGACGCTCCCCCCGGTCAGCTTGACGACGGCGGGCTCCGCATCGGCGAACGCCTGCCCGACGAGGGCCGGCATCACCGCCTTGGCCGAGGCGGACGGCGCGGCGGCCGCCGGACCGTTACCGCCCTTCTTCCCCGCCCGGCCCGCGGACCCCCCGCACCCGGCGAGGAGCACCACGAGAACCCCCGCGACCCCCGCCACGCCGAACCGACATCTCCGCACACGTCCCCCACGCGACCCGGAACCAGCCACCGACAAGATCCCCACCAGAAACCGCCGCAGCCTACAAGCGCCCTCCCCGCCCCCGTGAGCGCTTTCCGGCCAAACCGGCCGAGCGCGCCCGCTTTCCGGGACGGCCGACCGCCTGCACCCTGGCCCAGAGGTCACCGGAGTCGGCCGAGCCGAGGGGGAATCCGCCGTGTCCGAACCGCCTTACGTCCCTGTCCTGTCCGCAGCGCCGCACGCGGTGAAGGCCTACGGCTGGCTCCGGCCGACGGACCAGCGCAACGTCGCACCCTTGTGGATCCTGCCGCCGCCGATGCCGGGCACTGCCGGTCCGGCCCTCACCCGGGAGGTGCGCAAGGAGATCGGCGCGGTGAGCCGGGCCCAGCGGGACGCACCGCGTGGATCGACGCGCCCTGGGCGGCGCAGGATGACCAAGTACCACTCCTGGCCGGGGAGTTGCGCGCGTACACCGAGTTCGGGGCCCTCCGGCCGGTGACCGGACCGGACCGCTCCCGGCTCCAGCAGACGACGTCCCTGGAAGCGGCGGCCCGTGGCGGGCGGGGGGTCGGGGTCCGCGTCCGCGTGACGGGCGGGTGGGACGCCGGGACCGCCGAAGCCGTACGGTCCCTGCTGGCCCGCGCCGAGCCGGCGGTCAGGGCCGACCTGCTCCTCGACCTCGGCGGCGTCCTGGCCGACCGCCCCGACGCCGGCAAGCAGGCGCTCCGCGCCCTCGACGCCCTGGTTCCAACACCTGACCTACGTCGCCCGCACCCTGCGCCGCCCATGACGCCGGGCACGCCGAGCGGTGCCCGGACGTCACGGACAGGTGCGGCCGTCGTGGCGTCTGCCTGCGCGGTGGTCCCTCTGGGAATGCCGCCGGAGCCCCGTTCCGTGCCAGGGGCGGTGTGATACTGGTAGCGGTTGACGGTGCGTCGAACGGGGGGAGTCGGAGACGTGCGCGATCCGTTGGAGGACGTGGAACTCACCGAAGCCGTAGAGGGCTTGCGGGATCAACTGATGGCCGCCGTGCACGCCGCGGACGGCCGGCGCATCAAGTTCGCGGTCGAGGAGATCACCCTGGACTTCTCCGTCGAGCTGCGGCGCGACGCGACGGCCAAGGCGGGGTTCAAGGCATGGGTGGTCTCCGGCGACGCCCAGGTGGGCGTGGCGCAGAACGCCGTCCACAAGGTGTCCGTGAAGCTGAAGCCGAAGGACGCCGCCCACGGCGGGCCGGTCGAGATCGGACACCAGGCCGAGGTCGACCTGGGTGACTTCGAGCATCCGTCCGGTTTGCGCGGCGGATGAGCGCCCGATCCCTCGAACGCATCGCCGTCGTCCAGGGAGCGCGGCAAGGCAGCGGCTTCCTGCTGGACTCCCGCCTGGTGCTCACCTCGGCGCACCTGTTCGACGGGGAGGACGGCGTCGCTCGCGTCGCCGTCCCCGGAGGGACGGGGACGCGTAACTGCCGCCTTGTGTGGCGCCGCTACGACGAGTCGTGCGACGCGGCCCTGCTCGCAGCGGATGAAGACCTGGTCAGGGAGCCCGCGACGTGCCGGATGTCCGATGTCCGGTGGGGCCGGATCGCGGGTCTGGCCGCCTGGGAGAACTGCGAAGCGGTGGGCTACCCGCGTATCGCGCTCCGGGACGGGACGCGGCCGGACACCGAGCAGATCGTGGGCACGCTGAAACCCGGATCGTCCGTCCTGCGCGGCCGCTACGTCCTGGACAGCGCCCACGCTCCGCCCCCCGCGACCGGTACCTGCGGCGCATCCCCGTGGCAGGGGATGTCGGGGGCCGCGCTCTTCGCCGGCGACCACCTGGTCGGCGTGGTCTCCGGGGATCCCGCGCAGTGGGGGCATGCGCGGGTGGAAGCCGTGCCCGTCTCCGTCGTGGTGGCCGATGCCGGATTCCGGCGGGCCATGGAAGCCGCGGCGGGACTGTGTCCCGAGGTGGTGGAGATCGGCCGGCCGGCGCCGCAGGTGGCCCACGAGGCCTCCGCCGCTTGCGAGGACGACTGGCTCCCGGTCACCGACGCCGAGCCGGTCTCCTTCGGTGTTCATCTTGCGCCGGACGCCTCCGGCCATCCGGACGTTGTGCCGTACGTGCCGCGCGGCGTCGACGCGCAGGTGGACGCCCGCCTCGAAGCGCTGGCGGAAACGGGCGGCATGCTCCTGCTGACCGGGGATTCGGCTGCGGGCAAGACGCGGGTCCTGTTCGAAGGCATGGTCCGCAACCTCGCGGACCGGTCGGTCTGCAAGCCGGACCCCGACGCCGACCTGTCCCTCCTGCATTCCTCCTCCGGAGCTGATCACGAGAAGGTCGTGTGGCTCGACGACCTGCACAACTACTTGCGCTCCGACGGGCTGACGCCGTCCCTGCTCGACCGGCTCGTCCGCCGCGGCACCATCGTGCTGGCCACGCTGCGCACCGAGTTCCATGCCCACTACACGGACGAGGAGGACGCCCCGCCGCTCTCACGGAGCACCGGGCCGCGCCTGCCGTCCTCGCCGGGCAGAGTGATCCGCGCAGCGCATCACATCGTCCTGGACCGGATCTGGACCGACGACGAGCGGCGCTCCGCCGCGTCCAGCGAGGATCCGCGCGTCGCCGCGGCGCTGAAGGCCGACAGGGCACACGGGGTGGCGGAGTACCTCGCGGCGGGACCGCAGGTCCTCAAGCGGTGGAAGGCCGCTTCCCGCGTGAAGGGCAACCCCCGTGGTGCCGCACTCGTCGCGGCCGCCGTCGCTCTGGCACGCACGGGTGTGGACACGGCGCTGCCGCCGGAGTCCCTGGAGCGCCTCCACGCGTACTTCCTCGACCGGGCGGGCGGCCCGGCGCTGCGGCCGGAAGGCATGGAGGAGGCCTGGGCCTGGGCGTCCAGGATCGTGCTGGGCGTGACCAGCCCCCTGGTACCGGGCCGGGGCGGATCGTGGAAGCCGTTCGACTACCTCGTGTCCGACGCCGCGCGCCGGTCCCGCCCGAGTGAGCTCCCGGAGCAGGTCTGGGACGAGGCCCTGCGGATCGTGGACGACACGCGCCGTGTGCTGGTGTCGACCGTCGCCAAGGTGGCGGGTCGGCCGGACGTGGCCAAGGAGGTGCTCCACCCCCTCGCGGCGGCCGACGATCCCGACGCTCTGATCAACCTGGGGGCGCTGCTGGCCGCGGAGAAGGACTACGACGGTGCCGGGCGCTGCTTCGAGCGGGCTTTCCGCCTGGGTGACGCCACCGGGGCGCACAACATGGGGGCCCTGTCCTTCGCGAGAGGGGATCTCGAAGCGGCACGGGAGTGGTACGAGCGTGCGGTCGAGGGCGGGGAACGGGAGTCGATCGGCCCCCTGGGCCTGGTCCACGAGAAGCTGGGCAACCAGGACGAGGCGACAGCGCTCTGGAAGCGCGGCACCCAGGCCGGTGATCCCGGGAGCGCCCTGCACTACTCGGACTGGTTGCGGTCGAAGTGGCAGTCGGACGAGGCCGTCGAGGCCCTGAGAGTGGCCGCGGACGGTGAGATCCCGCTTGCCGCGCTCTCGTACGCCGGCGTCCTCCTGCGTCGGGAGGACCACGAAACGGCGAACGCCTACGTCTCACGGGCCTACGACGCGGCGGTCGCGCAGGGCAATCTGGGCGACCCGGTCGGCTGCCTGATGGCCGGCGTGACCGCGTACTCCTTCGGCAACCTTCAGTTGGGGCAGGAGTGGTGGAGCCGGGCACGGGAGCACGGCCATCCGTCGGGCTGGGTGGTCCTGGAAGCCGAGGACGGCTCGCCCGGACTCCCGTACCTGGCCTTCAGCCAGGACTGCCTGGTCAGGCTCGGGCAGGAGGAAGCCCGTTCCCTCATGCAGTTGCTCTGGGCCGGCGACTGCCAGGACTGTGGATACCCGCTGGGTGACGGTGTGCCGGCACTCCATGTGGACGAGCAGTACCGATGGGCCGACGCACGGCTCTTCCACTTCGGACTGTGCCGGTATCCGCATTGGAACGATTCGGCCCTGATCAGCCTGGCCAAGGAGGCGGGTATCAGCTGGAGGGCCTTCGCCGCCGGAGTGCCGGTGGGTGAGCGCAGCGGCCGACTCGTTCCTGCCCTCGTGGTCAACCCCTCCCTGGAGGTGGCGCAGTTGGTCCCGGACGGCGAACGCTGGACGGCCACGGCCGCTTTCGGACCCCGGTCGGTCGGCGCGGAAGCGCTTGGCCTGCGACCGCTGTGGTACGGAATGCCGTCCAGGTCGTCCGACGGGCTCGCCCAGGTGTTCACCGGTCCCGGTGAGCTCGCGGTTGCAACGGTCGGCCAGCTCTGGAGCGCGCCCGCGACCGACGAGTTCACCGCGCTGGTGCAGCAGTACGCAGGAGTGCTGCTCGTCGTGACGAGCGCCGTTGGACCTCGTTCTCCCACCGGCCTGGAACTCCTGACGGACGCTCTGGAGGCCTGGGACTCGATGACGAGATGGGTCCCGCTGAAGGGGACTGGGCCCCACCACCCTCCGTCGTGAGGAGTGACGGGGCCCGGATCCCTAGATGTCCCGGAAGATCTCGATCTGGGCGCCCACCGAGTTGAGGCGTTCGGCCAGTTCCTCGTAGCCGCGGTTGATCACGTAGACGTTGCGCAGGACCGAGGTGCCCTCGGCGGCCATCATGGCCAGGAGGACGACCACGGCCGGGCGGAGGGCCGGGGGGCACATCATCTCGGCCGCGCGCCAGCGGGTCGGGCCCTCGACCAGGACGCGATGGGGGTCCAGGAGTTGGAGGCGGCCGCCGAGGCGGTTGAGGTCGGTGAGGTAGATGGCGCGGTTGTCGTAGACCCAGTCGTGGATCAGGGTCTTGCCCTGGGCCACGGCGGCGATGGCCGCGAAGAACGGGACGTTGTCGATGTTCAGGCCCGGGAAGGGCATGGGGTGGATCTTGTCGATCGGGGCCTCGAGCTTCGACGGGCGGACCGTCAGGTCGACCAGGCGGGTACGGCCGTTGTCCGCCGTGTACTCCGCCGAGCGGTCGTGGTCCAGGCCCATCTCCTCCAGGACCGCCAGCTCGATCTCCATGAACTCGATCGGGACGCGGCGGATCGTCAGCTCGGACTCCGTGACGACCGCGGCGGCGAGCAGGCTCATGGCCTCGACCGGGTCCTCGGAGGGGGAGTAGTCCACGTCCACGTCGATGACCGGGACGCCCCGCACGGTGAGGGTGGTGGTGCCGATGCCCTCCACCTTCACGCCCAGCGCCTCCAGGAAGAAGCACAGGTCCTGGACCATGTAGTTGGACGAGGCGTTGCGGATGACGGTGACGCCGTCGTGGCGGGCGGCCGCGAGCAGGGCGTTCTCGGTGACGGTGTCCCCGCGTTCGGTCAGGACGATCGGCCGGCCGGGGCTCACGCCCGGGGCGACCTGGGCGTGGTAGATGCCCTCGGTGGCGGTGATGTCCAGGCCGAAGCGCCGCAGCGCGATCATGTGCGGCTCGATGGTGCGGGTGCCGAGGTCGCAGCCGCCGGCGTACGGCAGGCGGAAGCTGTCCATCCGGTGCAGCAGCGGACCCAGGAACATGATGATGCTCCGGGTCCGCCGCGCCGCCTCGGCGTCGATGGCGTCCATGTCGAGCTCGGCCGGCGGGACGATCTCCAGGTCCACGCCGCCGTTGATCCAGCGGGTCCGTACGCCGATGGAGCCCAGGACCTCCAGCAGCCGGTAGACCTCCTCGATCCGCGCGACCCGGCGCAGCACCGTACGGCCCTTGTTGAGCAGCGAGGCGCACAGCAGTGCGACGCACGCGTTCTTGCTGGTCTTGACGTCGATCGCGCCGGACAGCCGGCGACCGCCCACGACGCGCAGGTGCATCGGGCCGGCGTAGCCCAGGGAGACGATCTCGCTGTCGAGCGCTTCACCGATTCGGGCGATCATCTCAAGGCTGATGTTCTGGTTGCCGCGCTCGATGCGGTTCACGGCGCTCTGGCTGGTGCCGAGCGCATCGGCGAGCTGACTCTGTGTCCAGCCCCGGTGTTGCCGGGCGTCACGGATGAGCTTGCCGATGCGTACGAGGTAGTCGTCTGCCATGGGTGCACCGTATCTCAGATATGAGATGAGGTACTCATCGGGTGTGGCGGACGGGTGTTACGCGTCGTCAGATCCCGGCGGAGTGGATGAACGGCCCCCTCTGGGCCTTTTCGGACATTCGGCCGCTCAGCCCCCGCACCCGCACGCCCGGTGCCGCCCTCCGTGCACCGCCGCGTACGACGCCGGCCGGGGCCCCGCCACCGCGCGCGCCGTGCGCCCCTCGGCCGCCCGGCCCGCGGTGGAGTCGGCGTCGTGCACCACCCGCCCGCCGACCAGCGTCAGCCGCACCCGCGTCGCGCTGATGTCGGCCACCGGGCAGCGCGTCACGTCCCGGTCCAGCAGCACCAGGTCCGCGGCCTTGCCCCGCTCCACCGTGCCGGTCCGCTCGTCCTGGCGCAACTGCCAGGCTGTTCCGAGGGTGTGCATGCGCAGCGCCGAGGTGCGGCCGAGTCCCTCCTGCTCGACGTGGAGCGGGCCCGTGCCGTGCGCGCCCTGCCGGTCGATCGCGGTCCGCAGCTGGTTCCACACCTGGAGCGCGTCCACCGGCCAGTCGGAGCCGCCGGACAGCCGGGCCCCCGCCCGCTCCAGACTGCGTGCCGGGTACATCCAGCGGTGCCGCTCGGGTCCGATGTACGGCAGCAGCGCCTCCATCGTCCAGGTGTCCTGGGCCGCCCACTGCAACTGCAGGCACGCCGCCACCCCCAGCTGCGCGAACCGCCGCAGATCGGCCGGGTCCACGAGCTGCAGATGCGCGACGGTGTTGCGCAGGTCCCGTCGGCCCGTCACGCGCTGCGCGTACGCGTATCCGTCCAGAGCGGTACGTACCGCCCGGTCGCCGAGGCCGTGGGCGTGCATCTGCCAGCCGATCCGGTTGAACGCGGCGGTCAGCGCCCCGTACGCGGCGGCCGGGACGTACAGCTCGCCCCGGTTGGCGGTCGGCCGTCCCTCGCCGTCCAGGTACGGCTCCAGCAGCGCGGCCGTCTGCGCCGGGTACTCGATGACGCCGTCCAGGAACACCTTCACGGTCCCGAACCGCAGCCCGGCCACCCCGCCGAACTCCCGCTCCAGCCCCCGCGCGTACGCCACCGCCGCCTCCGGGTCCGTGGCCTGTACGGCGTCCAGCCGGACCGCGGGGACGATCCGCTGCGGCAGCCGGCCGGCCGCCGAGAGCGCCTGGTAGAGCTCCAGTTCGTGGCGCCCCACCAGCGCGTCCATCATGGTCGTGACCCCGCAGGCCGCGGCCTGTTCCAGCACGGCGGCGCAGGCCGCGACCAGCTCGGCCCGGGTCGGGGCCGGTATGTGCCGTTTGACGAGGTCCTGCGCGTCGTCCTTGAGCACGCCCGTCGGCTGCCCGTCCGGTCCCTTGACCACCTTGCCGCCGACCGGGTCCGGGGTGGCCGCGGTGATGCCCGCGATGTCCAGGGCCCGCTGGTTGGCCCAGAGGTTGTGGCCGTCGCCGCCGACGAGGGCGATCGGCCGGCGGGTCGGCAGCGCGTCCAGCAGGGCGTGGTGCGCGGCCGTGCCGGCGGGCAGCAGGCCGACCGGGTTCCAGTCCTCCACCACCAGCCAGCCGTCGGGCTCCGCGCCCGCGCCGCCGGTGTCGGCGAGGAAGCCGGTCAGCAGCTCCGTCAGCTCGGCGACGGTGGTCTCGGCGCCCTCCAGCGAGGGCCGCAGCGACCGGTCGCCGGCGCCGAGGGGATGCACGTGCCCGTCGTGGATCCCGCTCATCAGCGTGTCGCCCCGCGCGTCGACCACTTCGGTGTCCCGGCCCACCAGCCGGCGC
>NZ_JAJAUY010000097.1 GCF_020532625.1 Streptomyces antimicrobicus | reverse complement strand
TGCGCGGACGGGCCGGGCGGGTGGGGCGGGTCGGACGGGCACCGCCCCAGCCTGGCGCACGGCGGGGCGGCGCAGGCCGGGCCGTCACGCGGACGGGTGAGTCGAGATCCGGCCAGGCTCGGACAGGGCCAGCAACTGGCCGCCGATGTGCCGCACCGTGCGCGAGCGCGGCCCCTCCACCGCGATGACGGTGGTGAGCAGCTCGGCGGCGAGGGTGAGCGCCTCACCGCCGGGGATCGAGCGCCACAGGCTGAACGTGCGGCGGACCGCGAGCGCCGTCTGCGGGTGCGTGGGCCCGGTCAGCTCCGCGCGCAGCCGCACGGCCACCAGGTACCAGCGGACCGCCGCCGTGTGCTGACCCGTCAGATGGGCGAGGTAGCCGCGGACCTCGCGGATGTCGACCAGGGCCGGGTGCTGCTCGCCGTGCGCCCGGCTGACCTCGCCGTCCAGGGCCTCCGCCTGCGCCGCCGCCCGGGCCACCTCACCGGCCTCCGCCGTCGCCGCGATCGCGGCGAGCCGGCCGCCGACGCCGTACGCGCCCCTGGCCCAGAAGCGGTCGGTGACCGTGCCCCAGGGCAGGTAGACGGGGTCGGCGGACCCGGCCGGACGGGCGGGGCGGTCGGACACGGTGCGGCTCCCTTCAGCAGCGCGGCTCCGCGGCACGGCGGCTCGCCGGCTCGGCCCGCCCATCGTGGCAGGGCGCGCGCCGGAGCACCGGCGGCAGCACCGAACGGCGTAACCCGCGTGCGGCCGCGGCCGTTCACCCGGCGGAGGGCCGCAGCGCCGCCGAGCGGCGCGCAGCCGCGCCGGGCGGCGCAGGGTGCGCGGATGCGGCGGAGCGCAGCGGTGGGAGCCGGGGGAGCAGGGAGGGGCGGGTGCGCGACACGTACGCGTCCGGTGCGCCGGTCGCGCTGCCGGCGGACGCCCGGCTCGTGGTCCCCCTCATGGCGGCGACGGGTGGCACGGGCCGCTCGACGCTCGCCTGCCTGCTGGCCGCCGAACTCGCCGCGGCGGGCGGCACGGTGGTGATGGACCTCGGCGCGCGCCCGGTCTCGCCGTGGCCCCGGTGGGCGCCCGGCGGCGCCGGCCTCGCGGCGGTCCCCGCGGACCGGCCCCACGCGCGCGCCGCGATCCGCGCCGCCGCCGCCCGGCGCGGCCCCGTCGACGTCCTGACGGACGCCCGGGAGTGGCACGCGCCACCGCTGCGCCTCCCGGCCGAACCCGCCGCCTGGTACCAGCTGGGGGCGGCCGGGGGCTGGCAGCTGCTCGTGGCGGACACCGCGCACCCGGTGGCGCACGACGTACTGGCCGGGTACCGCACGGGCGGTCGCGGACTGACCCGGGCATGGTGCGAACTGCCCTTCGCGGTCCCGGTGCTGTGCGCCGCGGCCACCGCGGAAGGGGTCCGCACGCTCCAGCGGGCGGTCACGGCCATGGGCGCGGCGGGCCTGCCGCTGCGCCGGACGGTGGCCGTCCTGGTGGCCGTGGACTCCGGGCGCGGACCGGCCGCGGTCCGGGCGGCGGCCGAGGAGCTCGCCGACCGGCTGTACGACGTCCAGGAGCTGCCCCACGACCCGGCCATCCGCGCCCACGGCCTGGCGGGCGGCGCCCGGCCGCGCGGCCGGACCCGCCGGGCGGCGGCCCGCATCGCCGAGGCGGTGCTGGAAGCCGCCCGCACCACCTGGGGCGAGGACCTCCCGCCCGCGCCGGTCCCGGCGCCGCTGCCGGCGCCCCCGGCGTGATCCGGGACGAGGGGCCCAGCCCGACCTCGCCCGGCCCAGCCCGGCCCGACCCCGCCCGACCCGGCCCGGCCCCGCCCGGTCCGGGCCGCGGTCCGGCCGCCGCTCCGAGCCTTCGGCCGACGTCACGCCGGAGGGACGAGGCGGTTCTCGTGGGCGAAGACGACGGCCTGGATCCGGTCGCGCAGTTCCAGCTTGAGCAGGATCCGCCCCAGATGGGACTTCACGGTCGCCTCCGCGAGGTACAGGGCGGCCGCGATCTCGGCGTTGGACAGGCCGCGACCGACCTCGACGAGCACCTCGCGCTCCCGGGCGCTGAGCCGGTCCAGCCGCGCGTCGCGTACGGGGGCGCCCCCGTCGGCCAACTGCGGACGGAAGTCCTCCAACAGGCGCCGGGTGATCCGCGGGGCGAGCACCGCGTCGCCCGCCGCCACGTTGCGGATCGCGGTGAGCAGCTCCTCGGGCCGGGTGTTCTTCAGCAGGAAGCCCGAGGCGCCGGCGCCGAGCGCGGCGAAGGCGTACGCGTCCAGGTCGAAGGTGGTCAGGATCAGCACCCTGCTCCCCGGGGAGTCCTCGACGACCTGCCGGGTCGCCTCGATCCCGTCCGTCCCGGGCATCCGGACGTCCATCAGTACGACGTCGGGCCGCAGCTCCCGGCAGACGCGGACGGCCTCGGCGCCGTCCGCGGCCTCGCCGACCGGCACCATGTCGGGCTGGGCCTCCAGGACCGTGCCGAAGGCCATCCGCAGCAGCGCCTCGTCGTCGGCGATCACGATGCGGATCGTCATGCGGCGCCCGCCCCGTGGCCGCCCAGCAGGAGGCGGGTCCGCACACCCCAGCCGCCGCCCGGAAGCGGTCCGGCCCGCAGCGTCCCCCTGTAGGCGGCCGCGCGCTCGCGCATGCCGGTCATGCCGTGGCCGGACGGCGCGGCGGAAGGAGGCGCCGGCCGGGGGCCGCTGTCGGTGACCTCCACACCGACGCTCCCGGCCGAGCACTCGACCAGCACCGTCGCGCGGGTACCGGCGGGGGTGTGCTTGAGGGAGTTGGTCAACGCTTCCTGCACCAGCCGGTAGACGGTGAGTTGGGCGGAGGCCGGTACATGGGCGTGGGCGCCGCGGACCTCCAGGCGGGTCGGCAGCCCGGCGGCGGCCATCTGGTCGGCGAGCGCCTCCAGCTGGGCGATGCCGGGCAGCGGGTGGCGCTCGGCGTCCGGCTCGTCGGCCCGCAGGACACCCAGCGAACGCCGCATGTCGGTGAGGGCCTGCCGGCCCGTCTCGGAGATCTGCAGCATCGCGGCGGTGGCCCGCTCCGGGGAGCGGTACTGCGCGTGGACGGCGGCGTCGGTGAGCGCGACCATCACCGACAGGTTGTGGGTGACGATGTCGTGCATCTCGCGGGTGATCCGGGCCCGCTCCTCGGCGACGGCCAGCAGCGCCTGCTGCTCCTGGTGCAGCGCCAGCCGTTCGGCCCGCTCCTGCACCGCGGCGAGGTCGCCGGGGCCACCCTCGCCTTTCTGGACGCGACCCTGCGAGGCCGCCCCGGCGACCCGGCCGATCCACTCCGGGCCTACGGCACGGTCTGGACGTCGGCAGCCCGGGGAGCTGCGCCGCCCACGCCATGAGCGGCCTGGCGCGCGGGTTCGGGCCACGGGCCGTGCCGCGCCGGACAGGAATGCGGTGCGGTCTCCGGCTGGAGGGACGGGCGCGCGTGCTCGAAGCCGGCCGGGCGCATCCCGGCGTCGGCCCGGGCCGCGGGCGGGAGGGTCACGCTGCTGGTGGCCAGCAGGGTCATCACGACCATCCCGACCCAGGTGAGGCCTTGGCCCTTGGTCATCGTCGATCTCCTTCACGGTGGAGGACGGCACGGCGCGGCAGCACCCAGGACCGAGCCCTGTGTGCGCAGAGTAGCCGTTTCGAATACGCAGCGTTATATCAGGAGTTCGGGGGCGCCTGCGCAGCCGAGCGGGCCTTGCCTGCGTGAACGTGCGTGAAATCGGGCAGATTTGAGCAGCTTCCTTCAAGCGGAGCGGTCCGCGCGCTACCTTGCCAGGTGCATGCCAATCACGGCCCCAGCCGTGGCACAGTCCCCTCGCCCCCGTGAGGAGCTGCCCCATGAGAGCGCCCCTGCGCACGCTCGCCTCCGTCCTGGCCGGAGCCCTCGCCGCCCTGGCCCTCACCGCCGCCGGTTCCCTCGGCCCGGCCGCCGCGACCCCGGCGGCGACCGCCGGCTCCGTCACCGGCATCAGCCGCAGCGGCGGCACCTTCACCGTCACCACCACCACCAAGGCCAAGGCCCGGGTCGTCGTCGCCCGCGCCGACATCTTCCGCCTCTGGCTGTCGCCCGACGGCACGTTCACCGACGACCCGGCCGGCCGCGACCTGGCCGTCACCACCGACTTCGGCTCCGTCGTCACCGACCTGAGCGACGCCGGCACCCACTACCGGATCACCACCGCCGCCCTGTCCATCCACATCGAGAAATCACCCCTGCGGTTCTCGGTCTACCGCGCCGACGACACCACCCCCGTCTGGCAGGAGAGCCGACCCACCTCCTGGTCGGGCGGGAAGACCACCCAGTACCTCGCCCAGGGCGCCGACGAGCAGTTCTACGGCACCGGACTGCGCCTGGGGGAGTGGGCGCTGCGCGGCAGGACCGTCCCGGTGGCCGTCGACAACAAGTGGCGCGAGAACAGCAACGCCAGCCCCGCCCCCTTCTACATGTCCACCCGCAACTACGGCGTGATGCGCAACACCTGGGCCCCGGGCTCCTACAGCTTCACCTCACCGGGCTCCTTCACCCACGACGAGACCCGCTTCGACGCCTGGTACTTCGTCGGGGACTCCCTCAAGGGCGTCCTCGACGCGTACACCGACGTCAGCGGCAAACCGTTCCTGGCACCCCTGTGGGGCTTCGAACTCGGCAACGCCGACTGCTTCAACGCCTCCAACCCCGACTACCAGGGCGACCACACCCGCCCCCGCCACCAGACCACCCCCGACGTGGTCGGCTACGCCGCCGACGCCCGCGCCGCCGACATGCCCTCGGGCTGGTTCCTGCCCAACGACGGCTACGGCTGCGGCTACACCCAGCCCCTGAAGGCCACCGTCGACGCGCTGCGGGCCAAGGGCTTCCGGACCGGACTGTGGACCTCCACGGGCCTGTCCGCCATCGCCGACGAGGTCGGCGTCGCCGGCAGCCGAGCCGTCAAGACCGACGTCGCCTGGATCGGCAGCGGGTACAAGTACGCCTTCGACGGCGTCCGCCAGGCCGTCGAGGGCATCGAGAACAACTCCGACGCCCGCCGCTTCGTCTGGACCGTCGACGGCTGGGCCGGAACCCAGCGCAACGCCGTGGTCTGGACCGGCGACACCTACGGCACCTGGGACGACATGCGCTGGCACGTCCCCGCCATCGCCGGAGCCGGGCTCTCCGGGCTCAACTACGCCTCCGGCGACATCGACGGCATCTTCGGCGGCAGCCCCCGCACGTACGTCCGCGACCTCCAGTGGAAGGCGCTCACCCCGGTCTTCATGACCATGTCCGGCTGGGGCGCCACCAACCCGGCCGCCGGCTACCAGGACAAGCAGCCCTGGCGGTTCGCCGAACCGTACCTGTCCATCAACCGCAAGTACCTCAAGCTCAAGATGCGTCTGACGCCGTACCTGTACACCATGAGCCGCATCGCGCACGAGACCGGCGTGCCCAGCACCCGCGCCATGGTCCTGGAGTACCCCGACGACCCGGTGGCCCGCGGCAACCTGACCAGTGGTCAGTTCCTGGCCGGCGACTCGCTGCTCGTCGCCCCCGTCGTCTCCGACACCACCGTCCGCGACGGGATCTACCTGCCGGCCGGCACCTGGACCGACTACTGGACCGGCACCACGTACGCCGGACCCGGCTGGCTGAGCGGCTACTCCGCGCCCCTGGACACCCTCCCCCTCTTCGTCAAGGGCGGTGCGATCGTGCCCATGTGGCCGCAGATGAACCACTCCGGCGAGAAACCGGTCACCCCGCTCACCTACGACATCCACCCGCGCGGCAGCTCCTCCTTCACCCTCTACGAGGACGACGGCCTGACCCGCGCCCACCACAACGGCGCGTACGCCCGCCAGCGGGTGGACGTCACCGCCCCCACCACCGGCACCGGCGACGTCACCGTCTCCGTCGGCGCCGCCCAGGGCGACTACGCCGGCAAGCCGGCCTCCCGCGGCTACGAGCTCGCCCTGCACGTCGCCGCGGCCCCCGCCCGGGTCACCGTCGGCGGCACCACCCTGACCCCGCTGGCCTCCCGGAGCGCCTACGACGCCGCGGCCACCGGATGGTTCTTCGACCCGGCCGACCGCGCCGGAGTGCTGTGGATCAAGACCGGTGAGCAGGCGGGGGCGTTCGGCGTCACCGCCACCGGGACGAAGATCCCCGAGGCCGGGCCGGTCCCCACGTCCGCGCCCCTGCCCCGGAACGGCTGGAGCCTCGTCCAGGCCGACAGCCAGGAGACCGCGGCCGAGGACGGCCGGGCCGTCAACGCGTTCGACGCCGACCCCGCCACCCACTGGCACACCGCCTGGTCCTCCGGCACCCCCGCCCCGCTGCCGCACGAGATCCAGATCGACCTCGGCGCCCGGTACACCGTCGACGGCCTCGGCTACCTGCCGCGCCAGGACGGCGGTACCAACGGCCGGATCGGCGCCTACGAGATCTACGTCTCCGACACCACGGCCGCCTGGGGCCAGCCGGTCGCCACCGGCACCTTCGCCGACACGGCCGCGGCCAAGACGGTCCCGGTGGCCGCGAAGACCGGCCGCTACCTCCGGCTGAGGGCCCTGACCGAGGCCGGCGGCCGGGGACCGTGGACCAGCGCCGCGGACATCACGGCCACCGGCCGGGCCGCCCCGCTGCCCACCGACACGACCCTGGTCAACGGCGGCACCGGCACCTGCGTCGACCTGCCCCACAGCTCCACCACACCCGGCACCGAACCCACCCTGTACGGCTGCCACGGCGGGCCCAACCAACGCTGGATGCTCCATCCCGACGGCCGGCTCACCGGACTGGGCGGGGTCTGCCTGGACGCCGCGAACGGCACCCGGCCGACGGTGCAGCCCTGCGCCGGCACCCCCGCCCAGACCTGGCAACTCGGCCCCCAGAGCACCCTGCGCAACGCCGGGTCGTGCCTGGGCGGCTCGGGCACCCGCCTCACCCGTACGGCGTGCGACGCAAGCGCGGGCCAACGCTGGGGGTTCGGCTCCTGACCCCTCGGCCCCGGACCGTCCGCACCAAAGTCGAACCGGATCCGGCGACCGGTTCCCGCCGTTCCCCCGAGGGAGACGACCGGCCCTCGGGGGCCCCGGCGGACGCTCACCCCGCCCCCGCCGCGCCCCCGCCGCGGCCCCGCCCCCGCCGCTGCCCGGCGGACAGTGTCGGATCGAGGGGGAGCAGACCTGGCCGCAAGGCGATCACTTCACGCCGACTGTGATCGAGGGGGCGCGGACGGGCGCACACCGTCAGTAGCGTCGTCCTCACGACCCGATGTCGAACTGATGAGGAGTGGCCTGATGGCAAGCGTGGAGACGTCGCTCAAGGAAACGATGACGTCCATCGACGGCAGCCTGGGCGCTGCCCTGGTGGACTACAACAGCGGCATGGCCCTGGGCACACTGGGAGGCGGCAAGGACCTCGACCTCTCGGTCGCCGCCGCCGGCAACACCGACGTGATCCGCGCCAAGGTGCGCACGATGGAGATGCTCGGGCTCAACGACGAGATCGAGGACATCCTGATCACCCTCGGCGGTCAGTACCACCTCATCCGCCTGCTCAAGACCCGCGGGAACACAGGCCTGTTCCTGTACGTCGTCCTGGACAAGGGCAACTCCAACCTGGCCATGGCCCGGCACCAGCTCAAGCGCATCGAGAGCGAGCTGGAGCTGTAACCGCCCGTCCTCGACCGCGGCTTCGCACGCCCACGAGTTGCAGATGTCTTCAACTGGCGACATCGACAGTTCGGTAGATCGAGACATGGAGACATGGGCAGATCGCAACATCCGGAACCGGTCAACTCCGGGGACGTGCGGAGCCGCGGAACAGCAGGATGGGCCCGGGCAGGAACGTCGTCGGCCCGGCAGGAACGGGCAGGAACGGGCAGGAAAGGGTCTCGACATGCAGGTGCCGCTGTACCAGGCGAAGGCGGAGTTCTTCCGCATGCTCGGGCACCCCGTGCGCATCCGGGTGCTCGAACTCCTGCAGGACGGACCGATGCCGGTACGGGACCTGCTCGCCGAGATCCAGATCGAACCGTCCAGCCTCTCGCAGCAGTTGGCGGTGCTGCGCCGCTCCGGCATCGTGGTCTCCGTCCGCGACGGCGGCACGGTCACCTACGCCCTCGCCGGCGGGGACGTCGCCGAACTGCTGCGCGCCGCCCGCCGCATCCTGACCGAACTGCTCGCGGGCCAGAGCGAACTCCTCGCCGAACTCCGCCAGGCCG
Source organism: Streptomyces antimicrobicus (assembly GCF_020532625.1). Lineage (GTDB taxonomy): Bacteria > Actinomycetota > Actinomycetes > Streptomycetales > Streptomycetaceae > Streptomyces > Streptomyces antimicrobicus. The sequence continues at coordinate 14,229 of NZ_JAJAUY010000097.1, read as the reverse complement.
ACACCGGACGCCAGGGACCGACGGCCCGGGTCTGAGGAAGCGGAGGGGAGGGGCGGGGCGGGGGTCCCGTCGGGGGCGGTGGTGTGCCGGTCCGGCCGGAAGCGCTGGTGCCGCGCGACCTGACGAACGAGCAGCGGCCGACCCGGTAACCCCTTGTGGGTGCCGCCGATCGCCGATCATGATGGCGGCATGCCGATCTTCGCCGCGCCGGACGGAACCCCGCTCACCTACCACCGCGTGGGCTCGGGCGAGCCGCTGCTCTGCCTGCCCGGCGGCCCCATGCGCGACTCCGCGTACCTCGGCGACCTCGGCGGACTGGCCGAGCGGCGGCAACTGCACCTGCTCGACCTGCGCGGCACGGGCGCCTCGGGCGTCCCGGCCGACCCGGCGACGTACCGCTGCGACCGGCAGGTCGAGGACGTCGAGGCACTGCGCGCCCACCTCGGCCTGGAGCGGATCGACCTGCTCGCCCACTCCGCCGCCGGCGACCTGGCCCTCCTGTACACGGCCCGCCACCCCCACCGCGTCCGCACCCTGACCCTGGTCACGGCCCGGGCCCGGGCCCTCGGCGTCGACTTCACCGTCGAGCACCGGCACGAGGCGGCCGCACTGCGCCGCGCCGAACCGTGGTTCGCGGACGCGTACCCGTCCTACGAGCGGATCTTCCGCGGAGAGGCGACCGACGCCGACTTCGACGCCGCCGCCGCGTTCTTCTACGGCCGCTGGGACACCGCCGCCCAGGCGCACGCCGGTACCGAGGAGGCGCAGTGCCACGACGCGGCGGCAGCCCGCTACCCGGACCCCGGCGCCTTCGACCCGGCGGCGGCCCGCGCCGCGCTGGCCGACTGGCAAGGGCGGGCCCTGCTGCTCGTGGGCGCACTGGACAGCGGCCCGCTGCCGCGCGTCGGCGCGGAGATCGCCGCGCACTTCCCGCACGCGGAACTCGTCGTGCAGCAGAACGCCGCCCACTACCCCTGGATCGACGACCCCGCATTCTTCGTCACCACCGTCACGGCATTCCTCGCGGGAGAGTCCTCGGTTAGCGACGGGAATTGAGGGGGAGGGGAACGCCGGTGCGTCAGGGGATGTCGGTGTCCGACGGCTCCTGTTCGTACACATGGGGTTCCCCGCCCACCCAGTCGACGAGCGGGGAATCACCGAGCACGACCTCGTCCGGGTCCGGCACCTCCGCGCGCCGGAGGAATTCGATGACGTCGGCGTCGGAGTGGGCCAGGCCGAGGATGTCCTCGTGGCCCGCCACGAGCATGGTGACCCGGCGGCCGCCCGACGGCGAGATCCGGTGTACGACGATCGGTGCGTGGTGCATGGTCCCAGCCTCGTCCCCGGCCGTCCTCCCCGCATCCGCTCACACCCGACCGGGACAGCGCAATCTCCCTGAATAACGCTCGCATTTTCCTCGAATTCGAATCGAGTTTATGAAGTCCGGGCCGTTGGAGGCGATTATCGGCCGCATCGGCGTCGCGTCGAAGCCAATTCATGGAGCACTTGAAAATTAATGGTGAAAATCCTCCTAGCATGGTGTGCGCGGCGGCCCCACAAAGGCCGCCGTGTGCTGTGCACCCGGTCCGGACGACCTGTCGGACGACAAAGGTCCGGACGACCTGTCCGCACGACCTGCCAGGAGGCGCTTGTGAACCACCACATCACCGACACCGTGACCTTCGACGAGAACGACCTCGACCTCGGCGAACTCACCGTCACCTCGATGCGTGACACCGTCGCGCTCCCGGAGACCGGAGCATCCAACGGCGGCAGCTCCTGCTCCTGCGGCTCCTCGTCCTGCGGCGGCCCGCGCCCGCCCATGCCGATCCCGGTGTAACCACCGAACCACCCCGGGACGCCGCACCGCACCCACCTCCCGTCCCCCGGTGCCCACCGAGGGACGGGAGGCCTTTTCGACCGCAACGAGGGGATCCCCATGCCGCACCCCGAACCACCCGCCCGTACCGCGCTTCCCGGTGACGGGGCGGCAACCCCTGCACGGCCCGGCGGCGGCAGCGGCGGGGAGCGGGCGCCTGCGCTGGCCGCCGGGGTGGGCAGGGAGGAGCAGGCGCCTGCGGTGGGCACCGGGGGCGTCGGTACGCAGCTGGCGCCTGCGCCGGTCGCCGGAGTGGGCGGCCGAGGGCCCGCGTACCAGGTCCGCACCGCGCCCTACGCGCTCGTCCGGGCCACCGTCCTGCGTCACCCGCCGCAGCAGCCGCCCGCCGACCGGTTCCGGGTCGCGCTGGCCGCCCTCACTCGGGCGGAGCACGAGGAGGCGGCCCTCCTGCCCGGCCTCTGCGACGCGCTCTACGCCAGCCGCGACAGCCACGGGCGCACCTTCCACCACGACGTGGTCCTGCCCCTGCGCCGCGCCCTGCACAACGGCCGCACGCCCCCACCGGCCCTGCTGACCCGGCTCGACGACCTGCCCACCCGCGTCCCGTCCCTCGCCGCGTGGCTGAGCCTGCGCGCACGCCGGTCCTCCCTCCTCACCGAACTGGAGCGCCTCGCGCAACCGGCGCTGACGGCCGAACGGGCCTTACTGGCCGCCCTGTGCCGCGAGCCGGCCCTCGGCCGCGCCGTCGCCCTGATCAGCCCCGACCTGCTGCGGGCCGTCGAACGCACGGCGGCGGGCGCCGACGACCGCCGCGCCCGCAAGGAGGAACCGGCGGTCCTGCGCTACGCCCTACGCGCCAGCACGAAGACCAGCCCCCTGTCCTGGTTCACCGCCGTGGGGTGGGGAGCCCTGCCGGCCGGGACGAACGGGGTGGCCGACACACCTGCGGGTCACGCCGAGGCCGGCTCGACCGTCCGGGAGCAAGCCGGTCTGCACGAGGCGTCGTTCGCCCCGGTCGTCCGGGTCAACCGGGCCCTGGTCGCCGCGCTCGTCGCGGCGCTGGCCGAGGATCCCGCCCGCCGGGACGCCCTCCTCTACCGCATGACCAGCACCGCACGGCGCGCCGACGGCCGGGCGGCGTACGCCCGCGTCCGCCACCGCTTCACCGGCGGCCGTCACATCAGCACGACTGAGGAGGAGGTCACCCTCCCCGCCACGACCCCCCTCGCCCTCCTCCACGAACTCACCGACCCTCCACACCCCTTGGCCACCCTCTCCACCCACCTGACCACCGCCTTACGCCCCCCGCACACCCCCAGCCCCCCGGCCCACTCCCCGGCTCCTCCCCTGACCACGCCCGCCACCCCCACCCCGCCCCAGCAGCCGGCGTCCCCGGCGCCGGCCACCTCCGCAGGACCGGCCCCGATTTCGGATCCGGCCTCGGTCGCCCCTGGCGCCACGGCTCCGGCTGTGACCCCGGCCCTGGCCCCGGCGGTGACTGCGGCCCAGCCTCCGACCTCGCCCGCACCCGACGCCCCGGCCCCTGCCCGTGCCTCGGGCCAGGCCGTGGCAAGGGCCTCGGCCCAGGCACCGGCAACGGCAACGGCCCCTGCCCCGGGTCCGACCTCCGTCGCACCCGGCGCCACGGCTCCGGCGCCTGCCCCAGCCTCGGGCCAGGCCCTGGCGACGGCCCCTGCCCCGGCCGCGGGGACGACCGGCGGCGGCCCGGCCGATGCCTACCTCGCCCGGCTGCTGGCGGCCGGCCTCCTCGTGCCCGCCGACCCCGTGTGCCCCCAGGACCCCGACCCCCTGGCGTCCCTGGCGACCTGGCTCCGTACGCCCCGCACGACGGCCTCGGCCGCCTCCGCCCCGCCGCCCGAGCCCCTGGCCGACCGCCTCGACGAGATCCGGGCCGAGACCCAGGCCTTCGCCGCACGGCCCGCGCGCCAGCGCCCCGCAGCCCTGGCCCGGCTCACCACCCGCTGGCGCGACCTGCTCGCCGACGCCGGCCGACCGCTGCCGCTGCCCGACAGCGGCGGTGGCAGCGGCCCCGCCCGCCTGGACGTCCTGACCGAGGACGCCGTCGCGCCCCGGCCCCTGGACCTCTCCGGCTTCCTCGGCGGAGCCGACCACACGGCGCTCGCCGAACTGACCGCACTCGCGGAGACCTTCGACCTCGGCCACGTCATGCGCCGCGTCGCCCTGGCCCGCTTCGTCGCCCGCTACGGGCGCGGCGGGACCTGCCCCCACCCCTGGGAGTTCGGCGCGGACATCGCCGAGGCCTGGGAGGAGGCCGGCCGGCTCACCGCGCAGGACCCGGCCGCCCCCGACGGCTGGCCCGCAGACCTTGCCCCACTCGCCGAGCTGCGCCGTACCGTGACCGAAGCGGTCCGCGCCGAGGCCCGCCGGACGCCGCCCGGCGCGACCGAAGTCCTCCTGCCCCCTGACCTGTTGCCGGGCCTCGGCCCCCGCCTGCCGTCCTGGGCCCGCGAACGCCCCACCAGCTACGCGTACTTCGTCCAGCGGGACAACCCGTACGACAGCCCCGGCGCCACGACGTCCGCCGGCACCGCCGCAAGAACCACCACCGGTCCCGGCACCACCGCTGGCCCCGGACCCGGCCCCGGCCCCACCGCCGGCACCGGCATCGGCGCCCCCGACGGCCCCGGCGCCGGCCTCCTGTGCGTCAACCACATCTACGGCGGCTGGGGCCGGTTCACCAGCCGGTTCCTCGACGCGATGGACCCCGCGGCGACCCACGCGGTCTCCGACCAGATCCGCACCGGCCTCGGCCCCGGGGCGCGCGCCGCCGCCGTACGGCCCGTCGGCGGGTTCAACGCCAACCTCCACCCCCTCCTCGTCCCCGACGAGATCGGCCCCGACCGCCGCTGGACGACCCTGGCCGAGTCGGACGTCGACCTCGTCCACGACCTCGCGAGCGACCAGCTCCGCCTGCGGCTGCGCGGCACCGGCGAACTCCTCGACGTCCTCTACGCCGGCTTCCTCGCCCCCGTGATGCTCCCCGGCCGACTCGCCCCGTACCTGTGCGACCACCCGGCCGGCGTCGTGGACCTGCGCGCCCTGGCTCCGGCGGACGCCGTGGAGGCCCCCGGCGGCCAGGTGCTCCGCACCGCCCGGTTGCGCCACCGGCACCTGGTGCTGCACCGCCGTTCCTGGTACCTGGACGCCGCCACCCTGGCGCGCCTGCGCGCCGACCTGGAGGCGGAACGCCCGCTCCCGATCACCGCGGTGGCCCGCTGGCGCGCCCTGCTCGACCTGCCCGACCAGGTCTTCCTCCGGCCCGCACTGCCGGGCACGGACCCGGGAAAGTTCGCGGAGGCGTTCGTGGCGGGGCTGCGCCGGCCCAAACCGCAGGTCGTGGACCTGGGCAGCGCCCTGCACCTGCGCAACCTGGCCAAGTGGCTCACCCGCCACACCGACGGCGCGGTACTGGAGGAGGCCCTGCCCGCGCCGGGCGGTCGTGACCGCGCCACCCGGGCCGTGGAACTCGTCGTAGAGACCTACCGCGAAGGAAGGCCGCACCGATGACCACCGAACCGAGGCCGAGGCCGGCAGCCCCCGGCCCCAACCCGGCCCGCGCCGCCGAGACCGCGCACCCCGATCCGCCGGCGCACCCCGGGCCGCCCGCGCATCGCGAGGCGGCCGCGCACCGCGAGGCGGCCGCGCCGCGTGCCGAAGCGGCGGCGCGACCCGGTGCGGCGGCGCGCAGCGATGCGGAGCCCGGGAGGGGGCCTGAGACAGGGCCCGAGACAGGGCGCGAGACGGGGCCGGGGGCGAGGTCGGGGTCGATGCCGGGGGCGAAGTCGAGGGCGGGGTCGGAACCGGCGCCGGAACCGGCGTCGGAGTCGCCGGCCGAAGCGGAGCCGCCGGCCGAAGCGGAGGCGCGGGCCGCCGATGCCCGCGCCCGCGACGTGGTCGCGTACTACCACCACCCGACCAAGGGCCCCCTGCTGCGCGAGGCCCTGCTCCCCCTCGCCGACCGCATCACAGCGGCCGGTCTGACCGCCCACATCGAACGCCACTGGCTGCACGGCCCGCACCTGCGCCTGCGCATCCAGGGCCCGCCGGACCGGGCGGACGACGTGACGGCGGCGGCCGAGCACGGGGCCGAAGCCGTACGCGCCTGGATCCGCACCCACCCCTCGACGGGCGGCCCGGACCCCGAGACCCTCCTCCGCGAAGCCGAACGGGCGGGCCGCGCCGAGCTGATCGCCCCGCCGTACGGGCCGATCGTCGAGGACAACGCCGTCCGCGTGGAGCCCGTCGACCTCGCCCCGCTACGCGGCCTGATCGGCCCCGACGGCACGGCCCTGCGCACCCGCCTGCTGGCGAGCGGCCTGCCGGCCCTGCGCGCCGGCTCCGGCTTCCTCGCCGCGCACGACGACGGCGCGGCCGCCCGCGTCGAGTTCGCCGTGACCGTGCTGACCCTGCACGCCTGCGCGCACCCCGAGGGCCTGACCGGCGGCCACTGGTCGTACGTCTCGCACCTGGAGGACCACCTCCTGTACGACGACCCGGACGGCAGCCTGCGCTCCGCCTTCGAGGCCCGGCGGGTACGGATGGCCGACAAGGTCGGCGCCCTGGTACGGCGGATCGTGGACGGACGCACGACGGAGTGGGAGCAGCAATGGTCCCGCTGGTCCGCCCAGGCCTGGCGCACGACGGAGGACCTCTTCCACGCGGGCGGCGACCTCCACGGCCTCCCCCTGGAGTACCGGGCCCGCGCGGCGGCCACCGGCGACGCCGCCGCGTACGTGCGCTGGAACCAGGACATCCGCACCGACTACAGCGAGTTCCACCGACTCCTGCGCCGGGCGGATCCCGAGGGCTCGATGTGGAGCCGCCCGGACTACCTGATCTACCGGGCCTGCACCAATGCCCTCTACCGGCTCCTGATGATCTGTGACGTACGCCCGATCGAACGCTACTTGGCCGCTCACCTGGTGGTCGGCGCGGTACCCGAGGCGACGGGCTGCGACTGGCGCGAGGTGTTGGACGACGTCATCCGCCAGGTGGAACACCAGGAGCAGCCGTCATGACGGCGGCGCACCCGGACCAGACCAAGGCGGCGGCCGTGCCCCGCGGGGCAAGTGGACCCGGCCGGACCGGTGGGGTCAGGAGTACTGGTGGGGGCACTGAGCCGCCCGCCGGCTCTCGCGGCGCGAACGGCCCCGACGGAACGGAGGATGCCGGAGCGCTTGACGGCCCCGGCGGACCCGAACGAGCCCGCGCGAACGCCGCACCCCCCATGGCCGACGGCATGGCCGCCACGCACCGAGCGGACGGCACGGACACGACGGCGCGCAGGGACACGAAGGGTGGCACCGACACGACAGATGCCACGGACACGACGGATGCCACGGACACGACGGATGCCGCGGACATGACGGACGGCAGGGGCGCGGCGGGCGACAGGGACGGCATGCAGAGCGCAACCAGCCACGACGGGGCACCCGACGCGGCCGACACGCACGCCGCGGACGGTGTGCACAGGGCGGCGGACAGCACCCACGGCGTGGACGACACGAAAGGACTGGAACGCTTGACGGGACGGCGGTTGCGGCCCGGAACGGCGGTCACCCTGCTGACAGACGGCGTCCACCTCCGCGGCCACCGCTCCCAGGTCACCTTCGAGGGCAGCCGGGCGCTGCCCGCCCTGTGGCACCTGCTGGAGGGCGCGCTGCGGTCCGGGGACCTGACGGCGCTCCGCGACCGCGCCCCGGCCGGTTCTCCGGCCCGCCGAGCGGTGGCCACCTTGTCGGCCCAACTCGAAGCCCACGACCTGCTCGTGGCCGAGGCCGAGGCCGACCCGTCCCCGACACCCGAGCCCGTCCGTGTGCGCCTGCTCACCGCGGACCCGGACGCCCCGCTCGCCCACCACCTCGGCCTCGCCCTGTCGGCGGAGTGCACACCCCACAGCGTGCTGGAACCGGTACCGGTGCCAACTCCCGACCTCCCCCCGGACCACGTCGTCCTGGAGGCGGAGAGCCAGCACGGCGTAGCCGTGGCGGTGCTGGTGCACGGCACGACGGCAGCTGTGACACACCCCGTTCCCCCGCAGGAGGTCCGCGCCGCCGCGACCCACCTGTCGGCCCGCCTGCCCACCGCCGCTCCGGACCAGACCCAGGAACACCACCCGAACCCGGCTCCCCACCTGAACCCGGCCTCCCACCCGCACCCCGAGCGGATGCCAGACCGACGCCCGAAGCCGGACCAGGAACCCCAACCCGAGCAGGCGGTGGCGGCGCGCCAAGAGGCGGCCCAGCACCACGACCGCCCGCTGCGCCCGGCGCCGAAGCCAGGTGCACGTCCCGAACTGCTCCCGCACGAGCGCCCGAGCCATGAGCCGAAACCAAAACCGGACCCGGAACCGGAACCGGACCTGGGATCGGGGCCATGGTTCGGACGGCCACAGCCACGGCCACAGCCACGGCCACAGCCACAGCCACAGCCCCAGCCGCAGACGGCGGCGCGCCGAGAGCGGACCCCGGTCCGAGACCGGCTTCTAGAGCCGTCGCCGGAGCCGGAGCCGGAAGAGCCGGAGCGGGAGCCGGGTCGGAGGTTCGAGCGGTCCGAGCCGGAGATGGCGATGCACGCTGAGCCGACCCGAGACCGACGGCTGGTCGGAGCGGCGGAGGCCCATGCGACAGCGGCGCCGGGCCCGAAGCAGCGTCCGGCGCGGGATCCGCAGGAGGCGGCCCGGCCAGCGGTCGCCCAGACGGTGGAGCCCGGAGCGAGGGCAGGGGCGGGCCCCGGCCACGAGAGGCTCGCCGCGTTGGTGGCCGGGGCGGCCGTGAACCGGCTGCTGTGCGCCCTCGACGGGTCGGCCGACCCGTCGACGGAAGGCGACGACCCGCGGCTGGTGGCCGGAATGCCGGCGGTACTGGTCGCCACCGACGGCCCGCCGCGCGCCGAGTACCGCCCCTGGGCCGGGGGCGTACACCCGGACACCCCGTTGCCCCCGCCCACCGACCTGCCCGAGGCGCTGCGCCGGGTGGACGCCCTCACGGACCGCTGGCTCGGCGAACTGGACGCACCGCTACCCGGCGACCTGCCCCAGCTCCCCGTGGCCCTGGTGTCCTGCCGCACCCCGACAGGACTCCTGCTCACGGGCGGCCTGCGCGCCGACCTGGCCCGTCTCGACGCGTTCTGCCACGCGGCCGAGCTCCAACTCGGCACCGGCAACTCCGCCCCCGCCCCGGGCCCGGTCCTCGACCCTCCGCCCGCTGACGCCCCCGGCCACGCCTTCGGCGCCGACGACCTCCCCACCGCCGGCCGACTCCGCGGCAACGCCATGCTCGGCGGCGCGGCCGGCGATGCGCCTGGCCCTGGGGCGTCCAGCCGGAGCACCGCCGTCAGTGCCGCCGTCGGCCCCGTCGTGGGTCTCGACACCAGCCACGCGACCGGTCGTGCCCTGCGACGCGCCGCCCTGGCCGTGCTCGGCACGGAACCGACGGGGGAGGGGATCTTGCCCGCCGCCGACTGGGCGGACCACCCGCAGGCGGCGTACTGGTGGCGGACGCTGACCCAGCGCCTCGGCGTACGGGCCCGGCTGGCGGTCCACCGCCCGGACCCCGCACTCCCCGTCTACCTCGCCTCCGTGCGCGGACGCGACACGTCGGGCGCACGCCTCGTCGGCCGGGCGGTCGAGGCCACGCCCGCCGCCGCGGCGGCGTTCGCCGCGCTCGCCGCGACCGTACAGGCCGTGTCCGGGCGGCTCGGCCGCACCACCCGCCCCCCGGCCGTCCCCGACGGCTCCGCCGCCCGGCTCGCCGCGGCGGGGGAGCGGACCGCGGGCTGGCAGGACGAAGGCCACACCACCGCCTGGCTCGCCACCCTGGCCGTCCGCGAACCGGAGTTGCAACAGGCCCTGACCCACCTGACCCAACTCCAACTCCCCACCACGCCGCCGTACCCACCGCCCCCGGCCCCCACCCCCGCCCACACCCGGGCCGCCCATGCCCTGGCCACGACGCTCACGGCCTGCGGCCTGACAGTCCTGCACCCCGCAGCCCCCGCCGCCCTGGAAGCCACCCGGTCAGGAACTCTCCGGTCAGGAGCCATCCGCTCAGCAGCCGTCCCGCCGAAAGCCGCCCCACCAGCAGCCCTCCCGCCGGAGGCCGTCCCGTCAGCGGCCGTTCCGCCGGAAGCCGCCCCATCGACAGCCGTCCCGCCGGAGGCCGTCCCATCAGCGGCCGTCCCACCGAAGGCCGCCCCATCAGGAGCCGCCCGCTCAGGCTCCATATCGGCAGGAGCAGCCCGTTCAAGCACCAGCCGGTCAAGGGCCGACTCGTCAGGAGCCGCTCCGCGAGGAGTCGCCCCGCGAGGAGTCGTCCCGCGAGGAGTCACTCCGCGAGGAGTCGCTCCGTCCGACGGGTCCACTTCGTCAGGACCTTCTCCTTCGGAGGCCAGCCTGTCCGAAAGCGGCCGGGCCGGGTCCGCCCTCTCCGGGCCCATCCCCTCAGGCGCCACCACACCGGGAGCCATCACCCTATGACCTCGCCTCCCAGCTCTCTGTCCCATGCCGCCGCTGGTCCGGTCCCGTCCCAGGTGCCGCCCTCGGAGATCGTTACTCCTGTGCCCCAGCCACCGGCCCGGCCCCAGACGCAGGCCCGGCTCCAGGCGTCGGACCCCGGCCAGGCCGAGGGTCCGACGCCGCTCCGCGCCTCCGCACAGGTCCACAGCCCGGTCCCGCCCCCGGACCAGCCCCCGGCCGAGACCTCGGCTGGGGCGTCGGCTCCGGCTCCGGGGACCACATCCGCCCTGGCGGTTCTGGCCCGGGCGTTGGCCCCGCACGGTGTCCCCGTGCTCGACGCGTCGGCCGTCGCCCCTGCGGCGGCCGCAGGTCTCACCACGGCCGTCGTACTGCTCGACGACTGGACGCTCGGTCAGGCCGAGGAGCTGACCCGATACGCCCTCGGCCACGCCGTCGCGCTCCTGCCCGTCCGCTGCGACGGGCCCCTCGTGCTGGTCGGGCCCGTCCTACGGCCCGGCGCCGCGGCCTGCCTTTCCTGCGCGGAACACCAGCGACTGGCCACGGCGGGAGGCCGGGTGCCGTGGGAAAGCCCCAAGCTGCACATGGCCGGAGTGCTGCGGCCGCGGTACGCCGCAGCCATCGCCACCCTCGCCCGAGAACTCCTCGCCGAACACACCGCCACTCCCGCCCCACCCACCGCAGCAGCGGATGACCCGTCCCCGCCCGCCCCGCCCGCCTCACTCGCCCCATCCGTCAACCCGGCGGCGGACCTCTCACCCGCCCCGTCCCGCCCGGCGACCGCCACCGTGCATGTCCTCCACCAAGGCCGCGGCACCTGGTCCACCCACCGCGTCCGTCCCTTCGGCGGCTGCCCACGCTGTCGGCCGCTACCGCCCGACGGGCCCGACGCGTCCCGGTTGCCCGGCGGGGCCGACCCGCTGCCCGACCCCTACGTGCTGCGCACGCCCAACCCGCGCACCGGCCTCGCCGACCTTCGCGCCGCCCTGCACGACGAGCGGTTCGGGCCGGTCCGCCGGCTCACCCGGGCCGAGGACTCCGTCTTCGCCCTGACCACCGCGCTGGTCTCCGACGGCCGGCCGGTCGAGGACGGGGGGTACGGCCGTGGCGCCGACTTCGACGCCAGCGGCCGGGTGGCGCTGTTCGAAGCCGTCGAGCGGTTCACCGGCATGCGGCCGACCGGCCGCCGCACCGTGCTGCGTTCCTCCTTCGCCGCCCTCGGCCCCGACCGCGCCCTGGACCCGCGCCGCCTCGGACTGCCCGCACCCGAGGCCCACACCCACCCCGCCGCCACGACCGTCCCCTACCACCCCGACCTCGCCCTCGACTGGGTGCACGGCTGGTCGCTCACCCATGACCGCCCGGTCGCCGTCCCGGAACACGTCGCCTACTGGGACGTCCCCGGCGACGGCCCCCGCGTCGTGTACGAGTCCTCCAACGGCTGCGGCCTGGGAAACAGCCCCCAAGAAGCCGTTCTCTACGGCCTCTTCGAGGTCGCCGAGCGCGACGCCTTCCTGATGGCCTGGTACGCCCGCACACCGCTACGCCGTGTCGCCCTCCCCGACGACGACCCCCGCACCGCCGAACTGGCCGACCGCGCCGCCCTGGTGGGTTACGAGCTCGTGCTGCTCGACGCCACCAACGACCTCGGCGTCCCGGCCGTCCTCGCCGTGTGCCGGTACCGCGGCACCCACCCCGAGGCCCCCCGCGCCTTCCTGGCCGCCGGCGCGCACCACGACCCCCGCGTCGCGATCCGCTCCGCCGTGGCCGAGGTGGTCACCAACGTCCACGAAGCCCCGCACCGCGCCCTCACGCCCGACGCGCCCCGCGACCCCCGACGTCTGCGCACCCTGCTGGACCGGCCCGAACTGGTGCTCACGCTCGACGACCACGTCGGCGTCAACACCCTCCCGGAGGCAGCACCCCGCCTGGCCTTCCTCCTCACCCCGTCACCCGAACTCCCCTGGCAGCAACTCTGGCCGGACGCCCCCCACCCGGTGCCGGACCTGCGCGGGCTCCTGACCTCGACCGTACGGCGCCTCGCCGGCCTCGGACTGGAGGTGATCGCCGTACGCCAGGACGAACCGGGTGTCGCCGCCGGACTTGGCCTGTACGGAGCGAAGGTGATCGTCCCCGGCACCCTCCCCATGACCTTCGGCCACCACAACCGGCGCACCCAGGGCCTGCCCCGGCTCCTGGAGGTCCCGGCCCACCTCGGTCGGGCCCCCGGAATCCTCCGCCCCGAGGACTTGAACCCGCACCCGCACCCTTTCCCCTGACCACTTCCTCGCCCCCCTTCTTTCCCTGCCCCTCTCCGATGGCTGACCGCTTCCCTCTCGTCCCTCTCCCTCTCCCGCTCCCGCTCCCTCTCCCGCTCCCGCTTCCGCTGTCCCCGTCCCCGTCCCCGTCCGTCTCCGTCTCCCTCTGGCCTCTCGCCCTCTCGCCCCTCTCGCCCTCTTCCTCTGCTTCCTTGACCCCTTCTTGGGGTTGTTTCGTTGCCTGGTTCTTTCGACCACTTTTCTTGCGCCCCAGCCCTCGTCCCCTCCCCAACCCCTTCGCCTCCCGCCGCCGGACCGCCCCCGTTCACCCCCGACCCCCAGGAGCCCCCATGCCCCGCTGGCAGAGCCTGCACGTGTACCTCCACAGCGGCACCGTCGAGACCGACCGCTTCCTGACGGACGATCTGGCCCCGCTGCTGGACGGCCTCGTGGCCCGCGGTGAGGCCTCCGGATGGTTCTTCATCCGCTACGGCGAGGGCGGTCCGCACCTCCGCGTCCGCGTCCGCGACCCCGCCCCACCGGCGGCCGCGGCCCTGCCCGGCGCGCTCACCCGCGCCGCCTCGGCCGTCCCGGTGCTGCCCGGCACCGGCCCTTGGCCGTCGATGCACGCCGAGGTCCGCGACGTGGCGTACGAGCCGGAGACCGAGCGCTACGGCGGCGCGCTCGCCCTGCCCGTCGCGGAGGAGGTGTTCGCCGCCTCCAGCCGCACGGCGGTGGCGGCCCTGCGCGCCCTGCACCGGTCCGCGCACCCCGACCGGCTGGCCCTCGCCCTGGACGCCGTCCTCGGCACGGCCTGCGCGCTCGGCCTCGACGCGCAGGCCGCGGGCCACTGGCTGCGCGAGCACGCCGCGGGCTGGCGGTGGGTGACCGACGTGCCGCTGCTGCCGGGGGCCGTCGTCCACACCCGGGTCAACACCGTGTTCGCGACCCGCCGCGAGGCCCTGACCCGCCGCGCCGCCGCCGTACGCGAGCGGCTGGACCAGGGCACGGCCCCCGCCTGGCAGGCGGAGTGGGCCACGGCGGTGACCGCCGCCGACAAACGGCTGCGCGAGCGCGAGCACCACCCGGCCGGGCTGCTCTGGGTCTGGGCCTCCCAACTGCACATGCTGCTCAACCGGCTGGGCATCGGCCCCGACGAGGAGCGGGCCGTGTGCCGGCTCGCCGCGCGCAGCCTGCTGGAGGCGGACGGGCCCCATCCGTTCTTCGCCGACGGGCCCGACGCCCCGGACCGCCGCTACCTGGAACACAGCAAGTTCACCGTCGGTACGCTCGACGACAGCACCCCCCGCCCCGCCACCGGCACGACGGTCCCCGGCCCCTCGCCGTACGAGACCGCGCTGCCCGCGCGGCCGCTGCCGGACGTGGCGCTGTCCGCCGTCCTGGCCGCCCGGACCTCGGCCCGCGGGCCGCTGACCGGGCCCGTCGACGCGCCCACCCTCGGCACCCTGCTCTGGGGCGCCCTCGCCCCCGAGAGCCCCCGCGCCCCGCACGCCCGGCCCGCCGCCAGCCACCACAGCCCTGCCACCCGAACCGCCGACGCCCCCTCTTCCCCGCCGGCCCCCCCCCCCCCCCCCCCCCCCCCCCCCCCCCCCCCC
>NZ_JAJAUY010000096.1 GCF_020532625.1 Streptomyces antimicrobicus | reverse complement strand
CAGCAGCAGGACGTCCTTGACCTCACCCTTGAGCACACCGGCCTGGAGCGAGGCGCCGATCGCGACGACCTCGTCCGGGTTCACGCCCTTGTGCGGGTCCTTGCCCGTCAGTTCCTTGACCAGTTCGGTCACCGCGGGCATGCGCGTCGAACCACCGACCATGATCACGTGGTCGATGTCGGAGACGCCGATCCCGGCGTCCTTGATCGCGTTGTGGAACGGGGTCTTGCAGCGCTCCAGGAGGTCCGCGGTCAGCTGCTGGAACTGGGCGCGGGTGAGCTTCTCGTCCAGGTGCAGCGGGCCCTCGGCCGAGGCCGTGATGTAGGGGAGGTTGATCGTGGTCTCCGTGGCGGAGGACAGTTCGATCTTCGCCTTCTCGGCGGCCTCGCGCAGGCGCTGCAGCGCCATCTTGTCCTGGGACAGGTCGATGCCGTGGTGGTTCTTGAACTGCTTGACCAGGTGGTCGACGATCCGCTGGTCCCAGTCGTCGCCGCCCAGGTGCGTGTCGCCGTTGGTCGCCTTCACCTCCAGCACGCCTTCGCCGATCTCCAGCAGCGAGACGTCGAACGTGCCGCCGCCGAGGTCGAACACGAGAACCGTCTGGTCGTTCTCCTTGTCCAGGCCGTAGGCGAGTGCCGCCGCCGTCGGCTCGTTGATGATCCGCAGCACCTTCAGCCCGGCGATCTCGCCGGCCTCCTTGGTGGCGGTGCGCTGGGCGTCGTCGAAGTACGCCGGGACGGTGACCACGGCGTCCGTGACCTCGTCGCCCAGGTACGCCTCGGCGTCCCGCTTCAGCTTCTGCAGCACGCGCGCCGACATCTCCTGCGCCGTGTACCGCTTGCCGTCGATGCTGCCGTGCTCGGGGAACCGCCAGTCGGCCTCGCCCATGTGGCGCTTGACCGAGCGGGCGGTCCGCTCGACGTTGGTCACTGCCTGCCGCTTGGCGACCTCGCCGACCAGGACCTCGCCGTTCTTCGCGAACGCGACGACGGACGGGGTGGTCCTGGCTCCCTCGGTGTTGGTGACGACGGTCGGCTCACCGGCTTCCAGAACGCTCACCACGGAGTTCGTCGTACCGAGGTCGATTCCGACCGCACGTGCCATCTCGGCCACCTCCTCGTCCCCAGAGGGCTGACAACTTCAAACCTTCCTGTTCCATGTATACAAAGTTGAGCCTCCTCCTATCAAGGCTGGGGCGTGACATGGCCGGGGGAAGGTGCCGTGTCGGCGGGGCCCCTGGGTATGCGCCTCCCGTGCAGGCCGAGTGACCGGGGACCGCGGGAGGCGCACGGTGAAGGGAACGTTCACGCTGGGGCGCATCGCCGGAGTGCGGGTCGCCCTCCATTGGAGCGTCGTCGTCATCTTCTGGCTGGTGACCGTCAGCCTCGCGGAGGGGCGGCTCTCGCACGCCCATCCCGGCTACGCGACCGGCACCTACTGGGGGCTCGCCTTCGCGGTGGCGGTGGTGTTCGTGGCCTCCATCCTGGCGCACGAGCTGGCGCACGCCGTCGTCGCGCGGCGCAACGGCGTCGAGGTCGAGGACATGACCTTGTGGATGCTCGGCGGCGTCGCCCGGCTGAAGGGTGAGGCCGCCAGCCCGGGAGCGGAGGTGCGCATCGCCGGAGTGGGGCCGCTGACCAGCGCCCTGCTCGGCGTCCTGTTCGCCCTCCTGGCCGGCTGGCTGCGTCTTGTGTCGGTGCCCGCGCCGATCGTCGAGGCGGTCGCCTGGCTCGCCGCGATCAACGTCGTGCTGGCCCTGTTCAACAGCATCCCCGCCGCACCCCTGGACGGAGGCAGGCTGCTGCGCGCGGCGGTGTGGAAGGTCACCGGCGACCCGGTGCGCGCAGCGGTGGTCGCGGCGGCGGCCGGGCGCGGCTTCGGGTGGCTGCTGGTCGCCTACGGCTTCCTCTCCATGCTCGTCACCGGCACGCTCTCGGAGCTGTGGACGGCCCTGATCGGCGGGTTCCTGATCGCCGCCGCCACGGCCGAGGGCCAGCAGGCGCAGCTGCGCGGGGCGCTGGCCGGGATCTCGGTGCGGCAGATCATGACGCCCGATCCGGTCACCGTGCCCGCCGACGCGACCGTGGAGCGGTTCCTCCAGGCGGCACCCTTCGGGCACCACCGCCACACCGCCTTTCCCGTGGTCGGTCCCGACGGGGCGCCCGTGGGGCTCGTGACCGTCGCCAGGATCGACCGGACGCCGGGGCCCCGGCGGAGCTCGACCACCGTCGCCGAGGTCATGGCCCCCCTGGACGAGGTCGCCACCGCCCGCCCCGACGAGCCGATCGGTGACGTCCTGCCGCGCCTGCAAGCGGCGGGCGAGAACCGCCTCCTGGTCCTCTCCCCGGACGGCCGCGCCCTCCTCGGCATCGTCTCCCACACCGACATCAACCGGGCCGTCACCTGGCTCACGGCTGCCCGGGGCGAACGCTGAGCCCTCCGGGGTTTAGCCGCCGGTGGGGCGGACAGGCGCCGCGGGACGGGAGCGCGGCGCGAGCACCCCTTCGAGCGGTTCCGGCCCCGCTCCCGGCCGTTGACGACATGGAGGTGTTGACGATGGCGCTGCCGATCCGGCGCGGAGGCGCTCTGTCCGAGCGGCTGCGGCCGTCCTGGGACCCGTTCCGGGAGTTCGAGAACATGTGGGGCGAGATGGGCCGGCTGCTGGAGCAGGCGGCGGTTCCCGCCACCGCCGGCGGGCAGTGGCTGCCGATGGCCGAGGAGGAGGAGACCGACGACGCGTACGTCGTGCGGATGGAACTGCCGGGCGTACCCGCGGAGAACGTCGACATCGAGGTCGGCGACAACGAGCTCAGCATCAGCGGCGAGGTCTCCGAGGAGCACCGCGGGAAGGTCCTGTCCCGTAGGACGGGCAAGTTCTCCTACCGCACCAGCCTGCCGGGCATGGTGGACGCGAGCCGGTGCGACGCGGACCTGAGCGAAGGACTGCTCACCGTCCGCATTCCCAAGACGACCGAAAGCAGGCGACGCAAGGTCGAGCTCAAGAGCGCGGGGGCCAGGGGCCTCGGCGCAGCCGAGGAGCCCCGGGCGGGCGAAGGCGGTCACGGCGCGCAGGCCGCGCCGATGCAGGGCATGCAAGGGAGCGAGGGCATGCACGGGAGCGCGGGGGCCTGAGCGCGGCGGTCGCTCGGCCCGCCGCGTCACGCGCGCGGTCGGGGGGAGGGTGGAAGGGGAGGGGCCGCTTCACGGTGGGCGCTTCAGGGGCCCTGCACCGTGTACGGCTCACGGCCCTCGACCGGGTAGATCTTGGTCCACGTGCTGCCGCACGGGCAGTGGTACGTCTCGACGAGTTCACCGGCCGCCGACACTTCCATGCCGTCCTTGAGGCGGATGTGCACGTGGTCGCCCATGACGGCACCTGCTCTTCTGTGTGGGGGGAAGGGGGTCCGCTCAGTCTGGGCAGTGGCGCGGTCGCCCGCAATACCCTGTCCGATACGTGAACAAACCACCCCGATACGACTCGGGCCGAGAGCCGTCGGCGGCCGGCGCCGGCGGCCGGCCTGTGCTCAGAGGGAGGGCTTGCGCGCGTCGATCTCCGCGACGAGGCCCTCGATCAGCCCCTTGATCTCGTCACGGATGGGGCGCACGGCCTCGACGCCCTGCCCGGCGGGGTCGTCGAGCTGCCAGTCGAGGTAGGTCTTGCCGGGGAAGTACGGGCAGACGTCGCCGCAGCCCATGGTGATGATGTAGTCGGACGCCTGGGCGGCCTCGGGGGTGAGGACCTTGGGCTGCTGGTCGGAGATGTCGATGCCGAGCTCCGCCATGGCGGCGACGGCCGCGGGGTTGACCTGGTCGCCGGGCAGGGAACCGGCGGAGCGGACCTCGACCCGGTCGCCGGCGAGGTGGCGCAGGAAGCCGGCGGCCATCTGGGAACGGCCGGCGTTGTGGACGCAGACGAACAGCACGGACGCGAGCGGGGTGGCGGCGGACATCGGCTCTTCCTTCACGGCGGGCAAGGCGCGGCACGGATCGGCGCGGCAGGGTTCAGCCCGCACTGGTGTCAGTCGCGGGTGATGTGACAGTATCAGCGGATGATGACGTCAGTCGACGCTGATCTGATCCGGGTGCTCGCCGACCCGCTCAGGCTCCGGATCGTGACCCTGCTCGCCCGGGAGACGCTCTGCACCACGCACCTGGTCGAGGAGACCGGCGCCAAGCAGACGAACCTCTCCAACCACCTGAAGGTGCTGCGCGAGGCCGGGGTCGTGGACACGGAGCCGTGCGGCAGGTTCGTCTACTACCGCTTGCGCCCGGAGGTCGTCGAAGGCATCGCCGACCGGTTCGCCGACCTCGCCACGACCGCGCGCGCCACCGCGGAGGCGAACCTCAAGCGGTCCTGCCCCTAGCCGTCCGCACCGCCTCCACCTGCCCCGAGGAGAACCCCGCCGTGACCGCCACCGAGCCGACGACCGCTTCCGCACCGGTCGTCGCGCCCCAGCCCGTCCCCGGCGCGACCCCGCCCCGCAAGCCCCTGCTCGCCCGAGCGGCCGCCGAGCTCGTCGGCACCGCGGCGCTGGTCGCCGTCGTCGTCGGCTCCGGCATCCAGGCGACGAGGCTGACCGATGACGTCGCCCTGCAGCTCCTGGCCAACTCCACCGCCACCGTCTTCGGGCTCGGTGTCCTGATCGCCCTCCTCGGCCCCGTCTCCGGCGCCCACTTCAACCCCGCCGTGAGCCTCGCCGAGTGGTGGACGGCCCGCCGCGGCGGCGCCGGCGTCACCGCCCGCGAGCTCGGCGCCTACGTCCCCGCCCAGATCGGCGGCGCGATCGGGGGCGCGGTCCTCGCGGACGCCATGTTCGGCGAGCCGCTGGTGAAGTGGTCCCAGCACGACCGCTCCGACGGCACGCTGCTGCTGGGCGAGGTGGTGGCCACCGCGGGGCTGGTCCTGCTGATCTTCGGCCTGGCCAAGTCCGACCGGCTGCGTTTCGCGCCCGTCGCGGTGGCGTCGTACATCGGTGCCGCGTACTGGTTCACCTCCTCCACCTCCTTCGCCAACCCCGCGGTCACGATCGGGCGCGCGTTCACCGACACCTTCGCCGGGATCGCCCCGTCCTCCGTCGCCGGATTCATCGGCGCACAGCTGATCGGGGCCGTGGTGGGGCTGGCGCTCGTCGCCGTGGTCTTCATGGACGCCGAGGACCCGTCGGCGGTGGAGGCCCGCTCCGGGGCCTGACGCGGCGCGCGGACGCGGTCAGGCGTGACGGGCGACCTTGAGCGCGGAGACGAGCAGGATCACGGCCAGCGCCGGCACGAGGAACGCGTCCGGGAACGCCCCCAGCAGCAGCCCGCCCAGGGCCGCTCCGGCGATCGAGCCCGCCGCCATGATCCCCGTCAGGCGCAGGTTCGCGCCGAGGACGGCGAAGCTGCCGTCACGGCTGTACCGGGCGAACGCGACGAGCATGGTCGGCAGGGAGACGAGCAAGGACAGGCTCCCGGCGGTCTTGATGTCCTCGCCGAAGAGCAGCACGATCGTCGGGATCAGCAGCTCGCCCCCGGCCACGCCCATGAGCGCGGCGACGACGCCGATGCCGAACCCGGCGGCGGCACCGGCGGGCACCCGCGCCCACAGCGGCAGCGCGAGGGTGCCGAGGGGGGTGGTGTGCGTGAGGACCAGCGCGGCGGCCATCAGCACCATCAGCGCCGCGAGGACCTTGTACAGCGTGGCCGAGCGCATCCGTACCGCCCAGGCGGCGCCGGCCCAGGCGCCCAGCAGGCTGCCGGCCAGCAGGTTCACGGCGACGGGCCAGCGCGCCGCCACCTCGGCGGCGGGCACCGCTGCCAGCCGGGCGGGCAGCGCCACCAGGACCACGACCAGGCTCATCGCCTTGTTCAGGACGACCGCCGACAGGGCGGCGAAGCCGAACAGCCCGATCAGCAGCGGCAGACGGAACTCCGCTCCGCCCAGCCCGATCATCCCGCCCAGCACGCCGATCGCCGCTCCCGCGCCGAACGCCAGGGGCGCCGATCGCGCGGCACCGGCGGCGGAACCGGCGGAACCGGCGGCGGCGGCGTCGGCGGCGCCGCCGGCACCGGCCTCGCGGGACCCGGCGCTCACGCCACCACCGCGCTACGGCGTTCCAGGAGGACCACGTCGCGCCAGACGCCGCGGTGGCGGCCGATGCGTTCACGGGTGCCGATGACGCGGAAGCCGG
The DNA here is from genome assembly GCF_020532625.1 of Streptomyces antimicrobicus. Taxonomy (GTDB): domain Bacteria; phylum Actinomycetota; class Actinomycetes; order Streptomycetales; family Streptomycetaceae; genus Streptomyces; species Streptomyces antimicrobicus. Next base: position 16,630 of record NZ_JAJAUY010000096.1, on the reverse strand, counting down.
CCTTCCGGTGGAGCGCGAGGCTGGCGGTGTTCTCGGGGAAGACGCCCGACTGGACGGTCCAGATGCCCGCTGCCTCGGTGGAGGCGATCAGGGCGTCCAGCAGGGCGCGGGCCACACCCCGGCCGCGGGCGGCGGGGGAGACGTAGACGCTGTGCTCGACCACGCCCGCGTACGCGCAGCGGTCGGAGACGCGGCAGGCGGCGACCCAGCCGAGCACCGTGCCGTGGCCGTCGACGGCGGCGAAGCGGTGCTCGGGGAGCCTGGCCGCGTCGAAGGCCTCCCACGACGGCGCGGCGCTCTCGAAGGTGGCGTCGCCCTCGTCGATGCCCGCCTGGTAGATCGCAAGGACCTGGTCGGCATGGTCGGCGGTCATGGGCGTGATCGCGAACTCAGCGGGCACGGCCGTCCTCCTCGCCCAGGATGGCCCGTACGGCTTCGGGAAAGACCGTCAGGCAGGTGCGGTTGACCGCGTAGCGGGTGGAGGTGCCCTGCTTCTCCGGCAGGACGAACCGCACGTCCGCGAGGGTCCTCAGGTGGTGGGAGACCGTGGACTGGCCGATCGGCACGCGCTCGACCAGCTCGCCCACGCTCATGGGGCGCGCCTCGGCGGCCAGCAGGTGCAGGAGCCGGATGCGGGTCGGGTCGGACAGGGCTTTGAACCAGGCGGCGTAGGTGCGGGCCTGGTCCTCGGTGATCGAGGGCTGCGTCTTCTTCATCGATCATCGACGATAGTCGATGAAGTGCCGAGTGTCAGCAGTGCGGCGGCGAGGCAGGCACCGGCCAGGACCAGGAAGAGTCCCGGACGGCCGCCGAGGGCCGGGGCGAGGGCGGCCCCGGCGAAGGGAGCGCAGGCGGCGGCGACGGAGGCGGGGGCGCCGAGGACGCCGGACAGCCGGCCGTAGTGGGTGGCGCCCCAGCGGTCGGCGACGGCGGTGGCCTGAAGGAGGGTCAGGTTGCCGCGGACCAGCCCGGCCGCGACCGCGAGTAGGACCAGGACGGCGTACGGGCCGGGTACGAGTGCCAGGGCGGCCGTGGTGGCCGAGCCGAGGGCGAAGAGGGTGACGGTACGGGAGGTGACGCCGGTCCGGCGGGCCAGCGGCGCGTACAGCAGGCGGCCGAGGGTCTGGCCGGCGCCGCCGAGCCCGAGGGCCCAGGCCGCCGCGGTGGTCGAGGCGCCGCGCTCGGTGAACAGGGGTACGAGGCCGATCACGACGGCGTGCAGGGCGAACGAGGAGAGGGTGAAGGCGGCCGCCAGCAGGAGGAAGGGCCGGCTGCGGGAGACGGCCGCGGCCCCGCTCGCGGCACGGGCCGGTGCCCGCGGGGCCGCCGGCCAGGGGGCGTTCAGTGCGAGGGCGTGGGCGGGGACGGTGACGGCGGCGAGGATCCCGGCGAGGACGACGTAGGTGGCGCGCCAGGAGAGGTGTTCGGCGAGGTGGGCGGTGAGCGGCGCGAAGACGGTGGAGGCCAGGCCGCCGGCGAGGGTGACGACGGTCAGGGCCCGGATGCGGTCCTCCCCCCACCAGCGGGTCACCGCGGCGAAGGCGGGCGGGTAGAAGGTCGCGGCCATCGCGACCCCGGCCAGGGCCCACGCGGCGAAGAACCACGGCAGGCCCGGCGCGGCCGCCACCGCGAGCAGTGCGAGGGTGCCGAGGACCGAGCCGCCCGTCATCACGGCCCGGGGGCCGCGGCCGTCGAGGACCCGCCCGACGGCGACGCCCGCGATGCCGCAGACGACCAGGGCGAGGGAGAAGGCGGCGGTGGCGGCGGCCGGGGACCAGCCGGTTTCGCTGCTGATGTCCGGGGCGAGGACGGGGAAGGCGTAGTAGACGGTGCCCCAGCCGGTGATCTGCGTGGCGCACAGGGCGGGCAGCACGGCGCGCGGCCGCGCCCGGTCCCCCGTACCGGGCGCGGCCGGACCGGCCGGGCCGCCGGTCATCGGCGGTCAGCACCCGCCGCGGGCGGGCGCGGAGCCGATGGTGAGGGGGGCGGGCGCGCCGCAGCAGCCGCCGCCCGGCTCCTCGGCGGCCTCGGGCTGGTCGAAGAGCCCGGCGCCTCCGCACACGCCGGTCTCCGGCAGGGTCAGCTCCACGCGCCCGGCGGCCTCGTGGTCGCCGGCGAGCCGGGCGGCGACGGAGCGCACCTGCTCGTAGCCGGTCAGGGCGAGGAAGGTCGGCGCGCGGCCGTAGGACTTCATGCCGACGAGGTACACGCCGGGCTCGGGGTGGGAGAGCTCGCCCACGCCGTGCGGGTAGACCGTGCCGCAGGAGTGGACGTTGGGGTCGATCAGCGGGGCCAGCGCGGTCGGGGCCTGGAGCCGCTCGTCCAGGCCCAGCCGCAGCTCGTCCAGGAAGGACAGGTCGGGCCGGAAGCCGGTCAGGCCGATGACCTCGTCCACCGCCTCCAGGCGCCGCCCGTCCTCGGCGACGAGCACGAGCCGGTCGCCCGCGCGCTCGACCGCGGCGGTGCGGAACCCGGTGACGGCGGAGGCGTGGCCCTCCTCGACCGCCGCCTTGGCGGCCAGCCCGAGGGCGCCGCGGGCCGGGAGCTGGTCGGCGGCGCCGCCGCCGTACGTGGAGCCGGTGATGCCGCGGCGCAGCACCCAGACCGCGTGCGTGCCGGGGGCCTCCTTCGCCAGCTCGGCCAGCTGGGCGAGCGCGGTGAAGGCCGAGGCGCCGGAGCCGACGACGGCCACCCGCTTGCCCGCGTACCGGTCCCGGACCGCCGGGTCCCGCAGGTCGGGAACCCGGTAGGAGATCCGCTCCGCGGCGCCGCGCTCCCCGAGCGCGGGCAGGCCGTCGGCCCCCAGCGGGCCCGGCGTCGACCAGGTACCGGACGCGTCGATCACGGCCCGGGCGGTGATCCGTTCCTCGCCGCCGTCGGCCCGCCGCACGTGGACGGTGAAGGGCTGGTCCTCGCGTCCGGAGTCGACGACCCGGTCCCGCCCGGCCCGCGCCACCCCGGTCACGGTCACCCCGAAGCGCACCCGCTGCCCGCCGAGGGCCTCGGCGAGCGGAGCGAGGTACCGCTCGGCCCACTCCCCGCCGGTGGGGTACGTGTGCCCGGCCGGGCGGACCCAGCCGGTGGGGGCCAGCAGCTTCTCGGCGGCCGGGTCGACGACCTCGGACCACGGCGAGAACAGGCGTACGTGCCCCCACGCGCGGGCGGCGGCCCCCGCCCCGTCGCCCGCTTCCAGGACGAGCGGCGCGATCCCGCGCCCGAGCAGGTGCGCGGCGGCGGCCAGGCCGACGGGCCCGGCGCCGATGACCACGACGGGCAGGTGGCCGTTCTCGGTGGCGTTCACGACGATCTCCTCTGATTCGATGTCCGTCGATGCCTTGTGCCGCCAGCATGCACCGCAATTCGATGAACGTCAACATAGACAAAAATCGAAACAGTGGGCGGGAGGCCTCCCGGGACGGATCGATGCGTGTCAACATAGACACATGTCGAACACCAAGGTGCTGCCCCTGGTCGAGCCGGAGACGGCGGTCGAGCCCTGCTGCCCGCCGCTGGCCGAGCGCCCGTTCAGCGCCGAGGAGGCCGAACGGACCGCCAAGATGTTCAAGGCCCTCGGCGACCCCGTGCGGCTGCGCCTGTTCTCCGCGGTCGCCGCCCACGCGGACGGCGAGGCCTGCGTCTGCGACATCTCCGACGTCGGCGTCTCCCAGCCGACCGTCTCCCACCACCTGAAGAAGCTCAAGGAAGCCGGCCTGCTCAGCTCCGAACGCCGCGGCACCTGGGTCTACTACCGCGTCGAACCCTCGGTGGTCGCCGCCATGGGCCGCCTGCTCACCGCGGCCGCCGGCTGAAGCAGAGGGCGCGGAGCCCGGCTCACCCCAGGGCGGCGTTCTCGTTGTCCAGCCGGTCGCGCAGCAGGGCCCGGTGGCGGGCGGCGACCGGTTCGAGCAGGTCGGGGTGGCGCAGCAGCGGCGCGGCCCGGTGTTCGTGGTCGCCGGGGCGGGTCAGGCGGGTGACCTCGCCGGTCCGGCCGCGGTCGACGAGGCGGTGGGCGTCCGCGGCGAGGGCGGGGTCCGCGAGGAGGCAGGCGGCCCAGCTGACGACGGTTTCGTCCACCCAGGTACGCCACCCCGCGTCGGCGTCGCCGCCGTGCTCGGCGCCGGACAGCCGGTCCAGCCCGGCGCTTCCGCCCGGGCCGAGCAGATGCAGCAGCTGCGCGTCGAGGGGCGTCGGATACCGCAGGGCGGCGGCGAGGGTGACGGCCTGCCGCGCCTGCGCCTCGGCCAGGGCCCGGCTGTACGCCCCCGGGGCGGGCGGGAAGGCGGTCAGCAGCCAGCGGGTGCCGGCGGCTATGACGGGTGCGAGATCGGCGGACACGGCGGCTTCCTCGGGGGCGTGCTCGCCGGCCCGTGCCGGGTCCGCGAGCTGCGGGGCGAAGCTGCGCCGCTCCGCTCGTGGCCGACCAGCGTAGCCCCGAGCGGCGGACGGGCGACATGACGCGCGTCACCGCCCGCCGGCGGCCGACGGCTCGGACCGGCAGTCCGGACCGGCGGCCCGGACCGGCGACCCGGACCGGCAGTCCGGACCGGCGGCCCGGGCGGGTGCGTCCGGGCAGGTGGGCGCCCTGGCCTCGGCGCGGCGGATCTTGTCACCGGATCGTCCAACTGCTGAGCGGTCAGGCCCTCTTCGGCATCGGGAAGATGCTCGGGCCGGCCCTTCCGGCCCGCCCGATCGCTTCCCCGCCGGACCTGGACGCCCGGGTGTCCGGGCAGCCCTACCCGATTGGGTGACTGTGCGTCGGACCGGCACGGGCCAAGATCATCCGGTGACTTCTTCACTGACGCGCCGCGCGTGCGCCGTTGCCCTGTTGCTGACCTCGACCCTGGCCCCGGCCGTGGCCGCCGCCGCCCCACCGGGCGGTCCCGGACAGCGGCCGGGGCACGCCGTGCAGGCCCGCCTGATCGGCGAGAGGACCGTTGCGCACAAGCTCGCTTTCCAGGGCACCACGGTCGGCGGCCTCTCCGGCATCGACCGCAACCCGTGCACCGGCGAGTACGTGTTCATCAGCGACGACCGCTCCTACCTGCAGCCCGCCCGCTTCTACACCGCCAAGCTGGACGTGGACGCCGGCGGCGTGCACTCCGTCGACTTCACCGGCACCCATCCCTTCCTCCAGCCCGACGGCTCCCCGTACCCCTCCCCGGCCCTGGGCGACGGCAAGGCCGTCGACCCGGAGGAGATCCGCGTCGACCCGCACAGCTGCGACTACTGGTGGGCCCAGGAGGGCGACCGGCCCAAGGTGGCGGGCCCACCGGTCGTCCAGCCGTCCATCCAGTTCGCCTCGCCCGTCGGCGACCACTTCGGACAGCTGAAGCTGCCGGCGAACTACACGGTCACGATGGAGGAGCGCGGTCCGCGCCGGAACCAGGCGATCGAGGCGATCACCTTCGGCGCCAAGGGCAAGGTGGTGACCAGCGCGATCGAGGGGCCCCTCCTCCAGGACGGCCCGGAGCCGGACGTGAACAACGGCGCGCTCGTCCGCGTCACGCAGCAGAGCCGCGACGGCCGGGTCCTCGGGCAGTTCGCCTACCCGCTGGAGAAGATCTTCGCGGAGAACGACCCCGACAGCCCCTGGGGTCCGGACACCGGGGTCCCGTCCCTCCTCGCCTTCCCCGACCAGCCCGACCGCTACCTCGTGCTCGAACGCACCTGGGTCGCCGGCGCCGGCTACAAGATCCGCCTCTTCGACGCCACCACGCGCGGGGCGACCGACGTACGGGCGAAGGAGTCGCTGGCCGGGCAGACCGTCGTGCCGATGCGCAAGCGGCTCGTCGCGGACTTCCACAGCCTGGGCCTCTCGGCCGTCGACAACACCGAGGGCATGACGTGGGGTCCGGACCTGCCCACCGGCGAGCGGCTGCTGATCCTCGTGAGCGACGACAACTTCGACCAGGGCGCGATCACCCAGATCGTCGCTCTGGGCATCCGCTGACCGCCTGACCCGCTCGTCGGCCGTCGCCCGTCGCGAGGGAGGACATCGCCTGCCGGACCGGCCGTCAGATGCCGGTTCGGCAGGCGGGCCGGTCCGGCAGGCGTGCCGTCGGGCTGCCGTTCAGAGCCGGTCGGCCGCGCGGACGCGGTGCAGGTGGACGAGGACGTCGTAGGCCCGGCCGAGGGCGAGGGTGGGCGGCGGGTCGGGGGTGAAGGTGGAGCCGGCGTCGTAGACCGGCCGGGCGCGGTCGAGCCAGGCGCGGGCCGGGGCCGGTGCCGTCCGCAGGTCGAGGTAGAAGTCCCGGTGGGCGACCTGGTCCAGGGTGTGCTCGTTCGTTCCGGGGCGGGCCGCGGGGACGGTGACCGGCTTCCAGTCCCCGTCGAGCGAGGTGTCCTTGGTGAGGAAGGAGCCGCCGGCGAAGCTGAAGCCGATCGCCGCGTAGTCGCGGCCCAGGCGCTCGCGCAGCACGGCGCCCTGGGTCCGCGGGTACATGTCCGGGTGCGTGGAAAGGTACCCGACATGGCCGTTGTGGGCCGACAGCAGCATCTTGTGACCGGTGTGGCGCTGCCACCACAGCACGTTGTCCGCCATCGCCTGGTCCCGTAGGCGCTCGGCGGCCGTGACCGAGGCCGGGTCGGCGAGGTCGACGGCGGCGAAGGCGAAGGTCTGCGCGATGTTCAGGGCGTGCCGCACCGTCCAGGCGTGGTCGCCGCCCCCGGCCTCCTGGCGCTCGGCGACCAGGTCCAGTGCCTCCTGGGCGCGTGCGGCGTTCGCCCGCCGCTCCGCGACCGGCTTGCGCAGGTACGCGAAGATGTCGTCGAAGGGGCGCAGCCCCGCGTACAGCTCGGTGAGCCGGGGGAGTGCCTCCGGCCGGCTCGCGCCGACGGACGACAGCACCCGCTCGAAGACGTGGTCGCCGAGCTTCGGCCCCCCGAGGTCGTCCCCCATGAAGTGGACCCGGCGGTCGGGGTGGCGGCGGTTGTGCTCGCGCATCCAGCCGATCAGGCTGACGAACTCCTCGCGTTCCCAAGGGGATCCGGCCAGCGTCTGCGCCGCGATCCCCCTGGCGTCGCCGGGCCCGCCCTGGAGGTACTCGTCGATCCTGAGCCCCGCCGACCAGCTCATCTCCAGGGCGAAGGTGGTGAAGCCGCGCTCCTCGACGAGGTGCCGGAAGACGCGTTCCTTCATGGTGAAGAACTCGTGCGAGCCGTGCGTCGCCTCGCCGAGCCCCACCACCTTCGCCTTCCCGACCATGTCGCCCAGCGCCCGCAGGTCAGCGGTCCGGCCGCCGGGCTCCGTCGAACGCAGCGGGTGCGCGGCCCGCTCCAGGGACCGTACGACGCCCGCGTCCGTGGCCGGCCGCGCGGCCGGGGCCACCGGATCCGTTCGCGCGGCCGGTGACGACGCGGCCAGCGCGGTGGCGGCGAGGACCCCCGTCAGGGCGAGCAGCCTGCGCCGTCCGGTCGTCCTCCGGGACCCGTCCATCGTGATCACTCCTTGCCTGCGGATGCTTGCCGAACCGATGAAGTGATCTTCGTGCGGTGGGGCGCGGAGCGCGCTGGGGTGGCCCCACCGACGTCCCCGGGGGACACCCCTACCGCATCCGGGCCGCTACCCGGATGTCCGGTCGAGCGCGAGCCGAGCAGGGTGGACGGGCGTCAACCCCACTCGATCACGAGGGAAGGACCCCGGTGTTCCGTCTCCAGTCCGTCGCCCGCCGCGCGGCGCGCACCACCGTCGTCGGCGCGCTCGCCGTCGCAACCTGCACCACCTTGCTGACCGGCAGCGCCGGAGCGATCGTCAACGGCGGTGACGCCACCGAGCGTTACCCGTTCATGGCGTCGATCCCGGAGTCGGCCCCCGAGCACGGGGTGCACGACGGCGTCTGCGGGGCGTCGCTGATCCATCCGCAGTGGGTGCTCACGGCGGCCCACTGCGTCCGGGGCGACGGCCTCCAACTGGAAGGAATCGTCCGGATCGGCAGCGAGGAGCGGAAGGCGGGCGGAACCGTCCGGCGCATCGAACGGACCGTCGTGCACCCCGGCTACGTGAACGGCGACGGGAAGGCCCCCAACAAGGACGACATCGCCCTGGTCCGTCTCGACCGCCCGGTCCGCGAGCAGCCCGTCCGGATCGCGGAGCGGTCCGCGCGGCCCGGGACGCCGACCCGGATCCTGGGATTCGGCACCACCGCCGACACCGAACTGACGTTCGCGGAGCGGTTGCAGGAGCTGGGCACGCGTATCGGGACCGCCGACGAGTGCGCCCCCGGCTACGCCGACCGGTCACGGCTGTGCACGATCAGCCGGGTGCCGCGGGCCATGGCGTGCTTCGGGGACTCCGGCGGGCCTCAGCTGCTCAGGGGCCCGCACGGGCGGTGGGAGCTCGTCGGGGTCACCTCGGGCCCGGGGGCGCCGGGGGTGGCGTGCTCGGCGGGACCGGGCCTGTACACCGACGTGACCGCCTACGCGGACTGGATCCGCAGGACCGTCCGGCACCACGACTGACGTCGCCGGGTCCCTGCCCGGTCAGTCGTCCCGCCGGCCGGGCGTCCGGTCCTCCGTACGGACGCGGATGCGTCCGGCCGCCTCCAGCCGGGACAGCCGGCGGTGCTCCCGGGACGCCCAGCGGCGGACGCGGTCGGGCTCCAGCGGGGTGCCGTGGCCGACGTGCAGCCGGGTGGGGTTCAGGGCGAGCATCTCGCGCAGGCTGGCGAGGTTGCGCACGGGGTCGTCGTGGAACGGGGGGTTGGCCGGGCGGCCGCGGACGAGGCCGAAGAAGGAGTTGGCGATCAGGTCGCCGGCGACCAGGTCTCCTCGGCCGGTGAGGACGGAGATCGATCCGGCGGTGTGTCCGGGGGTGGGCATGATGCGCGCCTCGATGCCGAAGTCCGTCAGGTCGGTCTCGCCGGTCACGAGGACGCCCGGTTCGAACGGTTCGACCCGCAGGTGCAGGTTCTTGTTCCGGGCCATGAGGCGCCCCATCGGGCCGGTGGGCAGGTACGGCTCGCGGACCCGGCCGGTACGGAACGGGCCGAGGTCGGCGACGTGCCCGGCCACCGGTGCCCCGGTCAGGCGGTGCAGTTCGGCGGCGGAGCCGAAGTGGTCGATGTGCCCGTGCGTGACGACGATGAGCGACACGTCCGCGGGGTCCACCCCGTGGGCGGCGACCTGGTCGCGGATCCTACGGGCGCTCCCGGGGGTTCCCGCGTCGACGATGACGGGCCGGCGGCCCAGCAGCAGGTAGGCGTTGACGTGGTGCCGGCCCATGACCGGGATGGGGACGACCTTGGTACGGGACACGGTTCTCTCCTGGGGCACGGCTGACTTCCGCCGCGCGGTGGTCCGCGGGCGGTCGGGGGTGTGAAGGGCGTCGGGGGATGTGAAGCGTGGGGGCGTCGGGGTGGGTGGTGCGGCGGGGGGCGCCGCGGCAGGGGTGGGCGGCGGCGGGCGTGGGGCGGTGTGCGGTGCGGCGGGCTCAGCGGAAGCGGCGCCGGTACTCGGCGGGCGTGGTGCCGAGGCGGCGGCGGAAGCAGCGGTGCAGGCTCTCCACGGAGCCGAGGCCGCTGAGGGCGGCGATCTCCGGCAGGCCGTGGCTGCTGTCCTGGAGCAGCCGGCGGGCGGCCTCCAGCCGGACCGACTCGACGTAGGCGGCCGGGGTGGTGCCGGTGCGCCGTTGGAACAGCCGGGAGAAATGACGCACGCTCAGGTGCAGCCGCGCGGCGAGGGCCGCGGCGGACAGGTCCTCGGTGAGGTGCTCGCCGATCCACACACGCAGGTCGCCGATCCGGTCGCCGGGGTCCGCCGGAACCGCGAGCGGGACGCTGAACTGGCTCTGTCCGCCCGCCCGTTTGACGTACATGACCATCGTACGGGCGGTGGCCAGGGCGAGTTCCGGTCCGTGGTCCTCGGTCACCATGGCCAGCGCCATGTCCATCCCCGAGGCGATGCCGGCGCAGGTCCACAGGCGGCCATGCCGGATGAAGATCGGATCGGGATCTACGGTGACGCGCGGGTGGTCGGCGGCCAGCCGCGCCGCCGTCCGCCAGTGGGTGGTGGCCGAGAGCCCGTCCAGCAGGCCCGCCGCCGCCAGCAGGTGCGCGCCCGAGCAGACGGAGCCGAGCCGGTGGGTCCCGGGGCCCGCTCGGCGCAGCCAGTCGATCATCCCGCCGTCGAGCACCGGCTCCACCTCGCGGTCCGCCACGCGGACCGCACCGGACACCAGCAGGGTGTCCGCCTCGCCGATCGCCTCCTCCAGCGTCAGGTCGGCCATCAGCCGGATCCCCCCGGCGGTGGCCACCGGCTCGCCCCCGGCGGTCGCGACGCGGACGGTGTACCCGGGCCGACGGGTGCCACCGACCCGGGTGGCGACCGAGAACACCTCGGCCGGGCCGGTGACGTTGAGGAGCTCGACGCCGGGGAAGGCGGCGACGACGACCCTGTGCGGTGGAAGCATGCGTCGATCATGTCGCCCGGCGGGGACAGCCGCAATGACCATGTTCTGTCAGATCCGGACACGGGCCCCCGGGCCCGCGCCGACCGGTGAGGGCAACCCCGCGGCGGTGTCGGTGCGCTGGGCTATCCTTCGGGCCACCGCACACCGACTCGGAGGACCGAGAGCATTGACCCGCGCGTCCGCTTTCCCGCTGCCCTTCAGGGCTTCCCGTTCCATAGCGTTCACCACCCCGCGGACCCTGCGGGAACTGCAGATGATGGAGTGCAGCGCGCACATCCGCGCGAAGCAGGGCTGGTTCGAGAAGATGAACGATGCCGACATCGTCGCCCGGTGGACGCGGGAAGCGGTCGAACAGGGCCTCACCGAAGCGCAGGTGCGCTACGTCCTCGACGAGCTCAGGCACTACGCCGCCCTGCGCGACGAGCGCACCGGCATCGAGGTGTCCGCCGTCGACGGGGTGTGGCAGTCGGACACGCTGATCGACGACGCGCTCACCTCCCGGCTGCGCGAGGCGGTCCGGATCCTGGAAGAGGTCCCCGAGGCGGAGAAGGACTGGCACCCCGGCTCCGACGGCCAGGTGCTGGACCTCGTGCACCCCTCCTTGTTCTGCCTGGTGAGGGACGTGAGCGGCCCGCACGAAACGGCCTGGCAGAACCCGACGGACGACTACTCCAAGCACGAGTTCTCGGAGAAGTTCCAGTGGCTGCCCACCGACGTCGACGTCAGTGACGACGGCGAGGTCACCTTCCGCTCCTACGTGAACAACGTCCACCCCGAGGACCACCGCGCACTGTCCTCCGTACTGCCGGACCTGTTCGGCCGCATGCGCCCGCTGCTGGAGAACGTGCTCACCGATCTGCGCCACCCCAGGCCCCTGCGGATCGAGCCCGACCCCTACGACTGGTACGAGGAGGAGCCGGCGTCCCCCCTCAAGTCCGACTACAGCGACGACGAGGCCTACCGGGAGGCCCGCCGCGCCTGGGGAGAGGCCTACGACCACTGGTGGGAGAACCGCCGCCCGATCGTCCCGGACGCCCCCGCCTTCACCGCGCCCGAGGTGCCCGCCGAGTCCGCCCGGGTCGACCTGCGCGGCCGCCGCCTCCAGGTCATCGTCAAGCTCGCCACCGTCCATCTGACCCCGGACAAGCCCGAGTACGCCGGCGGCTCCTGGCACGTCGAGGGGATGCTGAACGAGCGGATCGTCTCGACCGGCATCTTCTACTGGGACAGCGAGAACATCACCGAGAGCCGGCTCGGCTTCCGGGCGGCGCTCGACGACCCGGACTACGAGCAGAACGACGACGACGGCATGCGCGAGGTCTACGGCCTGGAGAACGAGGACCCGCTGAACCAGGAGCTGGGATCGGTGGCCACCCCGGCGGGCCGCTGCCTGGCGTTCCCGAACATCCTGCAACACCGCGTCGGATCCTTCCGCCTCGCGGACCCCACCCGTCCCGGACACCGCAAGATCCTCGCGTTCTTCCTCGTCGACCCGTCCACCAGGATCGTCTCGACGTCCGACGTCCCCCCGCAGCAGCCCTGGTCGCAGACCTCGACCATGACGCTCGACGAGGCAAAGGACTACCGCGAACAGCTCATGCAGGAGCGCAAGTTCTTCGTCGACGAACACAACGAGGCGATCTACGAACGGGAGTTCTCCCTCTGCGAGCACTGAGGGCCGCGCTGCCCCGCCGGGCGGCTACTTCACCGCGGCGCACGTCGCGTGGTGGTAGCCCTTCGTGCCGTCGGGGACGAGGCGCAGGTCGCGGCGGACGATGCTGACCTTGTCGCCCCATCCCCGGCAGGCACGCCGCATGCCCTGGTCGGTGTACTCGATCACGATCATGTCGTCGCCGAACGCGGCGGCGTAGTCGGCGCATTCGTCGTACTGGCCGCACTCCTCCACCACGGCGAAGTCGACGCCGACCTCCTTGCGGGCCGGGGCCAGCTCCGGGGTGTTCTTCTGGCCGACGGCCAGCTTCCGCTCGTGGGCGTGGGCGGCGAGCAGCGCCAGGAAGGCCTTGGCGTCGGCGGCGGTGAGCAGGCCCTTCGGCGCGCGGGTGTAGGTGTCGTAGTTGTCGGGGTCGACGGCCTGGTAGCCCTTGGCCGCGCACTCGTCGATCCAGCCGTACATCTTCTGCGCGATGCGGCGGCGCTTGTCGTCGGTGCGGACGTCGAGCATCGCCTCGCCCCAGTCCTTGTCCATGACGACCGCGCCCGAGGCGTCGCGCAGCAGGAGGTCCGGGTCCCAGTCCTTCTCCGCGCCCGGCTGGGCCTGGAAGGCGTTGATGTAGCAGATGTTGTACACCCCGGGCGCGGGCGGGGCCGTGTGGTCGCGGGCGACCACCGAGACCCCCGGCGGCGGGTCGTAGGGGGCGCCCAGCTGGTAGTCGAAGCCGGCGCGCACCGGGGGCAGCGTCACACCGGGCAGGCCTGCGGCGGGACGCCCCGACGGAGCCGGGCCGGACGGGGGCGGAGCCTCGTCCGTGTCACCGTCCCCGCCGGCCGAACAGCCGGTGACCACCAGGGCCGCGAGCGCCGCGGACACCACGAGGGCGCCGAGCGCCCCGGGGGAACGGCGGGCAAGAGCACGGTTGCGCATGCGGAGAAGCTCCCGATCGAAGGCCGGTGACCCGTCCCGCGCCACGCTACCGGTACGGCCGCGGCGGCGAGCGGCCTTCCCGGTGACGCCCCCGGCCCGGCTCACGCACGCGGTCTGCCGCGGCGCCGGGAGACGCGCAGCCGGCGCCCGCCGGACGGCGCCGGGGACGCCAGGCCGAACGTGACCGTGAGCCGCGCCCCGCCCAGCGGGCCCCGCGAGATCCGCACCGACCCGCCCGTGGCGGTCGCGGCGCGCGCCGCGATGTCGAGGCCCAGGCCGGTGGAACCGGTGCTGCTGCCCCGGGACAGCGCCCGGTCCGGTTCGGGAATGCCCGGCCCGCCGTCCTCCACGACCAGTTCGACGGTGTGGGCGGTCCGGACGACCTGGACGCCGAACGGGGTCCCGTGCGCGGTGTGCCGGAAGACGTTGCCCACGAGGGCGTCCACGACGGCCGCGATGTCGTCGTCGGGGAGTTCGACGGCCGTGGGTTCCTGGGTGAGGTCGAGGGTGCAGGGCCGGTCCTGCTGCTCCGCCAGGACCGACCAGAAGGCGGTGCGCCGGCGGACGACGTCGGCCACCTCGCAGGGACCGCCGGACGCGCCCGCGCCGCCACCGGTCCTGCGCGCGCCGTCGCCGGAGGTCCGCGCGCCGCCGGACGCGCCCGCGCCGCCACCGGACCCGTGACCGTCCGGCGCCTCGGCGCCGAGCAGGCCCTGCCCCATGGGGCCCACCGCGAGCGGGGTGCGGGCGGCGGCGATGATGGCCTGCAACTCCGTCTCCAGCGCCCCGATCGCCGCCTCGACCCGCGCCGACTCCGGGGTGCCGGCCATGCGCTCCGACGCCAGGTGCAGGGCGGTCAGCGGGGTGCGCAGCCGGTGCGACAGGTCGGCGACGAGCTCGCGCTCGACGGCGAGCAGTTCGGTCATCCGGTGGGCCATCGCGTTGAACGCGACCCCGGCGTCCTGCAGTTCCTTGGGCCCCATGGGCTCCACCCGGGTGTCCAGGTCGCCCGCGCCCAGTGCCCGCGAAGCCTGGGCGAGCTGCCGGGAGGACCTGACGACCTTCGCCCCGAGCCGGTCGGCGACCAGGACGGAACCGCAGATCAGCCCCACGGCGAGCAGGAGCATCACCGCCCAGGACTCCTTGACGCCCCGCGTCAGTTCGGCCTCCGGCACGAAGGTCTCGACGACGGCGACCCGGTCACCGGGCAGCACCACCGGTTGCAGGCAGATCCACCCGCCGGGGACCTCCTGCGAGATGGACTCCCGGCCCCGCTGGGCCCGTTCCAGCAGCGCCGCGGGCGCCTTCGAATCGCCGAGCGGGACGGAGTCCGGCAGGTGGACCACGAGCCGGTCGGACGGGTCTAGGCCGGCCGCGGACTCCCGGAGGGCGGCCGGGTCGGTGGTCACGGCGAGGACCGGCGCCAGGGCCGCGGCCCGCTGCTCGGCGGCGGTCACGCCCTGCTCCTTGACCAGCGACATCACCAGGGCGGCCAGCGGTATGAGGAAGGAGAGGGCGACCATCGAGGTCACGGCGAGCGCCACTCCGGCCAGCGAACGTCTCACCGCGGAGCCACCAGCTTGATGCCGACGCCGCGCACCGTCAGCAGATAGCGCGGGGCCGCCGCGCGTTCGCCGAGCTTGCGCCGCAGGGACGACAGGTGCACGTCCACGGTCTGGTCGTCCACGTACGGCTCGCGCCACACCTCGGTCAGCAGCCGGCGCTTGGAGACGACCTGGCCGGGATGCCGGGCGAGGAACGCCAGGAGGTCGAACTCCCGCCGTGTCAGCCGTAGTTCGCGGCCCGCCAGGTGCGCGGTGCGGGCCGCCGGGTCCACCGTCAGCTCGCCCACGGTGGTGGCGTGCAGCGGGCCGGCCCCCGACGGCAGCGGCACCCCCGGCACCGGCCCGGGGAGCCGCGGCACACCCGCCGCGCCCGGCACGCCGGGTACGCCCGCCGTACCCGGTACTCCGGCCATGCCCGGTACGCCCGCCATGCCCGCCGGGCCCAGCGGGGCGCCGGCCGGGGGAAGATGGCCGGTGCGCCGCAGGACCGCGGAGAGCCGGGCGATGAGCTGCCCACCGGAGAACGGCTTGACCAGGTAGTCGTCCGCACCGGCGTTGAGGAGCTTGATGATCTCCGTCTCGTCGTCGCGGGCGGTGGCGACGAGCACGGGCACGGAGGAGATGCCCCGGATCATCCGCAGGGCGTCCCCGCCGTCCAGATCGGGCAGTCCCAGGTCGAGGACGACCGCGTCGACGGGACTCTGGGTGACCTCGCGCAGGCCGCCGAACCCGTCGGCGGCGCTGCGTACGGCATACCCGTGCTCCGTCAGGACCTCGATCAGGGACTGGCGGATGCTCGGGTCGTCTTCCACGACCAGGACGCTGGGCATGGGGACACCTTAGGGGCTCGTCCGGAAGGGTGTGCTCCGCCCCCGGGAAGGGCCTTCGGGAGCTCTACGGGGCCACGAAGGCGGGGCCGGTCGCGGTGACGCGCAGGCGCACCGGACGGTCGGCGACCGGGATGGTGCAGCCCTCCTCGGTGCTGCAGGAGGCGTAGCCGACCAGCACGGTGGCGTCGCCGGTCCCCTCGGCGCGGACCGGCAGGGTCGTGGTGACCGGGCCGTCGGGGTAGACGGGGACCGGGGCGTCGACCCCGGGCACGCGGATCGTCCGCACGTCCGCGGCGGCCGTCAGGCCCGCCCGCGCCCGCAGCGTGCCGCTGACGGCCACGGTGGTCGGCCGTCCCACGCCCTCGACGCCGGTGGCCGGCAGGTCGGTGCTGTAGAGGTGGAAGCCCTTCTTCTCGGGCGTGAACACCGCGGTCAGGGTGCCGTCGCCGGCGTGCCAGTCGGCCACCGAGAGGGTGACGGTGACCCCGTTCTCGGTGAACTGCGCGGTGGCCGGAGCGGCGGGGCCCGCGGCGCGGGCGGCGGGCTCGGGCTGGGCACCGCACGCCGCGAGGGCCACCGACGCCACCACGGCCAGGGCGAGCGCGGCGGTGGGGGAGGCGGGACCGGGGGCGGGTGCGAACCGGGCCTTCCGGGGGTGCGGCCGGTGGGGGCGGAGCCCGTGGGGGCGGCGGCTCATGAGGCCCACTTCCGCAGGAAGGCGTTGATGCCGTCGGAGGTCAGGGCCGGGTTGCCGGTGACGTGGGTGTCGGTGCGCACCGTGCCCGACGGGGAGACCACGACCAGGACGGGCATGGTGTACGTGCCGCCGGAGGGGCTGTAGGTGCGCAGCAGGGCGGAGTTGGCCGCGTTGCTGCCGCCTATGTCGATCTTGACCATGTGGTACGAGGCCCCGAGCAGCGCGGAGGTCTGCGCCTGCGCGAACACCTTGTCGGCGGCCTTGCAGTTGCCGCACCAGTTCGCGCCGAAGTCGAGCAGCACCATGCGCCCGTCGGACCTGGCCGCGCGCAGGGCCGCGTCGATCTGCGCCCGGGCGTCCGCCGAACTGTCGTAGCCGGGCCCCGGCACGGCCGCGGGACCCGAGGTGGCGGCCGTACGGGACGGCTTGGCGGAGGTCTTGGCGGGTGCGGCGGATCCGGTCGGGGCCGCCGAGGCGCCGGGGCGGGTGCCGGAGGAGGCGGACGGGGACGACGAGGGCGGGGCCGAGGCG
>NZ_JAJAUY010000095.1 GCF_020532625.1 Streptomyces antimicrobicus | reverse complement strand
CACCGGCCCCGAGCGGGGCCGCCGCTGAGGCCGCGGCCGACGGCCGCCGGCGTACGGCGGTGCCCCGGTCGCGCGTGACGGCCGGGGCATGGCCGAATAGGGCCCCCACCAGGGAACCCGCCTTGCCCGCAACGGCAGAAGATGGGTAGGCATGATGGAACGTCCGTTCGCCGACCCTGCGGACGGCCACCCCCCCCGTACCCGCTCACCCCCGGGACGTCATGCCGCCGACCGACCACGCCTATTCACGCTGCCCGAGCGAGGGGCCGAAGAGAGAGCACATGCCATTCCGGCCACCCAGCCTGCGCAGACGGTGTGAGGCCATTCTCGGCCAACTGGATCTGTCCCATCCGTTCTCCCTGGACGCGCTGTGCGAGCGCGTCGCCGAGCGCCGCGGCCGCCCCATCCGGCTGCACCCCCTGCCCAAGGAGGCGGCCGAGTCCGGGATCTGCGGTCTGTGGGTGGGCACGGCCACCGTCGACTACGTCTTCTACGAGGCCCAGACCACGCCCGTGCACCGCGAGCACATAGTGCTGCACGAACTGGGCCACATCCTCTTCGGGCACGACTCCGTGGAGGGCCAGGAGACCGGCGGCGCCGCCCCCGTCATCCTCGGCCGCACCAACTACACCACCCGCCAGGAGCAGGAGGCGGAGATGCTGGCCAGCATGATCCGCACCGGCGCCGGCCTGCCGTCCGCCGCCGAACCCCAGGGCACCCTGGCCAAGTTGGGGTCCGCGATGGGCTACCACCCGCGGGGCACCCGTGTCTCCTGACCTGCCCCTCGCCCTGGCCACCACCGTGTGGACCACGGCCGCCCCGCCCGCCGCGCCGGCTCCCACCGGGATCCGGGCCTTCGGCGACGCACTCGCCCTGCCCAGCGTCGTGTGCCTGTGGATCGCGGTGCTGCTGCGGCTGCCCGCCGCCTGGCGCCTGCCCCAGCAGCGCGGACTGCTCCTCGCCGTCGCCACCGCGGCCGCAGCCATGACGCTCAACCTGCCCGACGTCGTGACCTGGGCGATGCGCGACCCGGCCCACTCGCACACCGTCGGCCTGGTCCGCAACCTGATCGGCGTCCTCTCCGCCGGCGCCGTCCTGTACTTCGTCGCCGCCGCCACCCACGGCCGCCGCCTGCGCCTCGCCGCCGGTGTCACCACCGTCGCGCTGCTGACCACCCTGCTCGCCCTGGACGCGGCCGCCCCCGCGCACGGCACCCACACCATGCCGCAGCAGGGCGACCCGGTGCCCTCGGCCGCGTACTGGCTCGTGCTGATCATGGCCCACCTGCTCGCCAACACCACCTGCGTGTACGTCTGCTGGCGCTACAGCCGGCAGTCCGACAGCCGGGCCCTGGCCCTGGGGCTGCGGCTGTTCGGCCTCGGCACCGCGCTGGCCGGGCTGTTCTGGCTGGCGTACCTGCTCAAGGCACTGACCGGCAGCACCTGGGCCCTGCCGTACCTGCCGCTGATGATGAACCTGCACGGGCTGCTGCGCGCCGCCGCGATCCTCGTGCCCACCCTCTTCGCCCTGCGCCGCACCCTCGCCGACGTCACCACCGCCTGGCAGCTGTGGCCGCTGTGGCGCGACCTGGTGCAGAGCGTGCCGCACGTCGCCCTCACCCGGCCGCGCTCCTCCCGCCTGGTCGAGCTGCTCTGGCCGCCGGTCCCGCGCAACCTGCTGGTCTACCGCAAGGTCATCGAGACCCGCGACGCCATCCTCGTCCTCGGCGAGCACGTCGCCCCGGACGTCCCCGAGCGGGCCCGCGGCCACGTCGCCGACGCGGGCGTGCCCGGCCCCCGGCGCGAGGCCGCCGCCCTGGCCTGCGTGCTGAAGGAGGCCCGGCGCAGCCGGCGGGACGGCCTGCCGCGCCCGGAGTCCGGGCAGAGCGCGGCACCGGTGTCCGTCGGCGCCCAGGGCGGTGAGCTGGAGGACGAGAAGAGGTTCCTGGTGGCCGTCGCCCAGGCCTACGCCTCGCCGACGACCGACTCCTTCGCCCCCTCGGAAAGAGAACAACGCCCGTGAGCACCACCGTCCTGATCACCGGGGCCAGCGCCGGCCTCGGCGCCGCCTTCGCGCGCGGGTTCGCCGCCAAGGGCTGCGACCTGGTCCTCGTCGCCCGCGACGAGGACCGCCTCATCCGCGCCGCCGACGCGCTCGGCCGCGCATTCGGCGTCCGCGCGGAGGTGTTGGCGGCCGACCTGCTCGACCCGGCCGGGCTCGACACCGTCGCCCGCCGCCTCGCCGACCCCGCGCGGCCGGTGGACGTCCTGGTCAACAACGCCGGCTTCGGCCTGCCCGCCCCCTTCCCGTACAACGCGGTCGAGGACGAGGAGCGGATGCTGGACCTGCTGGTGAAGGTCCCCCTCCGGCTCACCCACGCCGTCGTCCCGGGCCTGCGCGAGCGGCGCCGCGGCGCCGTCCTCAACGTCTCGTCCGTGGCCGGCCTGCTGCCCACCGGCACCTACGGCGCCGCCAAGGCCTGGGTGACCGCCTTCAGCGAGTCCCTGCGCGTGGACCTCGCGCCGTACGGGGTGCGGGTGCTGGCGGTGGTGCCCGGCTTCACCCGGACCGAGTTCCAGGAGCGGGCCGGCATGGACGTCAGCGCCCTGCGCGCGAGCGTGTGGCTCCAGCCGGAAGCGGTGGTCGCCCAGGCGCTGAAGGACCTCGCCCGGCGCCGGCCGGTCAGCATCACCGGCTGGCGCTACAAGGCGTACGCCACCGCCGTACGCCACCTCCCGCGCACCCTCGTCGCCGCACGCATGGCCCGCAAGCGCCGCCCCCCGCAGGGCCGGTAGGGCGGCCGGGCAGGTCCCTCACACCTCGGTGACGGACCCGCCCGCCACCACCAGCCGGCGGGTGGTGCGCACCGCGTCGAGCATCCGACGGTCGTGCGTGACCAGCAGCAACGTCCCCTCGTACGACTCCAGCGCGGACTCCAGCTGCTCGATCGCCGGCAGGTCCAGGTGGTTGGTGGGCTCGTCCAGCACCAGCAGGTTCACCCCGCGGCCCTGCAGCAGGGCCAGGGCGGCGCGGGTGCGCTCGCCGGGGGAGAGGGTGGCGGCGGGCCGCAGCACGTGCGCCGCCTTCAGGCCGAACTTCGCCAACAGGGTCCGTACGTCGGCCGGTTCGGTCTCCGGCACGGCCGCGCAGAACGCCTCCAGCAGGCTCTCCTCGCCGAGGAACAGCCCCCGGGCCTGGTCCACCTCGCCCACGAGCACCCCCGAACCGAGCGCCGCCGCACCGGAGTCCAGCGGGAGCCGGCCCAACAGGGCGGCCAGCAGCGTGGACTTGCCCGCCCCGTTGGCCCCGGTGATCGCCACCCGGTCCGCCCAGTCGATCTGCAACGACGCCGGGCCGAAGGTGAACCCGCCGCGCTTGACGACCGCCTCGCGCAGCGTGGCCACCACCGAACCGGAGCGGGGGGCCGCCGCGATCTCCATGCGCAGCTCCCACTCCTTGCGCGGCTCCTCCACCACCTCCAGCCGTTCGATGGCGCGCTGCGTCTGACGCGCCTTGGCGGCCTGCTTCTCGCTCGTCTCGCCCCGCAGCTTCCGGCTGATCTTGTCGTTGTCGCCGGCCTTGCGGCGGGCGTTGCGCACGCCCTTGTCCATCCAGTTGCGCTGCATCAGGGCGCGCGACTCCAGGGACGAGCGCTTGTCGGCGTACTCCTCGTACTCCTCGCGGGCGTGCCGGCGGGCCGTGGCCCGCTCCTCCAGGTACGCCTCGTAGCCACCGCCGTAGAGGTTGATCTGCTGCTGGGCCAGGTCCAGTTCGAGGACCTTGGTGACCGTGCGCGCGAGGAACTCGCGGTCGTGGCTGATCACGACCGTGCCGGCCCGCAGCCCCGTGACGAAGGACTCCAGCCGCTCCAGCCCGTCCAGGTCGAGGTCGTTGGTCGGCTCGTCGAGCAGGAAGACGTCGTAGCGGGAGAGCAGCAGCGAGGCCAGGCCCGCGCGGGCGGCCTGCCCGCCGGACAGGGCGGTCATCGGCAGGTCGAGACCGACCTCCAGCCCCAGGTCGGCGGCCACCTCCTCGGCCCGGTCGTCGAGATCGGCGCCGCCGAGCCCGAGCCACCGGTCGAGCGCGGCCGCGTAGGCGTCGTCCGCCCCGGGCGCGCCGTCCACCAGCCCCTGCGTCGCCGCGTCCAGTGCCGCCTGCGCGGCGGCCACGCCGGTGCGGCGCGCCAGGAACTCCCGCACCGACTCCCCGGCCCGCCGCTCGGGCTCCTGCGGCAGGTGCCCCACGGTCGCGGCGGGCGGGGACAGCCGCAGCTCCCCGGTCTCGGGCGTGTCGAGGCCCGCCAGCAGGCGCAGCAGGGTGGACTTCCCGGCGCCGTTCACGCCGACGAGGCCGATGACGTCGCCGGGGGCGACGACGAGGTCGAGACCGGCGAAGAGGGTGCGCTCACCGTGCGCGGCGGCGAGGTCCTTGGCGACGAGGGTTGCAGTCATGATGCGCCGATCCTAGCGGCGCCCGCGGCGGTGACCGGATGGCAGGAAAGGTGGGAGACCCGTCATTGCGGCCACCGGGAGGGGCTCGGAGGATGGGAGCCATGCCAGCGGGAGAAGTGCTCGTCGTGCTGTACGACGGGGTGCAGAGCCTGGACGTGTCCGGGCCGGTCGAGGTGTTCGCCGGAGCCACGCGTGCGGCCGGCGGGCCGCAGGCCGGCTACCGGATCCGGACCGCGTCGCCCGGCGGCGCCCCCGTCCGCACGAACGGCGTGCTCACGCTGGTCGCCGACGAGGACCTGGACGCCGTCGGCCCGTACGACACCCTCGGCCGCCTCCCCGAGGCGGAGACCGTCTTCGTGGCCGAACGGCCCGGGCCCGTCCGCAACGACTCCGGCTCGCTGGCGCTGCTGGCGGACAAGGCGCTGTCCGACGTCCCGGCGCCCGACATCGTCCTGGTCCCCGGCGGCCCCGGCCAGAGCGAGCAGATGGAGAACGAGGCCCTGCTCGGCTGGCTGCGGGCCGCCGACCGGTCAACCGCCTGGACCACCTCCGTCTGCACCGGCTCCCTCCTGCTCGCCGCCGCCGGTCTGCTGCGCGGCCGGCGCGCCACCTCGCACTGGCTGGCCCTGGACCAGCTGCCGGCGTACGGGGCGGAGCCGACGGGGGAGCGGGTGGTCACCGACGGGAAGTACGTCACCGCCGCCGGGGTGTCCTCCGGGATCGACATGGGGCTCACACTCCTCGGCCGCATCGGCGGCGACCGGCTGGCGCAGTCGGTGCAGCTGCTGACCGAGTACGACCCGCAGCCGCCCTACGACGCGGGCTCTCCGGACAAGGCCCCGGCCGATCTGGTCGAGGAGTGGCGCGCCCGCAGCCGCTTCATCCTCCGGTAGGGACCGTCCAGCCGAACCGCGGCGTCCGCCGTTCCAGGAAGGCGGTGACCCCCTCGGCGGTGTCACCGCTTCCGCGGGCCTGCTCCGACCAGTAGCCGTCGCGGTCGGTCCGGCCGTTCGCGAACTCCTTCGCCGCCGCCTGCGTCAGCTGCGAGCGGGCCGTCAGGATCCGCGTGAACGCCTCCACCCGCGCCGCCAGCGCGCCCGCCGGCAGCAGCTCGTCCACCAGCCCCACCCGCAAGGCCCGCTCGGCGTCGATGAGCTCCGCCGAGAACAGCAGGTACTTGGCCGCCGCCGGCCCGATCAGCGAGGCCAGCCGGCGCGTGGAGGAGGCCGGGTAGACGATGCCCAGCTTCGCCGGGGTCACCCCGAAGGACGCCCCCTCCTCGGCGAAACGCAGGTCGCACGCGGCAGCCAGCTGGCTGCCCCCGCCCACGCAGTACCCCCGGACGGCCGCCAGCGTCGGCTTCGGGAAGGCGGCGAGCGCCTCCTCCGCGGCCACCGCCAGGCGCTGGGGGTCCTCGTCGCCGGTCAGCGAGGAGATGTCGGCGCCGGCGCAGAACGTCGCACCCGCCCCGGTCAGCACCACCACCCGCACCTGCGGGTCGGCCGCCAGGCCGTCCAGCAGCCCGGGCAGCGCCCGCCACATCGCGGCGGTCATGGCGTTCCGCTTGGCCGGGTGGGAGATGACGATGGTGGCGACCCCGTCGGTCACGGAGTGCATCAGCTGCGCGTCCATGCCGCGAATCCTATGATCAAAGGACCTGTCCGGGGGGCGCTGGGAGGAGGCGCACACATGCGCGCAGACGACCGTACCCCCGCCGACGAGGACCGCCGCAAGCTCCGCCGCAGCTACGGGCTGCTGGTGCTGCTCGGGCTGGTCCTCGTGGTGGCCGGGCTGGTCGGCCTCGTGTACACCGGGGTCGCCACGCTCACCACGATGTTCCTGTTCGGCTGGCTGCTGCTGGTCGGCGGCGTCGTGGGCCTGGTGCACGCCGTGCAGTCGCGCAAGGGCAACTACTTCTGGCTCGCCGTCATCGTCGCGGCCCTCAACATCGCCGCCGGTTTCGTCGTCCTGCGCCGGCCCGGGGCGAGCGCCGAGGCGCTCACGATGTTCGCGGCCCTGCTGTTCCTGGTCGGCGGGGTGTTCCGCCTGGTCGGCGCCGTGGTCGTACGCGGCGTGAACTTCGGGCTGGCCCTGGTCCAGGGCGCGTTCGGCATCCTGCTGGGCGTGCTGATCCTGGCCGAGTGGCCGGGCAGCAGCCTGTACGTGCTCGGTACGTTCTTCTCGCTGGCGCTGCTCTTCGACGGGCTCAGCCTGGTGATGCTGGGCACGGGCGCCCGCCGGTTCCTGGGGATGGTCGGGGACCGCCCGGACCGGTCGGACCGTCCGGACCGGTCGGACCGGTCGGAGCAGTCGGACCGGCAGGACCGGCGCCCGCCCGGTGATCAGGAACAGTCCAACATCTGACGCTGTCATACGCCACTGTTCAAAAGGCGTCCGATAGGCGCTGATTTCTGGTCAGTCCGTCGGTCCGGACCAGCAGGTTCCCCACCCTTGACACGTGGAGACGATCGAGCGTGAAGACAGGGGCCGGGACATGGACGTCAGCGGGAACGTCCCGCCGGTACAGGGCCAGGGGACGAGCGTCCCGACAGCCCCCCTCAGCTACGAGGGAGTGTGGCGCTTCACCGCGCCCGCGACAGAAGAATCCGTTCCGCAGGCCCGCCGGGCGGTCCGCGACCTGCTGGGCCGCCAAGGCGTCCCGGCGCACCAGGACGTGGTCCACTCCCTGCTGCTGATCGTCTCCGAGCTGGTCACCAACTCGGTACGGCACGCCGCCCTGCTCTCGCCCCAGGTGGCGGTAGAGGTCGCCATCGGCCGGGACTGGGTACGGGTGGCCGTCGAGGACGACCACCCGTACCGCCCCAAGGCCCTGGAGGCGGACTTCGGCCAGACCGGCGGCCGGGGGCTGCTCCTGGTGCGGGAGATCACCCGGGAGTCCGGCGGGGTGTGCGACGTGGAGCACACCTCCACCGGGGGCAAGGTGATCTGGGCGGCCCTGCCGCTCACCGCCCCCGTGGGCCACCCGGCCCCCTGAGGCCGCGCGGCGTGCCTACCAGCCCGCGCCTTCCCCGGTCAGCTCGCGGATCGCCGGCCGGGCCGCGTCCAGCACGGTCATGAACCAGGCCGAGAACGGCGCCTCGGCGTGCAGCTTCGCCAGCTCCTGCGGGGTCACGAACGCCGTGTCGCCGACCTCGTCCGGATCGGGCCGCAGCCGCGCCTGCGCCAGTCCCACGAACAGGTGGTTGTACTCCTGCTCGACCAGCCCCGAATCGGGGTCCGGGTGGTTGTAGCGGACGGTCCCCGCCTCGGCCATGAGGGAGGGCGACAGCCCCAGCTCCTCGTGGGTGCGCCGGGCCGCCGCGGCGAAGGGGGACTCCCCGGGGTACGGGTGCCCGCAGCAGGTGTTCGACCAGACACCGGGGGAGTGGTACTTGCCGAGCGCCCGCTGCTGGATCAGCAGCCGCCCCTGCTCGTCGAAGAGGAACACGGAGAAGGCCCGGTGCAACTGGCCGGGAGCCTGATGAGCGGAGAGCTTCTCCGCGGTGCCGATCGTGTTGCCGGACTCGTCGACCAGTTCGAGCATGATCGGTTCCTGAGTACCGGTGCCGTTGGACGCGCTGCTCGCGGCGGTGGCTGGTGTGGTCGGCATAACCATCCTTCGCTTCGGACTTCGGCCTTCAGTCTGCCGTACAAAAGCGGCTTGTCCCCACTTCGGAGATCTACGCATGTCCGCCCTCCGTGCGTGCTATATGCGCGGAGGGCGGACCGCCCGGCCGGGCGGAGCGAGGTCAGACGCCGAACGGCGCCGGATAGCCGACGGTGCCCGCCGGAACGGCCGCGGAACCGTCCAGGACCAGCGCCATCATGGCCTCGTCCGGCACCTCGAAGGGCGCCCGGATCCCGTACCGCGAGGCCGGCACGAAGCCGAAGCGCGGGTAGTACCCGGGATGTCCGAGCACCAGGACGAGGGACTCGCCCCGTTCGGCCGCGGCCGCCAGAAGCGCCCGTACGACGGAACTTCCGGCACCGGAGCGCTGCACGCGCGGGTGGGTGGCGACCGGCGCGAGCGCCAGCGCCGGGACCCCGTCCACCGTGCACCGGGTGAGCAGGGCGTGGGCCACCACGGCCCCGTCCGGGCCCTCGGCCACGTAGGACAGCCCGGGCAGCCAGGCGTCGTCCCCGCGCAGGGCGTCGACGAGGTCCGCCTCCAGCGGGGTCTCGAAGGCCGCCAGGTTGACGGCCCGTACGGCGTCCTGGTCGGCGGGGGTCTCCGGCCGGGCCCGCCAGGAGGCGCGGCGGGCGGGGGAGGGGGAAGCGTGTAGATCGTTGTCGGTCAACGTGAACCCTTGGGAACGGGGGCTCCGGTCGACGGGCCGATCAGCGCGGAAGGGCGGTGGTCAGACCCGGCCGGACGCCCGGGGGGCGGGGACGGCTCGGTCGTCGTCGCCGCGGGCGGCGGCGCACGTCACGACGGTCATCGACCCACCTCCTCATGTCCGTACTCCGTGCCACCCTAACACCGGGCCGTTTGTCGAACGTGTCTACGATCGCCCATGATGATCGCGATGATCGCGACCGGGCCGCGGAGCCCGGGATCATCGGCTTGTCGGGCCGTAAACGGGTGGTGAACCCCCGCTTCCATTCATCCGATAGCCTCTGCCGACGTGCCGCCCGCCCCCACGGGGCGCCCGTTTCAAGGAGTGAGTCCGTCTGCCGACCGTCATCCTCGCCGGCCCGCCGGTTCCCGGATCACCGCTGGAAGGCGACCTGCGCTCCCTCGGCTTCGAGGTCCGGTCCGTGCCCGAGCCCGCCGACGCCGCCGCCGCCCTGGCCGCCGTACCGGCCGACCAGCGGGTGGCCGTGGTCGACAGCGGCTTCGTCGGGCACGTGCACGCCCTGCGCCTGGCCCTGACCGACCCCCGGTTCGACGCGTGCGCCGTCACCGGCGCGCTGTCGGTGCAGCCGGCCGCCCGCGGCGCCCTGGACAAGGCCGTCCGCACGGCCCCCGCCGCCGCCTCCGACGCGGCCCCGTACGCCGACCGGCTCGCCGCCACCCTGGAGGCGGCGGGGACCCCCGTCCAGCACCCCGAGCTCGGCACCCTCGTGGCCGCCGTGCCCGCGACGCCCGGGCAGCGGCGCGAGGCCGCCGAGGCGGTCGCCGCCGTGGACGAGGAGGCCGTGCGGCTGCGCACCGCCGTGAAGTCCCGCGACGGGTTCTTCACCACCTTCTTCATCAGCCCGTACTCGCGCTACATCGCCCGCTGGTGCGCGCGCCGCGGCCTGACCCCGAACCAGGTCACCACCGCCTCGCTGCTCACCGCCCTGGTCGCCGCCGGCTGCGCCGCCACCGGGGAGCGCTGGGGCTACGTCGCCGCGGGCGTGCTGCTGCTCGTCTCCTTCGTCCTGGACTGCACCGACGGGCAGCTCGCCCGCTACTCGCTGCAGTACTCCACGATGGGCGCCTGGCTGGACGCCACCTTCGACCGGGCCAAGGAGTACTCCTTCTACGCGGGCCTGGCCCTCGGCGCCGCCCGGAGCGGCGACGACGTGTGGGCGCTCGCGCTCGGCGCGATGGTGCTGATGACCTGCCGCCACGTCGTGGACTTCGCCTTCAACGAGGCGAACCACGACGCCACGGCCAACACCAGCCCCACCGCGGCCCTCTCCGACCGCCTCGACAGCGTCGGCTGGACCGTCTGGGTCCGGCGGATGATCATCCTCCCCATCGGTGAGCGCTGGGCGATGATCGCGGTCCTGACCGCCGCGACCACCCCCCGCGTCGTCTTCTACGCCCTGCTGATCGGCTGCGCCTTCGGGGCCCTGTACACCACCGCGGGCCGGGTGCTCCGCTCGGTGACGCGCAAGGCGCGCAGGACCGACCGCGCCGCCCAGGCGCTCTACGACCTCACCGACTCGGGCCCGCTCGCCGAGCTGCCGCGCCGGCTGCTGAAGCGGGACAAGCCGTCCGCGGCCGCCGTGTGGGTGGCCGCCGCCGGCGCCGCCGTCCTGGTGGGCCTGGCCCTGACCCGCCCCTTCGGGGACCCGACCCTGATCGGCGCCGCGCTGCTGTACGCCGTCACCTCCGGCGAGGCCGTCGCCCGCCCGCTCAAGGGCGCCCTGGACTGGCTGATCCCGCCGCTGCTGCGGGCCGCCGAGTACGTCACCGTGCTGGCGCTGGCGGCCGAGGCGGACGTGCCCGGGGCCCTGCCCGCGGCGTTCGGGCTGGTCGCGGCGGTCGCCTACCATCACTACGACACGGTGTACCGCATCCGCGGTGGCACCGGCGCGCCCCCGCACTGGCTGGTGCGGACGATCGGCGGGCACGAGGGCCGGGTCCTGGTGATCACGGTGCTGGCGGCCGTCCTCGCGCGCCCGGACTTCCCCGTCGCGCTCACGGCCCTGGCCGGGTTCGTGGCGGTCGTGGTGCTCGTGGAGAGCATCCGCTTCTGGGTCTCCTCCGGAGCACCCGCCGTACACGACGAAGGAGAACCAGCATGATCGGCCTTGTCCTCGCCGCCGGTGCCGGACGCCGCCTGCGTCCCTACACCGACACGCTGCCGAAGGCCCTGGTGCCCGTCGGCCCCGAGGGGGACGAGGAGAGCCTGACGGTTCTCGACCTGACCCTGGGCAACTTCGCGCGGGTGGGCCTGACCGAGGTCGCGGTCGTCGTCGGCTACCGCAAGGAGGCCGTCTACGCCCGCAAGGAGGCCCTGGAGGCCAAGTACGGCGTCACGCTCACCCTGATCGACAACGACAAGGCCGAGGAGTGGAACAACGCCTACTCCCTGTGGTGCGCGCGTGAGGTGCTGAAGAAGGGTGTGATCCTCGCCAACGGCGACACCGTCCACCCGGTCTCCGTCGAGCAGACCCTGCTCGCGGCCCGCGGCAACGGCCAGAAGATCATCCTCGCCCTCGACACGGTCAAGCAGCTGGCCGACGAGGAGATGAAGGTCGTGGTGGCCGACGGCAAGGGCGTCCAGAAGATCACCAAGCTGATGGACCCGGCCGAGGCCACCGGCGAGTACATCGGTGTCACCCTCATCGAGGCCGAGGCCGCCGAGGAGCTGGCGGACGCTCTGCGGACCACCTTCGAGCGCGACCCCGACCTGTACTACGAGGACGGCTACCAGGAGCTGGTGAACCGCGGCTTCACCGTCGACGTGGCCCCCATCGGCGACGTCCAGTGGGTCGAGATCGACAACCACGACGACCTCGCCAAGGGCCGGACGATCGCATGCCAGTACTGACGAGGCTCATCCCCTCCCCCGTCGTCGTCGACATCTCCCGCGGCGCCATGGACGACCTGGCCGGTGTGCTCGCCGACCAGCGGATCTCGGCGTCCGGCAAGCTGGCGATCGCGATCAGCGGCGGCTCCGGCCAGACGCTGCGCGCGAAGCTGGAGCCCGTCCTGCCGCACGCCGACTGGTACCCGGTGGTCGACGGCACGATCGACTCCGCGGTCAAGCTCGCCGACGACATAAAGGGACGGCGCTACGACGCCGTGGTGGGCCTGGGCGGCGGGAAGATCATCGACGTGGCGAAGTACGCCGCGGCGCGGGTCGGCCTGCCCATGGTGGCCGTCGCCACCAACCTCGCCCACGACGGCATCTGCTCGCCGGTGGCGACCCTCGACAACGACAACGGCCGCGGCTCCTACGGCGTCCCGACGCCCATCGCCATGGTCATCGACCTCGACGTGATCCGGGACGCGCCGGTCCGGTTCGTCCGCTCCGGCATCGGCGACGCGCTCTCCAACATCTCGGCCATCGCCGACTGGGAGCTCTCGCACGAGGTCACCGGCGAGGCCGTGGACGGCCTGGCCGCCGCCATGGCCCGCACCGCCGGCGAGTCCGTGCTGCGCCACCCCGGCGGCTGCGGCGACGACGAGTTCCTCACCGTGCTCGCCGAGGCCCTGGTGCTCACCGGCATCGCCATGTCCATCAGCGGGGACACCCGCCCGGCCTCCGGCGCCTGCCACGAGATCAGCCACGCCTTCGACCTGCTCCACCCCGGCCGCTGCGCCCTCCACGGCGAACAGGTCGGCCTCGGCGCCGCCTTCGCCATGTACCTGCGGGGCGCGACCGAGCAGGCCGGGCTCTTCGCCGACGTACTGCGCCGGCACGGCCTGCCCGTGCGGCCCGAGGAGATCGGGTTCAGCACCGACGAGTTCGTCGCGGCCGTCGAGTACGCCCCCCAGACCCGCCCGGGACGGTTCACGATCCTGGAGCACCTCAACCTGTCCGCAGCCGAGATCAGGGACGCCTACGCCGACTATGCCCAGACCATCCGTAGCTGAACTCCGGCCCGTCGTGCACCCGGCGGGCGTCAAGGACCGGCGCAGTGGCGAGCACTGGGGCGGTCGCCTCTACATGCGCGAGATCTCCCTGCGCATCACCCGCCTCCTGGTCACCACCAAGGTCACGCCGAACCAGCTGACCTACGTGATGACCCTCTGCGGTGTCCTGGCCGCCCCGGCGCTGCTGGTGCCGGGCGTGTGGGGCGCCGTCCTCGGCGTGGTCGCCGTCCAGCTCTACCTGCTGCTGGACTGCGTCGACGGCGAGGTCGCCCGGTACAAGCAGCAGTTCTCGCTGTCCGGCGTGTACCTGGACCGGGTCGGCGCCTACCTGTGCGACGCGGCCGTCCTGGTCGGCTTCGGCCTGCGCGCCGCCGACCTGTGGGGCGGCGGCCGGATCGACTGGCTGTGGGCCTTCCTCGGTACCCTCGCCGCGCTCGGCGCCATCCTGATCAAGGCCGAGACCGACCTCGTCGGCGTCGCCCGCCACCAGGGCGGACTGCCCCCGGTCAAGGAGGCCGCCGCCGAGCCCCGCTCCTCCGGCATGGCGCTGGCCCGCCGGGCGGCGGCCGCGCTGAAGTTCCACCGGCTGATCCTCGGCATCGAGGCGTCCCTGCTGATCCTGGTGCTGGCCGTGGCCGACCAGATCCGCGGCGACCTGTACTTCTCGCGGCTGGGCGTCGCGGTCCTGGCGGGCATCGCCCTGCTCCAGACCGTGCTGCACCTGGTCTCCGTCCTCGCCTCCAGCAGGCTGCGATGAGTGCCCCGCTGCGCGTCGGCGCCGTGATCATCACCATGGGCAACCGGCCCGAGGAGCTCAAGGCGCTCCTGGACTCCGTCGCCCGCCAGGAGGGCGACCCGGTCGAGGTGGTCGTCGTCGGCCAGGGCGTCGAGCTGACCGGACTGGTCGACCCGGCGCCGGGCGTGCGCACCGTCGAGCTGCCGGAGAACCTCGGGATCCCCGGCGGGCGCAACGTCGGCATCGAGGCCTTCGGCCCGGCCGGCCGCGACGTCGACGTGCTGCTCTTCCTCGACGACGACGGACTGCTGGAGCGCACCGACACCGCCGAGCTGTGCCGGCGGGCCTTCGCCGAGGACCCGCACCTGGGCATCATCAGCTTCCGCATCGCCGACCCGGACACCGGCGCCACCCAGCGCCGGCACGTGCCGCGGCTGCGGGCCTCGGACCCGCTGCGCTCCTCCCGCGTGACCACCTTCCTCGGCGGCGCCAACGCCGTACGGACCAAGGTCTTCGAGGAGGTGGGCGCGCTGCCGGCGGAGTTCTTCTACGCCCACGAGGAGACCGACCTGGCCTGGCGCGCGCTCGACGCCGGGTGGCTGATCGACTACCGGGCGGACATGGTCCTGCTGCACCCGACCACGGCCCCCTCCCGGCACGCGGTCTACCACCGTATGGTGGCCCGCAACCGGGTCTGGCTGGCCCGCCGGAACCTGCCGGCCCCGCTGGTCCCGGTCTACGTGGGGGTCTGGCTGCTGCTGACCCTGCTGCGCAAGCCCTCGGCGCCCGCGCTGAAGGCCTGGTTCGGCGGGTTCAAGGAGGGCTGGACCACCCCGTGCGGTCCCCGGCGCCCCATGAGGTGGCGGACCGTGTGGCGGCTGACCCGGCTGGGCCGGCCGCCCGTGATCTGACAAGCTCACGTCTGGGACCATGGGCGTCGGTCGTCCGGCGCCCCGCGGGTCCAGCGCCCGAGACCGTGGGCTCCGGCCCTCTCCTGCCGCATCTTGAAGACGAAAGTTTCTCTTGTGAGTGACACAACCCACGACGGCGCCCTCGCCACGAGCAAGCCGCCGTCCGCCGACGAGGGCCTGAGCCCCGCGGAGCTCGCCAAGAAGTACGGCCTGTCGGTCAGCGGTGCCCGGCCCAGCCTTCCCGAGTACGTGCGGCAGCTGTGGGGCCGGCGCCACTTCATCCTGGCCTTCTCCCGGGCCAAGCTGGTCGCCCAGTACAGCCAGGCCAAGCTCGGCCAGGTGTGGCAGGTGGCGACCCCGCTGCTCAACGCGGTGGTCTACTGGCTGATCTTCGGCCTGATCCTCGGCGCGGGCCGGGAGATGCCCGAGGGCGTCTACGTGCCCTTCCTGATGATGGGCATCTTCGTCTTCACCTTCACCCAGAGCTCGCTGATGGCGGGCGTCCGGGCGATCTCCGGCAACCTGGGCCTGGTGCGGGCGCTGCACTTCCCCCGGGCCTCGCTGCCGATCTCGTTCTCGCTGCAGCAGCTCCAGCAGCTGCTGTACTCGATGGTGGTCGTGTTCATCATCGCCGTCAGCTTCGGCAACTACCCCAAGCTGTCCTGGCTGCTGGTGATCCCGACCCTGGCGCTGCAGTTCGTGTTCAACACGGGCCTGGCGATGATCTTCGCCCGGCTCGGGTCCAAGACCCCGGACCTGGCCCAGCTGATGCCGTTCGTGATGCGCACCTGGATGTACGCCTCGGGCGTGATGTTCCCGATCGCGGCCTACCTCAAGGACCAGCCGGCCTGGATCAGCGACGTACTGCTGTGGAACCCGGTGGCCATCTACATGGACCTGATCCGCTTCGCGCTCATCGACGACTACGCGGCCTCCAACCTGCCCCCGCACGTGTGGGCCTTCGCCGTGGGCTGGGCCGTGGTGATCGGCCTCGGCGGTTTCGTGTACTTCTGGAAGGCTGAGGAGCGTTACGGCCGTGGCTGACAACACCGAGGGGCGCGTCCCCACCGTCATCGCGGACGACGTCCACATCGTCTACCGCGTGAACGCCGGGGGCGGCGGCAAGGGCAGCGCCACCGCCGCGCTGAGCAAGATAATCCGACGCAAGGGCGACGCCCCGGGCGTGCGCCGGGTGCACGCCGTGCGCGGCGTGTCCTTCACCGCCTACCGCGGCGAGGCCATCGGCCTCATCGGCTCCAACGGCTCCGGCAAGTCCACCCTGCTGCGCGCCATCGCCGGCCTGCTGCCCTGCGAGTCCGGCAAGGTCTACACCGACGGCCAGCCCTCGCTGCTGGGCGTCAACGCGGCGCTGATGAACGACCTGACCGGCGAGCGCAACGTGATGCTCGGCGGCCTCGCCATGGGCATGTCCCGCGAGCAGATCCGCGAGCGCTACCAGGACATCGTCGACTTCTCCGGCATCAACGAGAAGGGGGACTTCATCTCCCTGCCCATGCGCACGTACTCCTCCGGCATGGCCGCCCGCCTGCGGTTCTCGATCGCGGCGGCCAAGGACCACGACGTGCTGATGATCGACGAGGCCCTGGCCACCGGTGACCGCAAGTTCCAGATCCGCTCCGAGGAGCGGATCCGCGAGCTGCGCAAGAAGGCCGGCACCGTCTTCCTGGTCAGCCACAGCAACAGCTCGATCCGCGACACCTGCGACCGGGTGCTGTGGCTGGAGAAGGGCGAACTGCTGATGGACGGGCCGACCGAGGAGGTCGTCTCGGCCTACGAGAAGGAGACCGGCGGCCACTGACCCCCGGCCCGCGCAGGCCCCCGCCCGCGAAGCCCCGCGGCGGGGGCCTCGCCGTGCGCCCGGGGCGGAAGTCGAACGCGTGCGGCACGCGACATCCCGTCACGAGGTGTACACCCGGTCGGGGCCGTCGGCGTTGTACAACGTAAGCTGGACCGGTCCTCAATCGCGCCATCTGCGGACGAAACTCCGGCGGCGTGTCCGAAATGGGATGTATTGGGTCGGCAGTGTAGAACGGGAGATGTGACGGCAATGGCTACGGGAAACCTCCGGCCCCCAGGCGGACCGGCCGTCCCCGCCCCGGGCGGCGGGCGGTGACCCCCGGGCCCGGCACCCGGTCCGACGCCCCCACGCGCGCCACCCTCGACAAGGCCACTTCCGAGAACTTCCCCGTGGCCCCCGCCTTCCTGCCCCGCGCCTGGCGCGACGACCTGATGGCCGTCTACGGGTACGCCCGCCTGGTCGACGACATCGGCGACGGCGACCTCGCCCCCGGCGGCCACGACGCCGCCCACCTCGGCGTGCCGCCGGAGCGGGCCGGCGACCGCCTCGCGCTGCTCGACGCGTTCGAGGCCGACCTGCGGCGCGTCTTCGACGGCAGCCCCCGCCACCCCCTGCTGCGCGCCCTGCGGCCCGTCGTCCACCGGCACGCGCTGACCCCCGAGCCGTTCCTCGACCTGATCGCGGCCAACCGGCAGGACCAGCACGTCTCCCGCTACGCGACGTACGAGGACCTGCTCGCCTACTGCGAGCTGTCCGCCAACCCGGTCGGCCGGCTCGTGCTGTCGATCACCGGCACCAGCACCCCCGAGCGGATCCGCCGCTCCGACATGATCTGCACCGCCCTGCAGATCGTCGAACACCTCCAGGACGTCACCGAGGACCTCGGCCGCGACCGGATCTACCTCCCGGCCGAGGACATGCGCCGTTTCCACGTCACCGAGGCCGACCTCGAAGCCCCGAGCGCCGGTGCGTCGGTGCGCGCGCTGGTCGCCTTCGAGGCCGACCGCGCCCGCGCGCTGCTGGAGGCGGGCACCCCGCTCGTGGCCAGCGTCCACGGCAGGCTCCGACTGCTCCTCGCGGGATTCGTGGGAGGAGGGCACGCCGCCCTGAGAGCGATCACGGCCGCCGGGTTCGACGTCGCCCCCGGACCGCCCAAGCCCACCAGGACCGGCCTGCTCCGCGAGGTGGCCGCCGTTCTGCGCCCAACGCCGAGAAAGGGGTGAGCCCGACCGTGGAGGGCCTTCACCACGCGTCCGCGTCCGCACCGGTACTCGCCGCCTACAGCTACTGCGAGGCCGTCACCGGTGCCCAGGCGCGCAACTTCGCCTACGGCATCCGGCTGCTGCCCACCGACAAGCGCCAGGCCATGTCCGCGCTGTACGCCTTCTCCCGGCGCGTCGACGACATCGGCGACGGCACGCTCGCCCCCGCGGCCAAGCTCGCCCGGCTGGAGGAGACCCGCGCCCTGCTCGGCCGGATCCGGGCCGGCGAGATCGAGGAGGACGACACCGACCCCGTCGCCGTCGCCCTCACCCACGCCGCGCGGCGCTTCCCGATCCCCCTCGAAGGGCTCGACGAGCTGATCGACGGGGTCCTCATGGACGTCCGCGGCGCCACCTACGAGACCTGGGACGACCTGAAGGTCTACTGCCGGTGCGTCGCCGGCGCCATCGGCCGGCTCTCCCTCGGCGTGTTCGGCACCGTGCGGACCGCGGGCCTGTCGGCGCGCGACGCCGAACGCGCCCCCGAGTACGCCGACACGCTCGGCCTCGCCCTGCAACTGACCAACATCCTGCGCGACGTACGCGAGGACGCCGCCAACGGCCGCACCTACCTGCCGGCCGAGGACCTCGCCAAGTTCGGCTGCGGCGAAGGCTTCCACGGCGACCGGGTCCCGCCCGGGGCCGACTTCGCCGGGCTCGTCCACCACGAAGTCCGGCGCGCCCGCGCCCTGTTCGTCGAGGGCTACCGGCTGCTGCCCATGCTCGACCGGCGCAGCGGCGCCTGCGTCGCCGCCATGGCGGGCATCTACCGGCGGCTGCTGGACCGCATCGAGCGCGAGCCCGAGGCCGTCCTGCGCGGCCGCGTGTCCCTGCCGGTCCGCGAGAAGGCCTACGTCGCCGTGCGCGGCCTGTCCGG
Source organism: Streptomyces antimicrobicus (assembly GCF_020532625.1). Taxonomy (GTDB): domain Bacteria; phylum Actinomycetota; class Actinomycetes; order Streptomycetales; family Streptomycetaceae; genus Streptomyces; species Streptomyces antimicrobicus. Next base: position 4,778 of record NZ_JAJAUY010000095.1, on the reverse strand, counting down.
ACTGGACGCGCGCACCATCTCACGCCAGAGCACGAGGAGGCGGAGCCTGTGAGCACACCCACCCGTGCCGTCGTCGTCGGTGGCGGACTCGCCGGCGTCACCAGCGCCCTCGAACTCGCCGACGCCGGCCTGAAGGTCACCCTGCTCGAAGGCCGCCCGCGGCTGGGCGGGTTGGCGTTCTCCTTCAAGCGCGGCGACCTGACCGTCGACAACGGACAGCACGTCTACCTGCGCTGCTGCACCGCCTACCGGTGGTTCCTCGACCGGATCGACGGCGCGGCCCTCGCCCCGCTCCAGGACCGGCTCGACGTACCCGTCCTGGACGTCGCCCACCCCGCCGGACCGCGCCTGGGCCGGCTGCGCCGCACCGCCCTGCCGGTACCGCTGCACCTGGTGGGCTCCCTGGCCCGCTACCCGCACCTGTCGCCGGCCGAACGCGCCTGCGTCGGGCGCGCCGCGCTCGCGCTGCGCAAGCTCGACCCGGCCGACCCGGCGCTCGACGGGCTGGACTTCGCGACCTGGCTGGCCCGCTACGGCCAGTCCGACCGCACCGTCGAGGCCCTGTGGGACCTCGTCGGCATCGCCACCCTCAACGCCACCGCCGACCAGTCCTCCTTGGGCCTGGCCGCCATGGTCTTCAAGACCGGACTGCTCTCCGAGCCCGGCGCCGCCGACATCGGCTGGGCCAAGGTCCCGCTCGGCGACCTCCACCACACCCTCGCCCGCAAGGCACTCGACGCCGCGGGGGTGGACGTACGGCTGCGCAGCCGGGTCACCGCCCTCTCCCGCGGCACCGGGACCGGCTGGCGCGTCGACACCGAGGACGACCGGCTCACCGCCGGCACCGTGGTCCTCGCCGTACCGCAGCGCGAGGCCCACGGGCTCCTGCCGCACGGCGCCCTCGCCGACCCCGACAAGCTCCTCGACATCGGCACCGCGCCCATCCTCAACGTCCACGTCGTCTACGACCGCAAGGTGCTCCGCCGGCCCTTCTTCGCCGCGCTCGGCACCCCCGTGCAGTGGGTGTTCGACCGCACCGACGCCTCCGGGCTCACCGACGGCGGCCAGTACCTGGCGCTGTCCCAGTCCGCCGCGCAGGACGACATCGACGAGCCGGTCCCCGTACTGCGCGCCAAGTACCTGCCCGAGCTGGAGCGGCTGCTGCCCGCCGCGCGCGGGGCCAAGGTCCGCGACTTCTTCGTCACCCGGGAGCGGACCGCCACGTTCGCCCCCACCCCCGGCGTCGGCCGGCTCCGCCCGGGGCCCCGTACCGATGCGCCCGGGCTCTACCTGGCCGGTGCGTGGACCGCCACCGGCTGGCCCGCGACCATGGAGAGCGCCGTCCGCAGCGGCGTCGGCGCGGCACACGCCGCCCTCGCCGCGCTCGGCCGCCACCGCGAGAACCCGCTTCAGGAGGCGGCATGACCATCACCAGCACCACCACAGCACGCACAGGAACCAGAGGAGAGCCAGTGAACCCGGGGAATCCGGCTGCCGAGGACGCGGCGCGCAAGGGAGGTGCCGAGGTGGCGGACACGCTCGCGCTCCTGGAACGCGGCCGTACGCTCTCGACCCCCGTGCTCCGCGCCGCCGTCGACCGGCTCGCACCGCCCATGGACACCGTCGCCGCCTACCACTTCGGCTGGATCGACGCCCAGGGCCACCCCGCCGACGGTGACGGCGGCAAGGCCGTCCGTCCCGCGCTGGCCCTGCTCTCCGCCGAGGCGGCCGGCGTCCCCGCCGAGGTCGGCATCCCCGGCGCGGTCGCGGTGGAGCTCGTGCACAACTTCTCGCTGCTGCACGACGACCTGATGGACGGCGACGAACAGCGCCGGCACCGGGACACCGTGTGGAAGGTGCACGGCCCGGCCCAGGCCATCCTCGTCGGCGACGCGCTGTTCGCGCTGGCCAACGAGATCCTGCTGGAGCTCGGCACCGTCGAGGCCGGCCGCGCCACGCGCCGCCTGACGACCGCCACCCGCAAGCTCATCGACGGCCAGGCCCAGGACATCTCCTACGAGCACCGCGAGCGCGTCAGCGTCGAGGAGTGCCTGGAGATGGAGGGCAACAAGACCGGCGCGCTGCTGGCCTGCGCCGTCTCCATCGGCGCCGTCCTCGGCGGCGCCGACGACCGCACCGCCGACAAGCTGGAGGAGTACGGCTACCACCTGGGCCTCGCCTTCCAGGCCGTCGACGACCTGCTCGGCATCTGGGGCGACCCGGAGTCCACCGGCAAGCAGACCTGGAGCGACCTGCGCCAGCGCAAGAAGTCCCTGCCGGTGGTCGCCGCCCTCGCCGCCGGCGGCCCCGCCTCCGAGGAGCTCGCGAAGCTGCTCGCCGAGGACGCCAAGAGCAGCGACTTCGAGAACTTCTCGGAGGCCGAGTTCGCCCACCGCGCCGCCCTCATCGAGGAGGCCGGCGGCCGCCGGTGGACCGCCGACGAGGCCCGCCGCCAGCACGCCGTCGCCGTGAAGGCGCTCGACGAGGTGGAGATGCCCCAGCGGGTGCGCGAGGCGCTGGTCGCCCTCGCCGACTTCGTCGTCGTCCGCAAGAAGTGACCGCCGCCGCCCGCACGCGCCGGTGGATATGACGCGCGAGTCGCCGGCCCGGGCCGCCGCACGCTGACGCGAGCGGCGGCCCGGCCGACGGCAGACCCCAGCACAGCAGAGGTATGAGGTATCGACTGCACGAAGGGGAAGCCATGACAGCGACGACCGACGGCGGCGAGGCCTGCGGCCCCGGCGTGGGAAACGCGAGCGGCGGCGAGCGCGGCCCGGTGGCGGCGGCCGCCGAGGAGGCCGCCGCGCGGGCGCGGGAGCACCTGCTGGCCCTCCAGGACGCCGAGGGCTGGTGGAAGGGCGACCTGGAGACCAACGTCACCATGGACGCCGAGGACCTCCTGCTGCGCCAGTTCCTCGGCATCCGCGACGAGGCCACCACGTACGCCGCCGCGCTGTTCATCCGCGGCGAGCAGCGCGAGGACGGCACCTGGGCCACCTTCCACGGCGGACCGCCCGACCTTTCCGCCACCGTCGAGGCGTACGTCGCCCTGCGGTTGGCCGGGGACGCCCCCGACGCCCCGCACATGGCCCGCGCCTCCGCCTGGATCCGGGCCCACGGCGGGATCGCCGCCGCCCGGGTCTTCACCCGGATCTGGCTGGCCCTGTTCGGCTGGTGGAGCTGGGACCACCTGCCCGAACTGCCGCCGGAGCTGGTCTTCCTGCCGTCCTGGGTGCCGCTGAACATCTACGACTTCGGCTGCTGGGCCCGCCAGACCATCGTGCCGCTGACCGTGGTCTCCGCCCACCGCCCGGTGCGGCCCGGTCCCTTCGCCCTGGACGAGCTGCACACCGACGCCCGCAACCCCTACCGCACCAAACCCCTGGCACCGGCGCTCAGTTGGCAGGGGGCCTTCCAGCGGATGGACAAGGGGCTGCACCTCTACCGCAAGGTGGCACCGCGCCGGCTGCGCAAGGCCGCCATGAACACCGCCGCCCGCTGGATCGTCGAGCGCCAGGAGAACGACGGCTGCTGGGGCGGCATCCAGCCGCCCGCCGTGTACTCGGTCATCGCCCTGCACCTGCTCGGCTACGACCTCGAACATCCCGTGATGCGCGCCGGGTTGGAGTCGCTGGACCGGTTCACGGTGTGGCGCGCGGACGGCGCCCGGATGGTCGAGGCCTGCCAGTCCCCGGTGTGGGACACCTGCCTGGCCGTGATCGCCCTCGCCGACGCCGGTCTGTCCGCCGACCACCCCGCGCTGGTGCGGGCCGCCGACTGGATGCTCGGCGAGGAGGTCGTCCGGCGCGGGGACTGGGCGGTGCGCCGCCCGCAACTCGCCCCCGGAGGCTGGGCGTTCGAGTTCCACAACGACAACTACCCCGACATCGACGACACCGCCGAGGTCGTGCTCGCCCTGCGCCGGGTCCGCCACCCCGACCCGGCACGGCTGGAGGGGGCCGTGGCCCGCGGGGTGTCCTGGAGCATGGGCATGCAGTCCCGCAACGGGGCGTGGGCCGCCTTCGACGCCGACAACACCAGCCCCTTCCCCAACCTGCTGCCCTTCTGCGACTTCGGCGAGGTCGTCGACCCGCCGTCGGCCGACGTCACGGCGCACGTGGTGGAGATGCTCGCCGGCGAGGGCCGGGCCGGCGACCCCCGGACCCGCCGGGGCATCGCCTGGCTGCTGTCCGAACAGGAGCCGGACGGCCCCTGGTTCGGCCGCTGGGGCACCAACTACGTCTACGGGACCGGCTCGGTGGTCCCCGCGCTCACCGCGGCCGGGCTGCCCGGCTCCCACCCGGCGATCCGGCGCGCCGTGGCCTGGCTGGAGTCCGTACAGAACCCCGACGGCGGCTGGGGCGAGGACCAGCGCTCCTACCAGGACCGCTCGTGGGCCGGCAAGGGCGCCTCCACCGCCTCCCAGACCGCCTGGGCGCTGCTGGCCCTGCTGGCGGCGGGGGAGCGGGACGGCGCGGCGGTCGAGCGGGGCATCGGCTACCTCGTGGGCACCCAGCGGCCCGACGGCACCTGGGACGAGCCGTACTTCACCGGCACCGGCTTCCCCTGGGACTTCTCCATCAACTACCACCTGTACCGCCTGGTGTTCCCGCTCACGGCACTCGGGCGCTACGTCCACGGCGAGCCGCGGCCCGTCCCCCTGGCCGGCGCGCGCACCGCCGCCCTGGGGGGCGCCGGAACGGCAGGCGGCTCCTGATGGCCGCCGGCGCGGCAGGCCCGTCAGGGGGACGGCCGCCGGGACCGCCGGGCGGCCGGGC
>NZ_JAJAUY010000094.1 GCF_020532625.1 Streptomyces antimicrobicus | reverse complement strand
TAAACAGGCGCTCCGCGCCTGTAAACAAATTCTCGCGCTCCGCGCGGGAATTTGAGAATTGCGCGAAGCGCAATTCTTCCCTTCCCTCCGCTGCGCTCCGGAAAGGGAAGGGGATTTCCGTTCCGCTCCAATCCCCAACCGTACTCCGCGCGGAGGCCAGCCATGGCAGAGGGTGGCTCGCGTATCACTTCGACGGACTGTGTAGTGGTGACGGAAGGCCATAACCCTGAGGTAGATGGACCGTTGACGGCGTATGGTAGACCGCCTCGACGGCACATTGTGAGGAAGGATCCCGAAGGGAGGACCGTTACCCAACACCAGCAGCATACCCCAACCGATTACCTTCACAACCCGCCGAACGAAAATCGCGGTCGTATCAACTTTCCGAGTCACTGGGCGAACTGATGAGCTGATACCGGAACCCTCATACGCCACTTGTAAGCCTGCTACCGTCCGAGGGACGACTATCGTGCCACTTGAGTGCATCAAAACGATGAGCTGTGTAGGGCGATCAGAACGCAAGGAGGCCCGGGTGGGTTGAAAGGGCTCTCCCCCCGTTCCACGAGGGGAGAGCTTCCGCAGGGTCGGGCGGGTCCGCTCCGCTCCCCCGCCTGGGCTCAGGTGGAGGAACAAGGGGGCGTGCCTCTAAAGATCAGATAGCAGCAGCTCTCTGACCTGCGGAAACGTGGAAGATGCATTCACCTTGGGTGCATAGATCGCGATCGAGAGGGGCGAGATCCATGCACGTAGGTGAATAGACCACTCCTGTCCAGAGACACGCCTGCAACTTGAATGGATCCCCTGCATAACATCGCAGATCTGCTATGTTATGCAGCATCAACGATCATGGAGGAGGGTTCCGTGGCCCAGCCCTTGCGGCGCAGAGCGGAGGCGCCGGTGAAAGCGTCTCGGCTGGCTCCTGTGCCCCCGCCGATGGATGCCGTCAACGGGATGGAGTCCGCGCGGGATCTGCTGACGAGGCTTGAGAGGCTCGCCAAGAAGGGTGGCACCTTCACCCAGGATCCGGAGAAGCGGCCGTATGTCTTCTACGGGGGGCAGCACCTGAGTGTGTCGCAGGTGATCGAGGACAACCTGTGGAAGTTCGAGTTCAACTCGATGGCCCGCAACATCCTGGACCACATGAAGGCGGTCCACGACGACCAGGGCCTCGTGGAAGTGACCCAGTGCGAGCTAGCAGTGAAGTACGGCGTCTCACAGTCGAAGGTCTCCCGAGGGATTGGGGAGCTGAGCAGGCACAACTTCACGTGGAAGGAACAGCGTGGGGTGTACAGGCTCAACCCGCTCTACGCTTATCGCTGGGGCAGCGTCAAGCAGCGCAGACTAGTCAAGGCGCTGGAGACGGTGTTGCTGGAACACGAGATCGTCATTCCGACCGTGAGGAACGAGGCCACGCGATGAGCACCGCTCCTGTCCCTGGGTTCCACAACCCGGAGATCTTCGAGGTCCTGCCGAACGCCTGCCTGTCGCCAACAGCCCGGGACGTACTCGACATCCTCACCGCGCGTCAGGAACCAGGTGGCTTGGTCCGCATCCGGCAGCAGGACATTGCCGAACGTCTGGGCCTGACTCAGTCAGTCGTCTCCCGTGCGATCGGCCAACTGCGGGACAAGGGGATCCTGAGTGAACGGCAGCGTAAGGGGACCGTGCTCATCCACCCGCTACTCGCAGGCTACGAGTCGTTGGCGCACATGATCAACCATCTCAAGGACCCCGACACGTTCGTATGGCCGCTGAATTTCCCGACCGGAGACATCCGGCCTCCCAGGGCCCGAGATGCTCGCACCGGCACGGACTTTGACCCCGACCCGGACGGCGGCGAGGACGGGCCCGTTCCTGAAACCCGGCCCACCCTTCGGCTAGCCGGCTGAACCCCGTAGCCCCTTCCTGGGCGGCCCGTGTGGGTAGAGAGGCCCTGACGGCCCACCAGGGCCTCTCTACTGCCACACGGGCCTTCTCGTGCCTACGGGCCCGTGACAGTCCCTCAGTGCCCCTCGGAGAGAGCCTGTGGTCCGGCGTCCGTCCCGCCGAGCTCGTCGTTCCAGCAGCCCGTAGCGTGCTCTCCGCCGGCTTCCGCTTAGGGTGGGCGCATGCTGATTGCCAGCCTGAAGCCCCGCACCATGGGCGGCACGACGAACACGGGTCTCCTGACCTATGCCCTGGCACGGGCCGGCCACCCTGTCACCTGCTATGACGCGGACGAGTCCTTGCAACTTGTGGCGTGGGGGCGGGATGCGGACGACTTCCCTTGCCGGGTCCACGAGGCGGACACACCAGCGTTCGCAGAGACGATCTATCCGAGCATGGATCACAGCAGGATCAACATCGTGGACGCTGGCCACGCAGAGAACCACCCGGACATCGTGGACAGCGTGCTGGAGGTGGCGGACCTCGTCATCGTCACGGTCTCGCCCACGCCCCCCGACTACGCTCGCCTGACCAGCCCGGAGCGAGGGACACCGCTGGCCAAGGTGATCCGCCGGTCCGCAGCTCTGCGGCCAGGCGGCCTGCCGCCGACCACCGTGGTCTTGTTGAACCGCTGCCAGGCCAGCTCGTCCAACCCTAAGCGGTACGCCGAGCTGCTGACGAACGGTGGCGAGAAGGGTAATGAGCCACGCTGGGACGTCCTGACCACCAGGATTCCGCGTCGCGAGGGTATCGCCTCGGCGGTCGGCCATCCCTGCGACAAGCGGGAGCGGCGCGCGCCGTACGACGCCCTGGTAACCGAGTTGACCCGGCTGGGCCACCTGCCGGAGATCAGGCGGAGCGCATGAGTACGAACACCTCCGTTAGCCGGCGGGACCGGGCCCGCGCCTTCGTCCCGGAGCTGATCCCTGATCCGGTGGACCTGGTGCGCAGCGGCCCGCTCGACGTACGGGAGCAGCGAGACCTGGAAAGGATCCACGCCGCCCGGGACAACCATCAGAACGCCCGATGGATGCGCGGCAAGGCGCTGGAGGCCGCGTTCCGGCGCCAGCTGTACCGAGGCGAGGACGGACAGCGGACTCGCCAGCAGTATTTGGACGACGAGTGGGACGGCATCAGTGAGTCCGCCGCCTACCTGGAGATCAAGGAGTGGCGGCTCGCCGAGAAGATCGCCGACACCTGCCAACGGCCCGCTCCTGACTCCCACGTACGCGCCCTGGTCGACGTTGCCGCCGCCCATGGCCACGAGGCCGTCGCCCGCTGGTACGGCGAACTGCGCCGTTGTGGCGCGGAAACGGGGCGTCGGGTCACGGCAGAGGTGGTGTCCAACCTGGCCGAGTACCTCTCTTCCGGCAGGCAGCCGGAGCTGGACTCCCTCTTCGTGCCACGGCAGCTACCGCCGGCTCAGGGCCGCACACCCTCAAGCCCGGCCAGGCGCGCCGGGCGTATTGCGGGAGAACCGGTGACGGGCAGGGTCGTCAGCTCCGGCTCATTCCAAAATTTTGGAATGAGCCGTGGCGGAAGCACCGAGCCCGAGCAGGAGTGGACCCTAGGCGCTGAACACGTCGCGCAGTTGAGTACGTGGCTCGTAGCCGAGGCGCGCAGGACCGGGACGAGCCCGGATCTCGCCGCGGACCTGCTCGTGAACGCGGTCAGCAATGGCCCCCTGGGTGACTGGCTGCGAGCCCGAGTGGAGAACGCGGCAGCGGCCCTGGCCACGACCACTCAGGAGTAGCTAGGCCGGGCAGCGGGCCGGGGGTGGCCCGCCTGCCCGGCCCCTGAGCGCTCATCAGCGGGACGCGTTGGCGGAGAGCGAGCGCTCGGGTCCTGCTGGTGATCCCACGTGGTACCCGGGTCTCGGTCATGAGGTCTCCCGGATGGGCAGACCGTCGTACACGAGCGACAGGCGATCGGCCGGCGCCACCGCGCGCAGGACTTCGAGGGGGCGCCCTGAGGCGTCGAGGGTGAGCCGCTGGAGGGCTAGAACCCACACTTTGCCGCCGATCCGGAGATCTGCTGCTTCCTTGTCGGTGGGCATCCGGGCGGTGACGGTCTCGTCGGCGACCGTGGGTTGGTGGCCAGCAGCCACCAGTGCTCCGTAGACCCCGCCAGTGATCTTGCCGTCGCTGTCCAGTCCTGCCGCTTCTGCGACAGCAGCCGGATACCAGGCGTGCTGGAGCTGTACGACGTCGTCCGGGCGGATGAGCGCGTGGCGTAGGCGGTACACCAGAGACTCGCCCTCGCGTAGGCGGAGCAGCGTGGCTAGGTCAGCCGGCGCTTCGACTCGTTCGACCGCGACGAGCCTCATGTCGCCGTCCAGGCCCTGTGTCGCCGTGGCCGCCTCCCACGGTCCACGAGCGCCGCCGGGGGTGAGTACCTGGCCGTAGCGGCTCAGCGGGATCTTGATCTTGCTCCGGTTACGAATGAGCGTCCCCGCCTTTCGGACGGGGACGACGATGCCCTCGTCCGAGAGGACGGCGACCGCACTCCTGACCGTCTGCCGGGCGCTGCTGTACTGCTCCATCAGCTCATCAATGGGCGGCAGCTTGCCCGAGCTCGCGAACTCGCCCGCGTCGATCCGGCGGCGCAGTTCCTCCGCCAGCTCGCGGTATCCAAGCCCGGCCATGTCCGCTCCTTCCGATCCTCTTGCTCAACAGCTTAAGGCTAGCCCTGTTGACAATAGGGCGCGGACCCCCCATCCTTCAATAGGGCTAGCCGATACGACGGGTAACCGTCCCTGTTCGGTTGGTGCTCGGGCATCTTGTGCTGCCGATGTCGAAGACCGACTGATCGATGAGGAGAACCGATGGGCGAGCAGACATTCGCGGATCGCTGGCAGGCGATGTACGAACAGGGGGGCGCGCGATGACCCGCATGCCTAGTCCCTCCGGTCCTGAGGTGGTCATTCAGTCGTTCGGGTACCTGCACGAGGTGCCCGACGCGTCCGGTGGGGCGCTGTTGGTGGACCTGCGGCAGTCGCTGAGGAACCCGGCGGACGATCCGGCGCTGATCGAGATGACGGGGCTGGATGACGCGGTGATCTCGCACGTACTGGAGACGTCGGGGGCGTTCGAGGTGATCGTCCGGACCGTGGACCAGGCGATCGGGTTACTGGAAGTCAACGGCCCTCGGAACAGGATCGCCCGGGTGTTGATCGGGTGCCAGGGCGGTCGCCACCGGTCGGTGGTGGTCGCGTCTTCGGTGTGCCAGGCACTCGCGGGGAGGGGCATCCGCGTAGAGGTGGAACACCTTCACGTGGACCGGCCCGTACGGCGCGACTGATCGTTGCCTGTCGTCGCCCGGCGTGGGTCGGGCGACGGCGGGGAGTGGTTCAGCTCCCGTCTCGCGAGCGAAGTGCGGCCCCCGGCCGGTGCTGGAACACCGAGCCGAGGGCCTGAGACGACACCACCTGATGAGACCAGGAAGGGGCGGTCCTGTGATGGATCGTATCGAGGTACTGGAACAGTCCCCGATCAGGGCGCCGCGTATCGCGGTGGGTTGCCAGTGGCTGATGGGCGGCCCGGTCGCTGAGTGGGCCTGGCTGATGACCGTGCACTACACGGGCGCTGATGGAGCGACGGTGGGCACCTTCCACGGCGTGATCGCGGTGGGGGAGTCGGCAACGCGCAGCACCGTGTTCGAGGCCTGCGCCGAGGAGGTACGCCGGCAGACCGGTGCCGAGTCGCTCGCGGTCCAGATGTTCGTGCTGGACCGTCTGTTCCTGGGCGGTGCGCGATGAGCCAGCCGACCGGGGCGTACGACCCGAGCAACGAGCCGGCCACGGCAGCGTCGATTGCAGCGTCGCTCGTGGCGGCGACGGCATCAGAAGCCGCCGCTGCTGCGGCCGAGCGGTTGCGTGAGCAGATCACACAGCAGCAAGCCGGGGGTTCCCGATGAACTCGGTGGTGGGCCCGGGGCGGGTGTTGTGGCAGGTGTGGGCGGACTACCCGGCCACACCGGACGGCCGGCCCGTTGTGCACCTCAGCGCCCACGGGCACACGGACGTCGCCCGGCCGGTGAGCACGGACCAGCTCGGCGCCGAGCTGGTGGCGTCCCTGGCCGGGCCGGAACTCGACGGCCGCACGCCGCAGATCCGCATCGTCGCACGCGCGGTGTCGTCCGGCCGGTGACCCCGGTACTACCCCGCTCCGAGGCCTCGCCGTAGAAGCGCACCCCACCCGGGGCAGGCCACTGCGGCGTCGCCCTCCCACCCCACCAACCTTGCCGGGTCCTCGCGGACCCGGCTCCCTCAGCTGGCACCGCCCCGCGCGGGGCGGTGCCAGCTGAGGGAGCCGCACACGGCCCCCGACAGCACCACCCCGCCCGGACAGCGCGCGTGAAACCGCCTGAATGGCAGCAATCGATCCTTCTCAACTCAACAGTGCATTTCCAGGCAACTGCGACAAGCCGTGAGCCCTGCCTGTGCGATAGCACGCACCTTCCGCCCTGCCGCCCCGACGGGCGAGCACGGCCCCGAACGCACAGGTGAGACAAGGGCAAAGATCGCTTCGACGGTTTCCGAGCCGTCGCCGTCCAGCACCCCGCCCGTCGGCGGTGGTGCTGGGCGGTGGCCACTCGGCCACCCGGACGACCCCACCGGGGGCGCTACCGACGCCTATACCCGGCGAGGCCGTCCTCGCTCATCCCCCGACGGCCGGCCACGACCGGCACGCCCGCTGACCGGGGCCGGCCCCGCCCGTTCCGGTGCCGGGCCGGCCCCCGCCCTACGAACTGGAGGCATCGTGCCCCGCTTACTCCGTACCGCCACCGTGCGTGCTCTCCACGCCGAGCTGGACCAGGCCCACGCCGAGCGAGACCAGGCCCGAACGGACCTGGTCCGCGCCCGCGCTGAGGCCGCGACCGCCACCGCTTCTGCGATCCGCGCCGAGGACACCGCCGAGACGCTCCGCGCGGCCCTCGGACGGGCCACCGCCGACACCGCCCGCGCCGAGGGCGCACTCGCCGCCCTGCGTCCTGAGGTGCTCCTCGACACCGAGGACCGGGCTGCCCTGCGGATGCTGCTCCGCCTCACCCGCCGGCAGACCGCCGTCCTGGACCGGGTCTACGCCCTCTTGCTACGCGGTCAGCGGAAGTGATGCACGATCGGGCCGTAGCCGGCCACCCATCCACGCCACGGCGGCGTCAGCTGAGGCTGCCGCGGAGGCCGAGGGCGCGCCGCGGGACGGGTGTTCCGACCTACGCCCCCGGCGCCGCCCTCTCTCCGGCCGCCGACATCGTCTGGCGGGTGCAGCCGCTCCGGCTCGGCGGTGCCACGTGATGGCGCCGGACGAGACGGAGGAAGGGCGCCCGTTCGACGTGCCCGACGTCCAGACGTTCGGCGCCGTCTACCGGATGAGCGTGCAGACCGACGCCCGCGGCGCCGTCCTGGTGGCGTACACCAGGGACCCCGAGACCGGGTCGGTCACCCGGTCCTCGCTCCGCATCGACTGGGCGGGGGCCGCCTACATCCGGCGCCGGCTCGCCGGTCAGTGACGACCACCACCGGAGAACCGAACAGCAGCAAGGGAGCAGCGATGTTCAAGCAGCAGAAGACCCCGGCGCCGCGCGAGTGGGTACTCGCCATCCTGGGGGCCGTCACGCTGGGCGTGGCGGTCCTGTCCGTGGCCGTGACCTACCAGATCCTCGAGCCCCGCTTCGGGGTGTGGGCCGTGCCCACCGTTGGTGCCCTGGATGCCCTGTGGTGCGTGTTCCTGGCGACGGAGATCCTCGCCGGCAACCACAGGGCTCGGGCCCGGCGCGCGCAGTACGCCGGCCTGGTCCTGACGATTTTGAATGCGGCGATTCCGACCGCAGACCTGATCATGAACCGCGCCGATGGATTCGAACTGTCCGTCGTCCTGACCCCCATCGCGATCGCGGCCACCAAGCTGGCGTGGTGGATCACGCTGCTGGCGCTGGGACGCAGGACGTCCGCTAGCACCCGCACGCGGCTGGACGACAAGCGGCGGGAGGTGGCCGACCGCCTGGAGGAAATGGAGGCCGAGGCCGCGCACCGGATCGAGTTGCTCCGGCTGGCCACCGAACTGGAACAGCAGGTGGCCGAGGCGGAGACCGAGTATCGCGTTTCGGTGCTCGCGGTGCAGCAGCGGATGACCGAGGAACTGCACCGGCAGGCTGAGGTCACCGCCCAGACGGTCGCGGCCATGACGCTTCCTGCCTCGGTGGCGTCGATCCGTCTACCCGAGCTCGGGCAGTGGACCCCCGCCGCGCCGGCACTGCCCGGCACGGTGCAGCGGGACGGCCGTATCGGTATCGGCACGCAGGTCAGCACGACAATCGATACACCCGGCGAGACGCCGTCCAGCACGGCGGCACACCCCGCGGACCGGACCGTCACGCTCGCGGATCTCTCGGCCGTGGCCGGCGTCCCCGTCCCGATGCGCGGCGTCACGATGTCCAACGAGCAGATCGACGTTGTTCTACGGCACCTGCGCTACAGCGATGACCCCCCGCTGTCCTACCGCCAGGCACAGCAGGCCTTCCGGCGCGCTGGCTACAGGGCCTCGGGGGAGCGCGTGCGTCTGGCATGGGCGGACCTCATGGCCAACGAGGACCAGCTCGACGAAGAGGACGAGGACGATCGCGACGACGCGGCGGTGTAGAACATCGGTGGCCGGCACCACCGATGCGGCCCAGCCGATCTGGCTGGGCCGTGTCGCGACTGCCGGACGACCGCAGCAGTCGGGGAGCGGTGCAGACCCGGTGAGTGACCCGGCGAGCGGGCGGCAGTCCGCAGACCCGGTGAGCAGACCCGGCGAGCACCGCGCGAGTACGACGCCGAGAACCACCTGTCAGTGGTGATCGGTACGGTGAAAAATTCCGAACTCCAAATGTGCGTGCGGATATGCTCGCCCGCTCAGTATTGAAGGGGGAGGTGTGGCAGGAAAGAAGAGCGCCACTCAGGACGACATCTACGGGCAGTCGGCGGGCGTCATCGGCACTCTCGCCATCGTCTTCGGGGGCCTTGCCGCGCTCAAGGACGCGTTAGGCCTGTCTTGGGCCGCCACGGTGCTGCTCACGGTGGGTGTGCTGGTCGGCCTCGGGTACCTCGCCTGGCGGATCCGCGTGGCCGTGGAACGCCTGCGGGCGCGTGGCGGCCAGCCTGCGGCGGTGGCAGCTCCCCAGACACCCGTGCAGGAGCCGGACGCGCCGGAAGAGGACGAGGACGTCGAGCACGTTCCGGTTGAGTGGGAGCTGACCGCAGCGCTGGCCGCGGCCGGCGCGATCGGCAAGGACCAGATCATCCGAGCCGATGAAGCGACGGTCACCGAAATCAAGACCGGCGTGGGCGTGAGCCACGACTTCCTGGTGCCCAAGGGGCGCACCTACGAAGACGTGGAGAAGCGGCTCAGCGCCGTCGCCGGGGCATTCCACCTCTCCCGGATGCACGCGAAGCTGGAGCCCAGCCGCGACAACGAGCGGCGCGTGAAGTTGCTGCTGCTGCGTGAGCCTCCATTCACTCACGAGTTTCCGGCCCCGACTCGCCAGGAAATCCAAGCGTTCCCTGGCGTTCCGCTCGGTCACGAGGTCACCGGCGAACTTGCAGGGGTGCCCACGTTCGAAAAGGCGTCCCTGCTGGTCGGCGGTATGACGCAGGTGGGGAAAACCACGTTCGTCAACGCCCTCATTACCTGCCTGTTGATCGCGTACGGAGAATTCGAGCTGTACCTGCTCGACGGCAAGTTCTGCGGGCTGACCAAATTCGAGAAAATCGCTACCCGCTACGAATCCTCCGACGACCCAGCCGTTTTCGAATCCATGTTGGATGAGCTGAACGGTCGGTCGGACAGTCGGTACGGGCAGATCAAGAACGCCATTCGTGAAAGGAAGGCGCCGCCGAAGTTCAAGCCCGTCTTCCTCATTGTGGACGAGGCTGCTGATTTCTTCGCCCATGACGAATCGAGGGAGGGGAAGGAGCAGGCACGGCGGATCGCCGCAAAGGCGCGGTCGCTGGTGTCCAAATCCTTGGAGTCGCAAATTAATACGGTCCTGATGAGCCAGCGTCCGGCGCACAATGCGATTCCGGTGATGGTCCGGGACCAATTCATGTACCGCCTGTGCCTCTACGTGGCGTCCTCCGGCACCGCAAAGGTCGTCCTCGGTGACACCTACTTCGAAACTGTCGCGCCGATCAACCCGGCACTCCTCAACCCGGAAATCAAGGGGCAGGGTGTTCTGTTCGCCACCGGGCGCTCCAGGTTGATTCGAGGATTCAATTTCTCGGACGAATTCATCTGGGGTGTGGTGGACGAGGTTCACGCCCGGCGGCAGAGCGTGCTCGAAAAGGAGATCCCGGACTCTCCCGTCAAGCAGGCAATCGTCCTGATGCGCAGCAAGGGGGTGGAGTTCATGCCCTCGGCTGATTTGGCGCTGGCTCTCGGCATCACCGAAACCCGGCCGGTCGCCCGTGGTAAGGCGCTCTCGGCCCTGCTAGGCGTTGCCCCGGGCAAGGACGACGGGGGAGTCGTACGGGGCTACAGGCTGGCCGACCTCATGGCAGCAGCCAACGCCACACGCTGACGCCGGCGCACCCGCTGGCGAACCGCTGGTGATCCGCTGGAACAGCACTGCCATCCGCTGGCCAGCGAATGCCCAGCGGATGGCCAGCGGATGCCCAGCGAATCGCCAGCGGATGCCATCGAGCTGCTGACCTGCGAAAACACTCGACGACTCAGGAAGGGGTGAGTAGAGGCCGTGCGCGCCTCAGGAGCGTTAACTCTCGGCGTGGGAGCGACCGCAGCAGTGGTCGTGGCCGCGCTGGTCCAGGCCGCGGGAGAGAGCCCGATCGGAACAGCACTCAGCCTCGCGGTACCCAGCGAGTACAGCCAGCTGATCCAGAGGGCGGGGGGCACGTGCCCCGAGGTCAGCCCCAATCTGCTGGCCGCGCTGCTCTCGACGGAATCCAATTTCAACCCGAAGGCGCAAAGCCCGGTCGGCGCCCAGGGCATCGCGCAATTCATGCCGTCCACTTGGGAGTCCCACGGAATCGACGCCAACGGCGACGGCCGGCGCGACGTGTGGGACCCCGAGGATGCAATTCCATCGTCAGCTAAATACCTCTGCACCATCGCCAAGGAGGTTGCGGACGTCCCCGGCGACAGGCAGGCAAACATGCTCGCCGCATACAACGCCGGTAGTGGCGCCGTCCGGCAGTACGGGGGTATTCCGCCGTACAAGGAAACGCAGAGCTATGTTCGGGCGATAACCGATCTCGCCAACCAGCCGACGAGCGGCGGGGTCGGCGGTGGAACCGTCGTGAACGCAGCGACGGCAATGATTGGCACGCCGTATTCCTGGGGCGGGGGCGACGCTAACGGCCCCAGTACTGGGTCATGCTGTTCCCCAAGCGGTCACTCCGGTGGCGACATAAGGGGTTTCGACTGCTCGGGCCTGACCGTCTACGCCTACGCCAAGGTCGGTATTTCCCTGCCTCGGACGGCGGCGGAACAGTACGCGGCATCCGAACCTGTCAAACCGGGTGACGTCCGGCCGGGGGACCTCGTTTTCTATGGCGGCAGCGCCTCAGGAATCCACCACGTCGGTATCTACGTCGGCAACGGGTGGATGATCGACGCTCCCCGCCCCGGGAAAAACGTCCGCTACTCACCCCTCGATACGATGCCCGACCTCTACGGCATCGCACGCCCCCACAAGACGAAGGAGATCTGACCATGAGCAAGAAGAGCACCCTCGCCGCGCCCATCGACATGTCCGGCGGATTCAAGGACTTTTTCGACACGATCGGTCTGACGAGTGAGGGACTGGTAACCAAGGGCATTGCGGCCGTGATCGGTGTGATCGCGATCAAGATGCTGCTTCAGCTTTCGAACGACCCCAAAACGGCGCTGCGGAAGGGCAGCATGGCCGTCGGAACGCTGTTCGTGGCGCTCGTTCTCGCCCTCTACGGGGACACCCTGTTCTCGACCGTCACCAACCCCAAGAGCTGATGCGGGATGCCTGACAACCCGTGTGACGGGCTGCCGATTCCGGCCCGGCACTACTGCCAATCGGACGGCAGCGGACCCCCTGGTGGCGGAGGCAGCGACGGCCTAACCCCCGGCGGCGGCAACGGACTAACCGGAGGAGCCTCCGAGCACGTCAAGGAGCTGGCCGATTTTCTCATCAAGCAGATCGAAGGGTTCCTCGCGCCGGACACGGTATGGGCGCCGAAGGACGCGGAGAGTGCGCTGTATCAGCCGTTTCTGTGGCTGGGTCAGCACCTCGCTGTCAGCATCTTCATGTGCGTCGTCGTCGTGTGCGCCCTGACCGCGTGGCAGGGCGCGCCGCGCATGAGGCAGTTGGGCGCCTCGACGGGGTGGACCCTGGCGGCGGTGGCCGGCATGGCGTCGGTGCCGGCCGCGGTGATGCTGCTGAACCAGGCGCTCAGCGCCGCCTTCAAGACGGCGTTCAACAGCGATGAGGCGACCCTGTTCGCCACCATCCGGAGGGACCTGGAGACGGGTGCGGACGCCAACCCGGTGGGGATCTTGATCATCGTGTCGGCGTTGGTCGTCGCGTTGGCGTTCGCGGCTCTGGTGTTCATGACGCGTCAGCCGGCCATCGTGGTGTTCGTGTGCATGGCGCCGCTGGTGCTGGCCTCGCTGGCGCGTGGGGGCGATACGACGGCGGTGAGGCGCTGGGCGATGCGGCTGCTCGGAGTGATGTTCGCCCCGTTCGCCCTGCTGCTGATCGCGCCGTTCGTCAAGGGGTTCGGCGGCGCGCTGGTCATGGACGCCGTGCTGCTGGTGCTCGCCGACGCCCTCATGCTCCGGATGATCTTCCACGGGATCCCCTACTTCGGACCCCGGATCGCGGGCGCCGCCCGGACGCTCGTGGAGCGCCAGACGACCAACCCGGTGGCGCGGGGAGTCGTACGGGCCGGTGCGCCGGACGTCTACGAGCAGGAGAACACGCCGCGCGGTCCGCGCACGGTGGACACCCCGGGGCGCGGCATGTCGCAGGACGGGGGTGTCCTGTTGGCCGCGTACGGCGTCAAGGGCCGGTCCCGGCCGGGCCGGCTGACCACCGCGTCCGCGATGGCCAGGGTGGCGCACGACACCGAGCGCACCGAGCAGATCCGCCAGGCGCGCGGGCAGGCTCGGGCCGCGATCCGGCCCGCGGCGCCCAACTCGCCGGCTCCCACGGCGACCAACCCGCGGGGCGCGCGGACCCCCAACCCGCGCCCGGCGCCGCCGAGCGGGTCCAGCAACCCCTAACCCTGCCGCTGTGCCTGGCCCCGGCCGGTCGTCCTCTCCGCCCTCACGGGCGGCGAGGGTGACCGCCGGGGCCAGGGCGTAGGCGGCTCCAAACAGAAGAAGGAGGAGGAGGAGACCGTGTACCGCCTGACGCCCGGATACCGCGTTCCTGCTGTGCAGCGCGGACTGAGCCCTGTCGAGACCCTGCTGACGAAGGCGAACGCCGGGGTCGGCGGCGCCGTGCTGATGTCCGCGATGATCACCCCGCCCCCGTTGTGGGCGTTCGGCGCGGTGGGCGCTGCCGCAGCGCTGCTCAACCTCGCTCCAGGGCCGCGCTCGCTCGCCCGGTGGGCCGCCGTCGGGTACAGGCATCTGCGCGAGCGCACCGCCCCCACCGCCATGTCCGACCGTCCCGGAGCGACGGCCACGTGGACGCTGCACCCGGACCACGGCACCATGCAGGACCCCCTGCGGCGGGCGGAGTGGCACGCCGCGTTTGGCCGCGCCCTGACGTTCGCGGGCGGTCAGGCCCGTACCGCCGGCATCCAGGTGCACGTCACCCACCATGCCGACGTCGGCGAGTACGTCACCCACACGCAGACGATCTCCGTCCACGTCCCCAAGGGCCTGGTGGGGCAACCTGACCGGATCGTCGCCACCCTGGAGGCGGAGTTCGCCCGGCTCGGCGTGCTGACGGCCGTGGACCCCGAACCGGTCCCCGCGGTGGCCGAGCGCGGGGCCGGGTGGGTCGGCCTGGACGGCGGCCACTACGCAGCCACGGCACGGATCACCGGGTGGCCCGACGAGACCGACGGCGACCTGATGAACAGGCTGCTGCTGGGCGACGCCACCGCCGACGGCCGGCACTACGCCACGGACCGCTCCTTCGCGGTCTTGTATCGGCCGCTGCCCCCGGCGCAGTCCCGCCGCTCCGCGAAGTGGCAGTCCGCCGCGGCCGAGGCGTTCACCACCGACAAGGTCAAGGCCGACGCCCTGCACATCACCAGCGGCACCACGCACGGCGCCCTGGTCCAGGGCGCCACCCTCGTGGACATCGACGCCTTCATGACGGTGTGGGGCGACAGTCCCGAGGCCGTCTTGGACGCCCGGTGGCAGGCCTCGCTGGTGGCCGACCGGCACCGCATCGGCCTGGACTGGCTCACCGGCCAGCAGCACCGCGCCCACGTGATGACCACCCCGCACGGGGCCTCCACCAGGAAGGGAGCGATCCTGTGATCCGCCTGCCGTCCACCCACGCCGCGATCACCGCACCCCTGCCCGCGTCCAGCACCGCGTTCCCCGGCATCCCGATCGGGCGGTCCCTGCTGGACGGCCGGCCTTTCCACCTCTCGCCCGTCATGGCCGACGACGCGATCCTGCCGTCCACCAACGTCCTGGGTCTGGGCGGTCTGGGGTCCGGCAAGTCCAGCACGGGCAAGGCCCGGATGCTCCGCGAGATCCGCGACCACGGCCACCAGGCCGTCGTCATCGACCCGTTTGGGGAGGACGGGGCGAACGGTGAGTGGAGGCCCGTCGTTCAGGCACTCGGCGGCCAGGTCATCAAGGCCGGCTCGTTCACGCTGAATCCGGTCAGCCAGTTGTTCCCGGCCCCGGTCCGCGAGCAACTGGTCCGGTCGCTGATCCTCGCCGTGGAACCCGACGCGCTCACGCACAAGGCCACCCACGCGCTTCAGCACGCCCTGAACCACCCCAAGGGGACCACGCTGGGCGGTCTGGTGGACGCCCTGGTGACTCCCGAGGACGGCCGGTGGCCGGCCGAGCGATTGGCGGAGTGGGGCGTCGGTGCCGCCATCGCCCTGTCGCGCTACACCGAGGGCCCCCTCACCGGCCTGTTCGACGGCCCCGACGCGGGCCTGCCCCCCACGGACCTGCCAATCGTGTCTTTCGATTTCACCGGCCTGGACCGCAACTCGCCGGCGATCCCGTCGCTGATGGCTGCGGTGACGTGCTGGGCAGAGCACGTCTGGCTGCCCTCATCGACCGCCACGCACCGCCACCTGGTCCTCGAAGAGGCGTGGCAGGTGTTGCTGTCCCCGGCCACGGCCGAGCTGATCCAGCGCCAGGTGAAGAACTCGCGGAAGGCCGCGCTATCCATGACCGTGCTCATGCACACCCTGTCCGACTTGGGGGACGGTCGCGCGCGGGATCTGGCGCGGCTGTGCGAGATTGCCCACGTGGGGCGTCTGGGCCCGGAGGAGGCGGCGATCGTGGGCGCGCTGCTGGGGTTGCCCCAGTGGGCGGTGGACATGATCCCCACGCTCGGGCCGGGACAGGCCGTGTGGAGGATCGGCCCCCATTACGTGGACATCGTGCAGACCGTCCTGAGCGAGGAGGAGGCGGCGTTGACCGATACGTCCTCGCGACGCCGCCAGGCTCAGCAGGGCCACGCGGTGGCTGCTGGCGAGACGACGACTCCTGAGCCGGCCGACGACGAGGAGCTGACCGAGGACGACGAAGGGCTGACGGAGGACGACGACGAGCCGACCGAGGAGCAGCCGGCACACCGCGCCGAAGACGGCGACGAGCCGGGCGACGCGCCACGCGCTGAAGACGAGGAGGAGGGGGAGTGGGCGTGGGAGATGCCGCCGGGGGTCATCGACGCCCGGCACTACGACGTCCTGCAGGCCGCGCGGGAGGGCCGGTGCAGCGAGGCCGCGCACATGGCCGCGATCGGTGAGCGCGAGGACATCAACGCCTACGGCATCAACAGTGATCAGGCCGTATCGTGGCTGGCCACCCGCGCACAGGTGGCCGAACTGTGCGGAGAGCCGAGCAAGGCCGTGCAACTGCGCGCTACCGTCACCCGCATGGGCAAGAATCCCGATTGGTACCAGCAGGCCGACGGTCCAGGTACGGCCTGGTACAGCGGGCCTCAGCCGACCGCCCCGGAGCAGCCGCCCGCACAGGCGCCAGCACCGCCCGTGCAACGTCGCCGTGCCTGGCCGTATGTCGCAGCGATCGCGGCTCTGTCGATCACGATCGCAGGCGTGTGGCAATACGCCGCCGCGGAGGAGCGCCGACAGGAACTCGCGGCCCGGGCCGCCGCATACAAGGGCCGCTCGGGAGCTGAGCTGAACATCGACGGCGTCAGCGCCGACCTGGTGGCCCACTGGAGCCGGGACCGCGACCGCGTCACCATCGAACTCCGGACGTTTTTCGATCGGAACGCGCGGTATCTGCGTGTGGATGCTGGGGGCAAGAGCGCCAGCACTGTCCCGGAGAATGGATGGTTCCCGAAGGCGCCTGAGGTTGTCGTTCCGGTGGCAGACCCCTTGGCGGACGTCACGGTCCGGGTGGCGATCGGCGGCAGAGACTGGCGGGAAGGCGTTCAGGCGCCCTCCCGGACGGTCCGCCTCAGCCCGACCGGCACCGCCGTTGACGCCGAGACCGGCCAACGGCTCAAATCGGATCTTGGTTGACGGTGATCAGGCCCCCGGGCCGCCCTTCGAGGCGGCCCGGGGGCCTTTTGCGTTCCAGGGGGTGCGCTGCGCCTACGCTCCGCCAGCGTCCTCCCGGGCCCACACGGCTGGTCCCCCGCCGCGCCATTCGATCAGTAGGCCGTCGTCCAGGTGGACGCTGTCGGGGTCCAAGCCGGCCCGGCGGAGAAATTCCAGTAGATCGCCGGGGCTGGTGGCGCGGCCGAGGATTTCACCGTCTACGCGGACGCGCCGCCCGCCCTGCTCGTCGGGCGGGTAGACGATCACGCGCAGATCAGGGCTCATGCTCCCAGCCTGCCGGTACCTGCTCATTCCAGCACTCCGAGGGCGGTGTCGGGGCGGCAGTGGGGGCAGGCCGGTATGCCCTCGGCGAGCAGCTGCCGCAGCTGTTCGCTGCTGGCTGCCGCGCAC
The DNA here is from genome assembly GCF_020532625.1 of Streptomyces antimicrobicus. Classification (GTDB taxonomy): domain Bacteria; phylum Actinomycetota; class Actinomycetes; order Streptomycetales; family Streptomycetaceae; genus Streptomyces; species Streptomyces antimicrobicus. The sequence goes on along the minus strand of NZ_JAJAUY010000094.1, from coordinate 6,337 downwards.
CGGTTGCCGGTGTCCCAGCAGCCCCCGACGTGCAGTCGCACGGCGGGCCGGCCGGCGCCGATTCCGCGCTCGACCAGCCACGCGGGCGGATCCCGCCGTGTTCTGCTGCGCGCGGTGAGGGCCTCGCGCTCCTCGGCGGCCAGCAGCGCGGTCTCTGCTCGCTGGAGTTCGCCGCGGAGGTAGGTGACCAGGGTCCGCAGCCGGGGCGGATCGGGGGGTAGCACGGACACGACTCACCCCTCGTACTGCGCCCGCCGCAGTGCCCGGCACGTCTCGCACAGGGGGTTCGCCGGTGCTCCGTACCGTGCGCACGGCCGGTGGCACCGCGCACACGGTCCGGTCTGCGACGGGGTCCAGGTCACGGGTACCGCTGGTGGGCGGGGGGTGGGGGCCTGCTCGGTCATGCTGCTACCTCCCGGTAGGTGGCCAGCCAGGCGACGAGGTTCTCGGGGAACTCGGGGAAGCGGAATGTAGCGCTCACCCTCCTAGTGAAACATACGTTCGATTAGCTGAACGAGTCCCTCCGCCGCGTTTCGAGGCCAACGGCAGGGGCCCGTGTCCTGGGGGCCGGGTCGGTGGTTGGCAAGGGGTGGAGACGTGGGGCGAGATCAGGGCCGGGATGCGGCTGGACGTGGGTGTGGTCTGGGTCTGCCAGGCCTGTCCTGCTCAGGGCGCTGGCTGGACGCGGCCCGGCACGACGCTGCTGCGCACGCGGTGAGCTGGCACCGGGACACGGTCGCGCTCACCGAGATCTCGCTCCGCCTGGTCTCCGCCGAGGACGTCGAAGTCCGCGCCCGCGCGCGCGTGGACCCCACGGTCGCTCTGATGCCGCCCTTGGTACCGCTTGGCGGCGGGCTGTCCCTGGTGCAGCAGCGGATCGTGTGCGACGCGGTCGGGTGCCCGCCGGATTCCCGGCACCGCCGGCGCCAGCAGGCCGCCCTCGGCCCGGTCAGGCCGTGATCTCGTCCATGAGCATGCGCAGGGTCAGGCTGTGCTTCTCCGGTGGCAGGGCGTCCATTGCGGTGGTGGCGTGGGCGATGCCGCCGGCGCGGTCGCCGGCCCGCGCGAGCATCAGCCCCCGGTGAAGTTCCAGGTGGGTGGCGAAGCGCGGGAGGCTGGCTGGGAGTTCGGCCAGCGCCTGGTCCTGGGCGTCGATGGCGGCGCGTTCGTCACCGAGCCGGGCCAGCAGCAGCGATCGGAACACGTTCAGCCGCCACCACGGCACCGCGTAGTCGGACGTCTGCTCGTGCGAGCCGACCGCGTCGAAGAGCCGGCGGCCCTGCTCGTCGAGCGCGAGCGCGGTGGCCCGGTCGCCCCGCAGAGCGGCGGCGTGCGCCAGGCCGTAGACGGCGTTGAGCCGGCCGAGGGAAGGACGCTCGGACAGGGCGAGGGCCTGGCCGGCGAGTGCGTCCGCGACACCGAGCGCGGCCCCCTCGTACCCCAGTGCGATCGCTGCCCGCCCGCGTACCCACACCCGCACGCCCTCGTCGCCGGACCGGTCCGCAGCGGTGGCCGCCATCCGGTACCAGCGCACCGCCGCGTTCCCGTCCGAGCCGGGGACCGTCTTGGCGTACAGGGTCATCAGGCGGGCGGCGGCCGACCACAGGCGCGGTGTGTCGAGTTGCTGTTGGACGACGACGAGGTCCCCGGCCAGGCGGCGTTGGATGTCGGCGGCGCCCAGGGACATGTAGTCGGTCCCGTAGGCGGCCAACGTCGCCTCCCACGCATCCTCGCTCGGCCCGCCCGTCAGCCGGGCGGCGAACCCCCGCGCCAGCAGATCGGAGGCGACCACGGGGGCTATGGCGGTACCGGCCACGTCGGTCAGGAACGTACGGCGCATCATCGGGTCCTCCAGGACGGCTAACGGCACGTCCAGCACCCCGGACAGCGCCGCGAGGTAGAAGCCGCTCGGGCGGACCTTCCCCCGCTCCCACCGGGCGATGTACTCGCGGGTCAGCGTCGTCCCGTGCACAGCGTTGATCTCGTCGGCCAGACGGCCCTGCGACCAACCATGGCTGGTGCGTAGCTCGCGGATCAACTCCCCGATGTCCATGCGCCCAGTCTGCCCCCCCAATTTGCCCCTACCCCGCCGCTTTGGAGGAGCCGAGGGTAGGGGTACCGGTCAGGATGTGAAGGGGCATCATCTGATGGCACAGAGCACCGACGACAGCCGCGCCCGCCGCGAGGCCCTGGCGCTGTTCCCCCCGGCCCGGCTGAAGCCACCGCCGACGTGCGACCGCTGCCAGGAGTACGCCCGGCGGCGTGACACCGCTACGGGCCCGCTGCGCGGCACGGTGGTGACGGACATGCAGGTGTTGATGAAGCGCTGCGCGCAGGACGGCCACCGGTGACCGGCCGCCGGTACGCGGTCGGCCAAACGGTGTTCGACCGTGACCGCCAGGCCCACGGCGATGTCGTCGGGCGCTACCCCTCCCCGCTGGTCCTGCGCCTGAGGGATACGGCCGGGTTCCAGTGGATCGCCCGTACCGTCACCTGTGAGCCGGTCGGACGACGACCGGCCGGCAGCGGCGCGGGCGCCGATCGGGGCGAGCGGCGGATCCCTGCGGGGCGGGTGCCGGTGGAGGTGCCGCCGACCGAACTCCGCGTCGGCGACCACGTCCTCGTCGGTGGGCGCCTGGTGGCCATCGCGGATCTCCGCTACCGCCACGGCGGCACCCGTACCGTGATCCTGAGCACCGGCCGTCTGGCCGTGGCGACCGCACCATGCGTGTCTACCGCCCCCGCCCAAGCTGACCCCGTGCCGCCTCGACTCGTTCGACCGCGACGAGCCTCAGCCCGGCGGCGCCCGCGATCGTGTTGCTGGGGGCATTGGCCGGTGCGGTGCAGGAGTGGGGCGCCGCTCACCCCCGGGGCGCGTTCACGTACCTGGGGCTCGGCGGTGTGCTGGGCGTCGGACTGATGATCTTCGCCGGGGAGGCCGCGACGTGTTGACCGCACTGGTGTAGGCGGGATCCGGACCACCGCACCCGGGGCCGACCCCACGTCGGGCAGACTCGGGGCATGACCGATGACGTGATGGCGGATGTTCTGCGGGACACGATCGAGGCCTACCTGACCGAGGTGGATCTCGAATACCTGGACTCGGACGATCTGGCCTGGAACCTGGTGTATGCGCTGCGCCGGGCCGGGCAGCAGCCGGCTGCTGCTTCGGCACCGTCGGTGAGCGAGTAGACAGCAGCGCCCTGCCGGGCAGGGGGTCCGGCTAGGGTGCTGGTAGCCCGTGCCGATATGGCGTGCGCGGGCGAGGCCCGGTGCCCGGCGATGCTGGGGGCAGTACCACCGGGCCGCCCCACCCGCCCCCCGGCCGGGCCGTCCCCGTCACGGCCACACAGGTTCTCGCGCTGATGCAACGGCCGTGCCGCGGGGCGTCAGATGACCCCGAGCTCGGCCAGTACGGCGGCGCGGTCCGCGGGTAGGGACGCGCGGCGGGCGCGCTGGTTGGACAGCCACACCCCGAGCCGGACGTCGTGGTCCTGGCCGTCGTGCTGAACCTGCTCGACGTGCGTGCGGGGGACGCCCGCGAGAGTGCCCTCGCGGGCGAGGTAGGCGCGGGCAGCGGCGAGGCCCCGGTTCCATGCCGCCGCGCGCCCGCCCGACGTCGGCGTCGGAGCGGGCTCGGGCTCGGTGACGCCGAGGGCGGTCAGCCGCTCGCGCTGCGCGGGGGACAGCTCCCGCCAGGTCTCGCGCTGCCGCTGCAACCACCGACCCACGTCGGCACCGTGCACGGTCACCCCGGGGGTGATCTCGTCCACCGCCGCACCGCCGGCGGTCACCAGGGCGCGCACACCGGCGTAGTGCCGCTGCCAGTCGATCGGCCAGTCCGGGTTCCAGTCCGGATCGATCGCGGCGAGCTGTGCGGCCCGCTCGGGCGTGAGGGCGCCGGGCCTGCGGCAGTTGCTCAACCACTGCCCGACCGGCCGTCCTACGGCTCCTCCGGGGCCGTCTAGGGCCCTCTCGGGCTGTCCGCCGGGCTCAGCGACGACCGCGCTGCGGGGGGCGGCCAGCGTCCCGTACCGGCCCATGTACAGCTGCGCCGCCGCAACGTTGTCGAGCCAGTCAGCCTCGGCCGGGTCCCAGACCATGCCCAACCGTTCCAGCCGCGCCGCCCGACGCCCGTCGAGTTGCCCCGACGCGTACGCGGCCCGCTGCCGGCGGATCCACCGCCCCAGCGGGTAGCCCCACTCCGTCTCCACACCTAGCGGCACCCGCAGGTGCCCGGTGCGCGACGACCACCGCCGCGCCGCCCAGTAGCCGCGCGTCCAGTCCTGCCGCTCCGTGTCGATGACGCGCAGCGACACCAGTTCTGCGACAGCGACCGGATCCCGAGGCGACGAGAACCGCAGCAGCAGCCGTGATTCCTCCTCCCCTTCTTCAGGCTCGGGGCCGATCCACTCACCCGGAATCCGAGGAGAATTCGCCTCGGGAGTGGCGAGCATTTCCACCGCCCGCTCATCATGCGCCCGCAAAGCGGTCAGCACTTTCACCAGGGGCCGGTAGGACGCCGACGTGACCATGTCGGCCGGGGACTCATCAGGCCCCAGGAAAACCGGCACCACGAGCGACGCCACCTTGCCTGAATTCGGCTTTTGCCGCAATGCCCGACCGATTGCCTGCACGACATCGACCACCGAACCCTTCGGGTCCAAAAGCGCAACCGAATCCACCGCCGGGCAGTCCACGCCCTCACCCAGGACACGGCAATTCGACAACACCGCCCGATGCGCCGTCCGCCCGAACTCCCCCAATACCGCCGCACGGTGGTCCGCCTCGTGCTCACCGCGCAACCACCCCGACCACACCGATTCCGGATACCGCTCCGGATCATGAGCATGCAATTCAGCGGCCTTCTGCCTCAATCCTTTGCAAAAGGCCTCGGCTTCGACCGTGCGATGGTGAAAGGTGATGATCTTCTGCAATCCGTGCTCAGCGGCTGTCCGCAACAACGCCGCCTGCAACGCCCCCAGCCGCTGACCGCGAACGTGCTCCTCCCGCGCCTCAGGCCCTGCCAGCCGCTCAGGGGTCACCACCGGGTCCCGGACCTCCATCACCAGGATCTGATACCGGGCCAGCAGCCCCAGGCTGATCGCGTCCGCGAGCCCCAGCTCGTAGACGACCGGCCCGAACACCCTCTCGTCGTCCATCGAGCACGCCAACTCCGCCGGCAACCGGTCCCGCGCCCCCTGCCGTACCTCGTAGCTCGGCGGGCGCTCCCGCCACACCCGAGGCGTCGCGGTCAAATACAACCGCCGCGCCGCCGGAATCTCCGACTGATCATGAATAGCCGACCACGCCTTCCCCCAACTCCCCGACGTACGGTGCGCCTCATCAACAACCACGAGATCAAAAGGCTGCATTGCCGGGCCGTATTCACCGCTGCACGCCTTAGTGAGTACCGGCAACGACGCGTACGTCGCGTACATCGTCACCGGACCCCGCCCGTGACGTTCGGCCAGCAATACGGGATTAGTGGTCGTGCGCACCCCCGCCGCATACAGACCGGCATCATCATCCAGAGAACACACCGCAACTGACCGGCCGTCATGCCCCTCCGCGCGCCACTCCCCGACCGTCTGAGTCAGCAGATCAAGGGTCGGCAGCATCACCAGGATTCGGCCGCCCTTGGCAATCCGCAGTGCCGAATGCGCAGCGATCAACGTTTTTCCGGTACCGCACGCCGCCACGACCGAGGCCCGTAGCCCATCGGCAGGAATTCCCCTAGGCGGGGCGTCAAGAGCCCGGACAGCCGCCTCTACTGCCTCTACCTGGTGCGGCCTGAGTTCACGCGGTGCGCTCATCGGTTCCCCTCCCGAGGGGGTCGGCTGGTCCCGGTCGCTCTACACAGTGCCGAGTTGTGATGCATGGGAGCGTGCCGGGTGGTCGTCGTCTGACGGTAGCAGGGTCGGGGTGGGCGTGAGTTGGTTTTGCTGTAGGAGCATCAGTTCGGGTTGTACGCCGGGTGGTTGGGGTGTGGGGGATTGGGGGAGTGGTGTTCTCTCTGGGTGGTGTTCGGCACTCCTTCGGGTTTATCCTGTAGTCCGGTGCAGGGGCCCCGGTTGCGCGTGACGTGTCGGGGTGGCAGGGTGCCGCGCACTGCTCGGCGGGCGTTCTACCTGGCACTCATGCTGTTCCGCCACTGCTACACGGTCAGCCGAAGTGATGCGCAGACCCCCTCGGGCCGTAGCCGGCCACCGCGCGGAGCGCGGTAGGGAATTGGAGCGGAGCGGAAATTTCCGCCCCTTCCTGGAGCGCAGCGAAAGGAAGGGGAGAATTACGCGGAGCGTAATTCCAATTCCCGCGCGGAGCGCGGGACTTGACC
>NZ_JAJAUY010000093.1 GCF_020532625.1 Streptomyces antimicrobicus | reverse complement strand
GCGAGGCCGCTGCCGTGGCCGGCGATGCTTCCGGCGCCGAGGCGGGGCGGGCGCGGGCCGCGCAGGAGCGGGCGCGGGCGGGGGCCGGGCGGGCGCGGGCGGCGGTCAGCCACCGTCGGGGGCCATGCGGTAGCCGGTGCCGTGGACGGTCAGGATCGAGCGGCGGCCGAAGGGGGCGTCGATCTTCTTGCGCAGCGAGGAGACGTAGACCTCGACGATGTTGGGGTCGATGCCGTGCGGGGAGTCCCAGACCTCGTCGAGGATGTCCCGCTTGGCCACGGCCCGGCCGGGCCGTTCCATCAGGCAGGCCAGCACCGCGACCTCGCGGGCGGTCAGCTCGACGTCGTGTCCGCCGCGCCGGCAGCGCCGGCCCGCCGGGTCCAGCACGAGGTCGCCCGCCTGCAGGGTGACCGGTCCGGCGGGGGCGCCGGCGCGCCGGGCGAGGGCGCGCAGCCGGGCGCCGAGCACGACGAACGAGAACGGCTTGGTGAGGTAGTCGTCGGCGCCCGCGTCCAGGCCCTCGGCCTCGTCGTACTCGCCGTCCTTGGCGGTGAGCATGAGCACGGGGGTGGGGTCGCCGAGCGCGCGCATCCGGGTGCAGATCTCGTGGCCGGACAGTCCCGGCAGCATCAGGTCGAGCAGCACCACGTCGTAGGGGCCGCCGCTGAGGGCCAGCTCCAGTCCGCGGTGCCCGTCGTGGGCGACCTCGACCCAGTGGCCCTCGGCCGACAGGCCGCGCCGCAGGGACTCGGCCAGTCCTGTCTCGTCCTCCACCACCAGAATGCGCACGGGGTCAAGCGTCACATATCGCCCAGGTGGGACCGCCGGGGCCCGGAACCACGGCCCGCATCCGGACCGGCGCGAAGATCGAACACGTGTGTGCCGGCGCACCCGTCCGCCTGACACCCGCTGGGAATCGGCCGGAGCCGTTTGGCACTCCGCTTGACCGAGTGCTAATCGCCGGAATAGTCTCGGGCCTGGCACTCGCCCCTGGTGAGTGCCAACACAGCGACGGGCAGGTCCGGCACCCGCGACGACGGATCCACCTGGTCGCCACCTCAGACAGTTAACCCCGTGAGATCTCCGAAGGGGGAGGTCGGATCGTGACGACCGCCAGCTCCAAGGTTGCCATCAAGCCGCTCGAGGACCGCATCGTGGTCCAGCCGCTCGACGCCGAGCAGACCACGGCCTCTGGCCTGGTCATCCCGGACACCGCGAAGGAGAAGCCCCAGGAGGGCGTCGTCCTCGCCGTGGGCCCGGGCCGCTTCGAGGACGGCCAGCGTCTGCCGCTCGACGTCAACGTCGGCGACATCGTGCTGTACAGCAAGTACGGCGGCACCGAGGTGAAGTACAGCGGCGAGGAGTACCTCGTCCTCTCGGCTCGCGACGTGCTCGCGATCGTCGAGAAGTAATTCGCTTCTCCAGTTTTGTCTTGAGCTACGCCCCTGGTCACCCCTGCTGATGCCGGGCGGCAAGGGGCGTAGTTCGTTTTCCAGAGGCGGTCGCGGCGAGCGGCCGGGGATCGCAACGAGAGGGCTGAACCGCTCCCATGGCGAAGATTCTGAAGTTCGACGAGGACGCCCGTCGCGCCCTTGAGCGCGGCGTCAACAAGCTGGCCGACACGGTCAAGGTGACGATCGGCCCCAAGGGCCGCAACGTCGTCATCGACAAGAAGTTCGGCGCGCCGACCATCACCAACGACGGTGTCACCATCGCCCGTGAGGTCGAGCTGGAGGACCCGTACGAGAACCTGGGCGCCCAGCTCGTGAAGGAGGTGGCGACCAAGACCAACGACATCGCGGGTGACGGCACCGCCACCGCCACGGTCCTGGCCCAGGCGCTGGTCCGCGAAGGCCTGCGCAACGTCGCCGCCGGCGCCTCCCCGGCCGCCCTGAAGAAGGGCATCGACGCCGCGGTCAAGGCCGTCTCCGACGACCTCCTCGCCACGGCCCGCCCGATCGACGACAAGTCCGACATCGCCGCCGTGGCCGCGCTCTCCGCGCAGGACCAGCAGGTCGGCGAGCTCATCGCCGAGGCGATGGACAAGGTCGGCAAGGACGGTGTCATCACCGTCGAGGAGTCCAACACCTTCGGTCTCGAGCTCGAGTTCACCGAGGGCATGGCCTTCGACAAGGGCTACCTGTCGCCGTACTTCGTGACGGACCAGGAGCGCATGGAGGCCGTCCTCGAGGACCCGTACATCCTGATCAACCAGGGCAAGATCTCCTCGATCCAGGACCTCCTGCCGCTGCTGGAGAAGGTCATCCAGGCCGGTGGCTCCAAGCCGCTGCTGATCATCGCCGAGGACGTCGAGGGCGAGGCGCTCTCCACCCTCGTCGTCAACAAGATCCGCGGCACCTTCAACGCGGTCGCGGTCAAGGCGCCCGGCTTCGGTGACCGCCGCAAGGCGATGCTCCAGGACATGGCCACCCTCACCGGTGCCACCGTCATCGCCGAGGAGGTCGGCCTCAAGCTCGACCAGGCCGGCCTGGACGTGCTGGGCTCCGCCCGCCGCGTGACCGTCACCAAGGACGACACCACCATCGTCGACGGTGCCGGCTCCGGCGAGGACGTGCAGGGCCGCGTCAACCAGATCAAGGCCGAGATCGAGGCCACGGACTCCGACTGGGACCGCGAGAAGCTCCAGGAGCGCCTCGCGAAGCTGGCCGGCGGCGTGTGCGTGATCAAGGTCGGCGCCGCCACCGAGGTGGAGCTGAAGGAGAAGAAGCACCGTCTGGAGGACGCCATCTCCGCGACCCGCGCCGCGGTCGAGGAGGGCATCGTCTCCGGTGGTGGCTCCGCCCTGGTCCACGCCGCCAAGGTCCTCGCCGACAACCTCGGCAAGGAGGGCGACGAGGCCACCGGTGTCGCGGTCGTCCGCAAGGCCGCCGTCGAGCCGCTGCGCTGGATCGCCGAGAACGCCGGCCTGGAGGGCTACGTCATCACCTCCAAGGTGGCCGAGCTGGACAAGGGCAACGGCTTCAACGCCGCCACCGGTGAGTACGGCGACCTGGTCAAGGCCGGCGTCATCGACCCGGTGAAGGTCACCCGCTCCGCCCTGGAGAACGCCGCCTCCATCGCCTCCCTGCTGCTCACGACCGAGACCCTGGTCGTCGAGAAGAAGGAAGAGGAGGAGGCCGCCGCGGGCCACGGCCACGGTCACGGCCACAGCCACTGAGGCTGACCCCGACGCCTGAGAAGGCCCCCGCCGCACCTGGTGCGGCGGGGGCCTTCGCGTCACTCGTCCCCTGCTCACTCACGGGCTCGGTCGCTCACTCCAAGGCGCCCAACTGCCGCATCAGCGACATGGCGTCGTAGTGCCACCAGCCCTCGGCGATCTCCCCGTTCTCGCAGCGGAACGTGGTGGTGCCGGACATGGTGCAGGTCTTCCCGGTGGGCTCGATGCCCAGGAACTCGCCCTTGTGACGGCCCGTCCACGTCCACACGGTGGTGACGTGGTCGTCCTGGGCGATCTGCGCGTCGGTCTTGAACGAGAAGTCGAAGGCGTCCCGCCATCCCTGACAGCTCTCGCGCATCGCCTGCCGGCCCCGCGCGGTGTCCTGGCCGCGCATGACGTCGTGGTCGATGTAGTCGGACGCGAAGACCTCGTCGATCGCGTCCAGGTTTCCCCGGACGGCGATCTCGTCGAACATCCGGTTCGCCAGCAAGGTGTTGAGGTGCTCGTCACGGACGACGTCGAGGTTGGTGAAGGTGGGCATCCCCTCGCACAGGGCCACCATCTCCTGGAACATCCTGTCCGTCTCCGGGAGCTGAGAGTTCCTCATGGCCTGCTCGTAGGAGGGGAATTCCACCATTTCGACGTAGTGGTCCTCGGCCTCGCGGTCCTTGCACATGACGGTGTGGGTGACGGTGCGCTTGCCCTGGCTCATCTCGACGTACCGGTCCAGCAGCTTGTTCAGGTCGTCGGCCCGACGCGTCTTGTAATCGATTATCTGTACGAATGTCATGGCGTCTCCCCGGCTGGATGGGACACGTCCAGTTTAGGGAGATTTCACCCGTTCAGCCGGTTTACCGGCGGGTCACCGGGGCGCCCGCCGGGCCGCCCGTCACTGGGGTCCGTACTTCCGCCCGGTGCGCGAGGTCACCCCGCCCAGCAGCCCCCGCGGGGTCAGCTTCACCAGGCCCATCAGCGCCTTGTACCGCGGGTCGGGGATCGACAGGGTCTTGCCGCGGCCCAGGTCGGCCAGGGCCTCGGTGACCAGCTTGTCGGCGTCCAGCCACATCCAGTTGGGGATGTTGTCCGTGCCCATGCCGGCCCGCTCGTGGAACTCGGTCCGCACGAAGCCCGGGCACAGCGCCATCAGCCGGACCCCGGAGTCCGCCAGGTCCCGGGCCGCGCCCTGGGTGAACTGCACGACCCACGCCTTGCTCGCCCCGTACGTGCCCCGCGGCACGAACGCGGCCACCGAGGCGACGTTGACCACCGCGCCCCGGCCGCGCGAGCGCATCGACTGCGTGGCCGCCGAGGTCAGCCGCAGCACGGCCTCGACGTGCACCTTGAGCATGGTCAGCTCGTCGGCCATGGGCACCTCCAGGTACCGGCCCTTGTTGCCGAAGCCCGCGTTGTTGACCAGCAGGTCCACCGGGTGGGTGCGGTCCGACAGCCGCTGCTCGACGGCCGCGATGCCCGCCTCCGTGGCGAGGTCCGCGGTGAGCACCTCGGCCTCGATGCCGTGCCGGTCGTGCAGTTCGGTGGCCTGCTCCCGCAGCCGCTTGGTGTCGCGGGCCACCAGCACCAGGTTGTGGCCCTGGGCCGCCAGCCGCCGGGCGAAGGCGGCGCCGATGCCCGCCGTGGATCCTGTGATCAGCGCAGTCGTCATGTGCGCAACCTAGCCGCCCGGCGGGTCAGTTCCGTACGTCACCGTGCTTGGCCAGCCACTGCCGCACCTTCTCGTGCGCCTCCGGCTCCATCGCGTCACCGGCCGCCAGGGTGCGCGGCAGCAGCGACCGCTCCGTGGTGAAGGCGCGGAACCACAGCGACACGGTGACGTCGTGGTCGGGCCGGTGGACGACCTCGATCGGGTCCCCCGCGCGGACGTACCCCTCCCGCACCACCCGCAGGTACGCGCCCGGCCGCTGCTCCTGGGTGAACCGCCGGACCCAGCCGCCCTCGCCCAGGTGCCCCTGGAAGGTGCGGCAGGGGATCCGGGCCGAGGCCACCTCCAGGACCACCTCCCGGCCGATCCGCCAACGCTCGCCGAGCAGGGCGGCGTTCACGTCCAGGCCCGTGGTGGTGAGGTTCTCCCCGAAGATCCCGCCGGGCAGCTCCCGGCCGAGCTCGCGCTCCCACCGGTCCAGGTCCTCGCGCGCGTAGGCGTAGACCGCCTGGTGGTCGCCCCCGTGGTGCCGCCCGTCGCACACCGCGTCGCCCTCGACCCCGCTCCCGCCGGTCCCCTTGGGGCCGGGGGAAAAGACGCGGACCGGGCCGGCCGCCGGCCGCTTGGCGATGCCCGTCACCCCGCCCTCGGCGTCGGTGTGGGCCACGACGGTGGCGCGGCCGGTGTTGACGGAGATGACGTGCGCACGGTTCATGGGGGGACGCTATCCGAAGGCGCCCAAAGCGTCTCCTGAATATTGGCGCGCACATCAAAGCAGGCCTTATGCTTCAAGAGTGATCGAGGCACGTCATCTCCGCGTCCTGCGCGCCGTCGCCGCCACCGGGTCCTTCTCCGCCGCGGCCCGCGAGCTCGGCTGCACCCAGCCCGCCGTCTCCCAGCAGATGAAGGCGCTGGAGCAGTCCGCGGGCACCCCGCTGCTGATCCGCACCGGCCGGGAGATGAGGTTGACCCAGGCCGGCGAGGCGCTGGTGCGGCACGCGTCCGGGATCCTGGCGGGCCTGACGGCCGCCGAGGAGGAGGTCGCGGCCATCGCCGGGCTGCGCGCGGGCCGGGTCCGGCTGGTCTCCTTCCCCAGTGGCAGCTCCACGCTGGTGCCGACCGCGCTGGCCGCGATGCGCGCCGAGCACCCCGGCACCCGGGTCTCGCTGGTCGAGGCCGAGCCGCCGCGGTCGGTGGAGATGCTGCGCGAGGGCGACTGCGACGTGGCGCTGGCCTTCCGGTACGCGGCGGCGCCGGGCGGCGGGCCCGGCGAGTGGGCCGATCTCGTGGTCCGGCCGCTGCTGACCGACCGGCTCGTGGGTCTGGTGCCCGAGGGGCACCGGCTGGCCGGCGCGCCCGAGGTGGGCATGGCGGAACTGGCCGACGAGCCGTGGATCGCCGGCTGCCCGCGCTGCCGCCGGCATCTGGTGGAGGTGTGCGAGGGGGCCGGGTTCACCCCGCGCATCGACTTCGCGACCGACGACTACCCGGCCGTGGCGGGCCTGGTCGGCGCGGGTCTGGGCGTGGCGGTGCTGCCGGAGCTCGCGGTGGAGTCCGTACGGGCCAAGGGCGTGGCCCTGGTGGCCGTGCGACCGGCCGTGGAGCGCGAGGTCGTGGCGCTCACGCTGCCGGACCTGGCGCGGGTACCGGCCGTGGCCGCCACCCTCGCGCAGTTGCAGCGGGCCGCCGCCCGCTGACCTGCCGGGCGGGGGCCGCGACGCCGGCCCGCTGCCTGAAGAATCGTTACTTCAGTCGGTCCCACCCGCACTGGTGGCGGGGATGAGGCGGTGCCGTGCCCGGCCCATCAGCTCTTCGCGCTCGTCCTCCGTGAGGCCGCCCCACACGCCGTAGGGCTCCCGGACGGCCAGCGCGTGCGCGGCGCACTCCGCGCGCACCGGGCATCGCATGCAGACCTCTTTGGCCGAGGCCTCACGGGCGCTGCGGGCCGCACCCCGTTCGCCCTCCGGGTGGAAGAAGAGGGAGCTGTCCACTCCGCGGCAGGCGGCCAGCAGCTGCCAGTCCCAGAGGTCGGCGTTCGGTCCGGGGAGGCGGGAGAAATCTGCCATTGCTAGTCCTCGTGATCCTCGTTCAGCCGGTACTGAGGCGGATACGGTCCATGCAGCCACATCTACGATCTGATCATACGTAAATATGACTCTTGTGAATCTAGCCTCAGTTACCCGCCGAACGGAAGGAAAGCCGCCAAATAGGGCATAGCGCCAGATGGAGGACACGCGACTTGTGGCGTCCGCGCCGTGACGAACTCCTCACGTAGAGTGCCGAAGGTGTCCGTCCGACCCGTAACTCTTTCGAGTGACCATCGTTGAGAGTGCGAAGGCGGTTGAACGAAGGGGTTCCCGGACAGGTGTCCGAGGGCATCGACCGCACAGGTGACGATACGTACCAGCCTGGAGGCTCAAGGTGACGCGCATCAGCAGCTGCGGAGGGCGGTCATGACATCCGTCCTCGTCTGCGACGACTCCCCGCTTGCCCGAGAGGCGCTCCGCCGGGCGGTGGCCACCGTGCCCGGCGTCGAGCGTGTGACGACGGCTGCCAACGGCGAGGAAGTACTCCGCCGCTGGGGTGCCGACCGCTCCGACCTGATTCTGATGGATGTACGGATGCCCGGGCTCGGCGGTGTCGAGACGGTCCGCCGGCTCCTCTCCGCCGACCCCGGCGCCCGCATCATCATGCTGACGGTCGCCGAGGACCTGGACGGGGTGGCCCTCGCGGTCGCCGCCGGCGCCCGGGGCTACCTGCACAAGGACGCCTCGCGCGCCGAGCTGCGGGCCACGGTCACCCAGGCGCTCGCCGACCCCACCTGGCGATTGGCCCCGCGCCGGCTCCGTTCGGCCGAGATGGGCGCCGCGCCCACGCTCACCGCGCGCGAGATCCAGGTGCTGGAGGGCATGAGCCACGGCCGGTCCAACGCGGAGATCGGGCGCGAGCTCTTCCTCTCCGAGGACACGGTCAAGACGCACGCGCGCAGGCTCTTCAAGAAGCTCGGCGCCTCCGACCGGGCGCACGCCGTGGCGCTCGGCTTCCGCTGGGGCCTGGTCCGCTGACCTCGGGACACTGACCGCAGGTCGCTGACCGTTGCCGCCGGGCAGGGTCGCAGGCAGCGCGCTCCCGTCCGCCACGGGCGGACGGGGCGGCACACCGCTGGTGGTGCGCTCGGGCCCGGCTCGTCCCGGCGCATCCGGTGGATGGCGGGGGATTGGCGGGGTGTGATTCGGGGGACGTGTCGGTTCGTGCGCGATGCCGCATCCTTGAGGTGTGCCGCATTCTTGGAGATGTGGAGTCCTCGACAGATGTGGAGTCCTCGGGACTGTCCGGCCGAGCGGGAGGGGAAGGCGCAGACGATGACCTCAGGCGCGCCCGCTCATAACGCTTCGATGCACAACACGGACCGCGGTGCCACGAATCCTCCGGGGCCGAGGCACCATGGAATGATGCGCGACGACGAAGCCCTGGGGTCCCCCGTGGCCACAGGCCCGACCGGCGCCGCCAAGAGCGGGTCCGCAGGCGCGGTCGGCGCGCTCGTCCGTCGCGCCGTGGAGGGTGACGAGCAGGCCACCCACGACCTGCTCGCCCACGTGCACCCGCTGGCCCTGCGGTACTGCCGCACCCGGCTCTCGCGGCTGCCCGGGGACGCGCGCCACTTCGTGGAGGACCTGGCGCAGGAGGTCTGCGTCGCCGTCCTGATGGCCCTGCCCCGCTACCGCGACACGGGCCGGCCCTTCGAGGCGTTCGTCTTCGCCATCGCCGCGCACAAGGTCGCCGACCTGCAGCGGGCCGCCATGCGCCATCCCGGCAGCACCGCGGTGCCCTCGGACGAGATGCCCGAGCGGCCCGACGACTCGCTCGGCCCGGAGGAGCGGGCGCTGCTCAGCAGTGACGCCGAATGGGCCAAGAAGCTGCTGGCCAACCTCCCGGAGAACCAGCGCGAGCTGCTGGTGCTGCGGGTCGCCGTCGGGCTGACGGCGGAGGAGACCGGTCAGATGCTGGGGATGTCGCCGGGTGCGGTACGGGTGGCGCAGCACCGGGCGCTGAGCCGGCTGCGGGCGCTCGCCGAGCAGTAGGCGGGTGTCGCCGTGCCGGTGGGGCGGGCGCGTGGTCGGCGCCGGGCCGTCGGGGTGAGGCCTTCGGCGGGAGTCCCTGGGCGCAAGGCCCTGGCGCAAGGCCCTCGGCGGGAGCCCCCGGTGGGTGGTCCCCGCGACAAACTCGTAGGAACAGACGAAAATCCCGGTCGATCTTGATCGTGGAATGAGACGCCTCGGTATCCCGTTAGCATGGACATCCGCGCTGAGCAAGACCATCTGGGAAGGTGTCATGACTGTCAACGGTGACGGAGTGCCCGACAAATTCGCGTCGCTCGGGCTGACCTACGACGACGTCCTGCTCCTGCCGGGCGCGTCCGACATGGCGCCGGACGAGATCGACACCTCCTCGCGCATCTCCCGCAACGTCCGGGTCAACATCCCCCTGCTGTCGGCGGCCATGGACAAGGTCACCGAGTCGCGCATGGCCATCGCGATGGCCCGCCAGGGCGGCGTCGGCGTCCTGCACCGCAACCTCTCCATCGCCGACCAGGCCAACCAGGTCGACCTGGTCAAGCGCTCCGAGTCCGGCATGGTCACCGACCCGATCACCGTGCACCCGGACGCCACGCTGCGCGAGGCCGACGAGCTCTGCGCGAAGTTCCGCATCTCCGGTGTGCCGGTCACCGACCCCGCCGGCAAGCTGCTGGGCATCGTCACCAACCGCGACATGGCCTTCGAGTCGGACCGCAGCCGCCAGGTGCGCGAGGTCATGACCCCGATGCCGCTGGTCACGGGCAAGGTCGGCATCTCCGGCGTGGACGCCATGGAGCTGCTGCGCCGCCACAAGATCGAGAAGCTCCCGCTGGTCGACGACGCCGGCATCCTCAAGGGCCTCATCACCGTCAAGGACTTCGTCAAGGCGGAGAAGTACCCGAACGCCGCCAAGGACAAGGACGGCCGGCTGCTGGTCGGCGCCGCGGTCGGCGTCGCCGGTGACGCGTTCGAGCGCGCCCAGGCGCTCATCGAGGCCGGCGTCGACTTCATCGTCGTCGACACCGCGCACGGCCACTCCCGGCTGGTCGGCGACATGGTCGCCAAGATCAAGTCGAACTCCTCCGTCGACGTCATCGGCGGCAACGTGGCCACCAAGGACGGCGCCCAGGCCCTCGTCGACGCCGGCTGCGACGGCATCAAGGTCGGTGTCGGCCCCGGCTCCATCTGCACCACCCGCGTGGTCGCCGGCATCGGCGTCCCGCAGGTCACCGCCATCTACGAGGCCTCGCTGGCCGCCAAGGCCGCGGGCGTCCCGGTCATCGGCGACGGCGGCCTGCAGTACTCCGGCGACATCGCCAAGGCGCTCGTCGCCGGCGCGGACACGGTCATGCTGGGCTCGCTGCTCGCGGGCTGCGAGGAGTCCCCGGGCGAGCTGCTGTTCATCAACGGCAAGCAGTTCAAGTCCTACCGCGGCATGGGCTCGCTCGGCGCCATGCAGTCCCGCGGCGACCGCAAGTCGTTCTCCAAGGACCGCTACTTCCAGGAGGGCGTCGGCGGCGACGACAAGCTGATCCCCGAGGGCATCGAGGGCCAGGTCCCCTACCGCGGCCCGCTCTCCGCGGTCGTCCACCAGCTGGTCGGCGGCCTGCGCCAGTCGATGTTCTACGTCGGCGGCCGGACGGTGCCCGAGCTCCAGGACCGCGGCCGGTTCGTCCGGATCACCTCGGCGGGCCTGAAGGAGAGCCACCCGCACGACATCCAGATGACGGTCGAGGCGCCGAACTACTCCCGCAAGGGCTGAGCGCCGCTCCCGCCGCGGCGGGAGCGCGCGGCCCGCAGGACGGCGAAGGGGCGGGACCCGAGGGGTCCCGCCCCTTCGCCGTGCGCCCGTACGGGCGTCCGCCCCTCGGGCGCGGGAACGCGTCCGTCCGCCCTTCGGGGATACTGGACGGGCAGTAGCCAAGAGGGAAAGGCCACCACACGTGACTGAGATCGAGATCGGGCGCGGCAAGCGCGGCCGCAGGGCGTACGCGTTCGACGACATCGCCATCGTCCCGAGCCGGCGCACCCGGGACCCGAAGGAGGTCTCGATCGCCTGGCAGATCGACGCCTACCGCTTCGAGCTCCCCTTCCTGGCCGCCCCCATGGACTCGGTCGTCTCCCCGCAGACCGCGATCCGCATCGGCGAGCTCGGTGGCCTCGGCGTGCTGAACCTCGAAGGCCTGTGGACCCGCTACGAGGACCCGCAGCCGCTGCTCGACGAGATCCGCGAGCTCCCCGAGGAGGCCGCGACCCGCCGCCTGCAGGAGATCTACGCCGCCCCGATCCAGGCCGACCTGATCGGGCAGCGGATCAAGGAGGTGCGCGACTCCGGTGTGGTCACCGCCGCCGCGCTCTCGCCGCAGCGCACCGCCCAGTTCTCCAAGGCCGTCGTGGACGCGGGCGTCGACATCTTCGTCATCCGCGGCACCACCGTCTCGGCCGAGCACGTCTCGGGCGCGGCCGAGCCGCTGAACCTCAAGCAGTTCATCTACGAGCTCGACGTCCCGGTCATCGTCGGCGGCTGCGCCACGTACACCGCGGCCCTGCACCTGATGCGCACGGGCGCCGCGGGCGTCCTGGTGGGCTTCGGCGGCGGCGCCGCCCACACCACCCGCAACGTGCTCGGCATCCAGGTCCCCATGGCCACCGCCGTCGCGGACGTGGCCGCGGCCCGCCGCGACTACATGGACGAGTCCGGCGGCCGGTACGTGCACGTCATCGCCGACGGCGGGGTGGGCTGGTCCGGCGACCTGCCCAAGGCCGTCGCCTGCGGCGCCGACGCCGTGATGATGGGCTCCCCGCTGGCCCGCGCCACCGACGCGCCCGGCCAGGGCCACCACTGGGGCATGGAGGCCGTCCACGAGGACGTGCCGCGCGGCAAGAAGGTGGACCTGGGCACGGTCGGCACCACGGAGGAGATCCTCACCGGTCCGTCCCACACCCCCGACGGCTCGATGAACCTCTTCGGCGCCCTGCGCCGCGCGATGGCCACCACGGGCTACAGCGAGCTCAAGGAGTTCCAGCGGGTCGAGGTCACGGTGGCGGACTCCCAGCACCGCCGCTGACGCGCTCACCCGCTCGGCGTACGACCGAAGGGCCGGCCCCGGATCATCCGGGGCCGGCCCTTCGGCGTGTGCGCGCGGGGCGGGGTCAGGCGGCCTTGCGGGCCGTCTGGAAGGCGACCACGGCGCCGATCGCGAAGAAGACGAACGAGATCGGGCTCAGGTCCTCCTGCCAGGCCTCCTGGACCAGGGAGAAGTGCTCGGTGAGCAGCTCCACCACGCCGACCGGAGCGGACTTCGAGCCCAGGATCGCGGTGCCGAGCAGCTGGCCGCCGTAGACCGCGCCGAGCGAGAGCGCCGCGCTGACGACCGGCAGCACGGGGTGGGCGCCGCCCGCCTTGGCCGCGGCGAAGCCGACGAGGAAGCCGACGCCGAGGGCGGCGTAGCCGATCTCGTGCTCGGTGCCGCCGATGATGCCGCCGTACGCGCCCGCCGCGACCAGGGCGGCGACGAACGCGGCGACGAGGCCGAGGGCCACGTTGCTCCGTGCGGCCGGGGCCGGCGGGTAGGCGACGGGCGACATGGAATCGGGCGCGGGCGGCTGGAACTGCTGGCTCATGCGGAGGTCCCCCCCAAGGGATCGGCGCACACACGTTCCCTGGATGTATGTGCGAGATAAGTGACGCCGCACAGTAACAGCCGCCCCCGACGGTCGAGGGCGGCTTTTTTCGGCGCGGGCCCTCGGGCGCCCCTCAGAGCCGGTGGGCCGCGCCCGCCGGGGTGGCGCCCCGGGTGTCCAGCAGGAGCTGCGCCTTCACCGCCAGGCCCTGGAGGTCGTAGGTGCGGTGGTGCTGGAGCAGGACGGTCAGGTCCGCGCCGGCCGCGGCCTCGTAGAGGGACTCGGCGCGCGGCACGGGCTGATCGCGGACCCGCCAGCCGGCGACGTACGGGTCGTGGTAGCTGATCAGCGCGCCGAGGTCGAGCAGCCGGCTGGCGATCTCGGCGGCCGGCGAGCCCTCCTGGTCGGCGAGGTCGGGCTTGTAGGTGACGCCGAGCAGCAGCACGCGGGCGCCGCGGGCGGACTTGCCGTGCTCGTTCAGCAAGGTGGCGCAGCGCTGGATGACGTACTGCGGCATCCGGGCGTTGATCTCCTGGGCCAGGCCCACCATGCGCAGGGGGTGGCCGGGGGTGCGGGTGGTGTGGGGGAGGTAGTTGGGGTCGATGGGGACGGCGTGGCCCCCGACCCCGGGGCCGGGGCGGAACGCCTGGAAGCCGTACGGCTTGGTCTCGGCGCAGCGGACCACGTCCCACAGGTCGACGCCGAGGTCGTGGCAGAGCACCGCCATCTCGTTCATCAGGGCGATGTTGACGTGCCGGTAGTTGGTCTCCAGCAGCTGGACGGTCTCCGCCTCGCGCAGCCCGCGGGCCCGGACCACCTTCTCGGTCAGGCGCGCGTAGAACGCGGCGGCGGACTCGGTGCAGGCGGGGGTGAGGCCGCCGATCACCTTGGGGGTGTTGGCGAAGGTGTGGGTGCGGTTGCCCGGGTCGAACCGGCTGGGGGAGTAGGCCAGGTGGAAGTCCCGGCCGGCGCGCAGTCCGGAGCCCTCCTCCAGCAGCGGACGCAGGTAGTCCTCGGTGACACCCGGATGGACGGGCGACTCCAGGACGACGGTGGTGTTCGGGCGCATCCGGGGCGCCAGCGCCCGGGCGGCCGCCCCGACGGCCGTGAGGTCCAGGGCCCGGTCGGGCCCGAGGTGGACCGGGGCGCAGATGGCGGCGGTGCGTACCCGGCCGAGGTCGGCCGGGTTGGTGGTGACCCGGAAGCCGGCCGCCGACATGCGGCGGACTTCGGCGGCGGTCAGGCTGGAGTCGGTGGCCGGGCCGCTGTCGTATCCGACGGTGTCGATACCGGCGGCGACGGCGGCCTGGGCGAGCGGGAGGCCGAGATGGCCGAGTCCGATGACGGCGAGATCTGCGGGCATGGGTGCCGTCCCTTTCCCTGGCATGGGGTCCCTGAAGTGCCCCGGACGGGCGGTGGCGCACGCACGGTCCGCGCAGGTGCTGCGCGGACGAAGAGGTGTCGCTATGTCAGACTAGGCGTATATATGACCGATCTGCGGCATTGTGGGCCGGTGGCGATCATTGTGTTGTCCACAGGCGGTGGCTGATGTCGGGACGTCCCGTCAGAATCGTGACCAAGGGGGACGTGAGCGGGTTCGCCCGCACCAACGGGAGGCAGCGGTGAGGACAGCGACACTGGGACCCGAGCAGCGGGCCGAGGCGCTCGCCCGGATGGCCGAGCGGGAGCTGGACGTGCTGGTGGTCGGCGCGGGCGTGGTGGGCGCCGGCACCGCGCTCGACGCGGTGACCCGCGGCCTCGCGACCGGCCTGGTCGAGGCGCGGGACTGGGCCTCGGGCACGTCGAGCCGGTCCAGCAAGCTCATCCACGGCGGCCTGCGCTACCTGGAGATGCTCGACTTCGCGCTGGTGCGCGAGGCCCTCAAGGAGCGCGGCCTGCTGCTGGAGCGGCTCGCGCCGCACCTGGTCAAGCCGGTGCCGTTCCTCTACCCGTTGCAGCACAAGGGCTGGGAGCGGTTCTACGCCGGTTCGGGCGTCGCGCTGTACGACGCCATGTCGATCTCCTCCGGCCACGGCCGGGGCCTGCCCGTGCACCGGCACCTGACACGCCGGCACGCGCTGCGCGTGGCGCCCTGCCTGCGCAAGGACGCGCTGGTGGGAGCCCTGCAGTACTACGACGCCCAGATGGACGACGCCCGTTACGTCACCACGCTGGTGCGCACGGCCGCGGCGTACGGGGCGCACTGCGCCAACCGGGCGAGGGTGGTGGGGTTCCTGCGGGAGGGCGAGCGCGTCGTCGGCGCGACCGTGCAGGACGTCGAGGGCGGCGGGCGCTACGAGATCCGCGCCAAGCAGGTCGTGAACGCCACGGGGGTGTGGACGGACGACACCCAGGCGCTGATCGGCGAGCGCGGGCAGTTCCACGTCCGTGCCTCCAAGGGCATCCACCTCGTCGTGCCGAAGGACCGCATCCACTCGACGACGGGCCTGATCCTGCGCACGGAGAAATCGGTGCTGTTCGTCATCCCCTGGGGGCGGCACTGGATCGTCGGCACCACGGACACCGACTGGGACCTGGACAAGGCGCACCCGGCGGCGTCCAGCGCGGACATCGACTACCTCCTGGAGCACGTGAACTCGGTGCTGTCGGTGCCGCTCACGCGGGACGACGTGGAGGGCGTGTACGCGGGGCTGCGCCCGCTGCTGGCCGGCGAGTCGGACGCCACGAGCAAGCTCTCGCGCGAGCACACGGTGGCGCACCCCGTACCCGGACTGGTGGTCGTGGCGGGCGGCAAGTACACGACGTACCGGGTCATGGCCAAGGACGCGGTGGACGAGGCGGTGCACGGCCTGGAGCAGCGGGTGGCCGCGTGCGTGACCGAGGACATCCCGCTGGTGGGCGCCGAGGGCTACAGGGCGCTGTGGAACTCCCGCGCCCGGATCGCCGGCCGGACCGGGCTCCACGTGGCGCGGGTGGAGCACCTGTTGAACCGGTACGGCTCGATGACGGAGGAACTGCTCGACCTGATCGCGGCGGACCCCTCGCTCGGCGAACCGCTGGGCGGGGCGGACGACTACCTGCGCGCCGAGGTGGTCTACGGGGCGTCGCACGAGGGGGCGCGGCACCTGGACGACGTGCTGACGCGGCGGACCCGGATCTCGATCGAGACGTTCGACCGCGGGACGCGGTCGGCGCGGGAGTGCGCGGAGTTGATGGCTCCGGTCCTGGGGTGGGACCAGCAGCAGGTGGACAAGGAGGTCGAGCACTACGAGAAGCGGGTGCAGGCGGAGCGGGAGTCGCAGCGCCAGCCCGACGACCAGACGGCGGACGCGGCCCGGCTGGGGGCGCCGGACATCGTCCCGCTCTGACGTCGGCGGAACCACGGACCCGTGGCGGCCGTCCGTTGCGGAGTGAGAGACAATGAGGGCTCGGCCGGGGCGGGTTACGCCGGGCCCGAGCCCGGGTGGAATGCCGGGCCGGCCGACGGACAGGGCGGCACGATCGCGGAGGGGACGCATGTCGAAGCCGGAGCACACGGTCACACCGGACGACGCCGTCGGCTCCACCGGGCCCAGCGCCACCGCGCCCGCCCGGCCGAACCCGGCCGCATCCCCGACCTCGACCGCGGCAGCGGCCGGGTCCGGGACGGCGGGCACGAAGCGGCCGTCCGGCGGAGCCGGGGCCGACGCGGCGCCGGGGTCCGGCCGGGCCGGGGCCGAGGCGAAGCCGGGTGCTGGGGCTGCGGCGGAGGCGAAGGCGACCGACCGCGGCCCCGCCGAACCCATGGCGAAGCGGGGGTCCGGCGGGGCCGGGGCAACTTCCGCGGCCGGGGCCGAGGCTGACCGGGGGTCCGAAACGGCCGACGGGGCGGAGCCCGGCTCCGGACGGGCGGCGGCACCGGCCGCGGACACCGCCGGGGGCACGGATGCGGACGCGGACGCGGCGGCGGGCACGGACGTGGACACGGCTGAGGCCCCGGCTGAGGACCCGGGCACGGCTGCGGGCACGCCTGCGGACCCGGACGCGGACGTGGCTTCGGACCTGGTGAAGTCCGGGTCGCCGCGGGGCGGAGCCGTACCGACCCGGGCGCAGAAGGAAGCTGACCGGGCGTCGGACGCCCCGGAGACCGCGAAGCCCGACTCCGGGCGCACCACGCCCGCGGCTGCGGCCGCGCCTACGCCCGCGGCCGAAGCGGCGAAGGACCGGCGGGGCGGGTCGGAGCGCGCGGAGGCGTCGCCCGCGGCCACGCCCGCTGCCCAGACGTCCGCGAAGCCGGCTGACCGCCTGACCAAGACCTCGACCCCCGCCGACACGGCGGCGGGTGCCGCGCAGTCGAGCGACCGCCCGGCCGCGCCCGCGACCGGTACCGGCTCCGGCGCGACGGCCGAGCCGGGTGCCCGGCTGGCCAAGTCCCCGGGAGCGGCCGCGTCTGCGGCCGACACGGCGGCGGGTGCCGCGCAGTCGAGCGACCGCTCGGCCGTGCCCTCGACCGGTACCGGCTCCGGCGCGACGGCCGAGCCGGGTGCCCGGCTGGCCAAGTCCCCGGCAGCGGCCGCCTCTGCGGCCGACGCGGCGGCGGGTGCCGCGCCGGGCGACCGGCCGGCCAAGGCTGCGACGGCGGCCACGGCCGGAGGTGGGACGGGCGTGGCCGGTGTCAAGGGGGTGACCCGGGACACCGGGGACGACGAAGGGCGGTTGCTCGCCCGGCGGTACCGGCTGGTCTCCGTGCTCGGCAAGGGCGGCATGGGCACCGTCTGGCGCGCCCAGGACGAGACGCTCGGCCGGACGGTGGCCGTCAAGGAGCTCCGCTTCGGCAACGGCGTCGACGAGGACGAGAAGCGCCGCCTGATCACCCGTACGCTCCGCGAGGCCAAGGCGATCGCCCGGATCCGGAACAACGGCGCGGTCACGGTCTTCGACGTCGTCGACGAGGACGCCCGCCCCTGGATCGTCATGGAGCTCATCGAGGGCCCGTCCCTCGCCGAGTACATCCGCGAGCGCGGCCCGCTCACCCCCCGCCGGGCGGCCGAGGTCGGCCTCGCCGTGCTCGACGTGCTCAAGGCCGCCCACGGCCAGGGCATCCTGCACCGCGACGTCAAGCCGTCCAACGTGCTGATAGCCGACACCGGCCGCGTCGTCCTGACCGACTTCGGCATCGCCCAGGTCGAGGGCGACCCCTCCGTCACCTCCACCGGCATGCTGGTCGGCGCCCCCTCCTACATCTCGCCCGAGCGCGCCCGCGGCCAGCGCCCCGGCCCGCCGGCCGACATGTGGTCCCTCGGCGGTCTCCTCTACGCCGCCGTCGAGGGCGTCCCGCCGTACGACAAGGGCAACGCCCTGGCCACCCTCACGGCCGTGATGACCGAGCCGGTGGAGCCGCCGAAGAACGCCGGCCCGCTCACCGAGGTCATCTACGGACTGCTGGTCAAGGATCCGGCCCGCCGCCTCGACGACGCCGGGGCCAGGGCCATGCTGACGGCCGTGGTCAACGCCCCCGAGCCGGACCCGGCCCCGTCGGTGGAGGAGACCCGCCAGGTCTCGCTGGCCGAGGCGAAGCGGGCCGCGGAGCAGGCCCTCGCGCAGAAGGCCGCCGAGCGGGCGGCGAAGAAGGCGGCCGAGCAGGCGGAGAAGGCCGAGAAGAAGGAGCGCGAGCGGCGCGAGCGCGAGCAGCGCGAGCGGGCCCGCGCCGCGCTGAAGGCGACCCGCAAGGCCGCCGCCGAGGCGGCGGCGGCGACGGCGGCCACCGCCACCGCGTCGGCGGCCGAGGCCCCCGCCACGGCCACCGCGGCCGACGGCGGCCGCCGTACGGCGGGCGGCGGGGTGTTCGGCAAGCGCACCGCGCCCGTCGCGGCCCCGCTCACCGACGTGATGCCGCGCCGCACGATCGCGCTGGCGATCGCGGCCGTGGTCGTCGTGCTCGCCGTGGTCGGCGGGCTGATCGCGTACGCGTTCTCCGGCGACGACAAGGCCAAGGGCAACGGCTCGGCGAAGGGCGGCGGCGCGAGCGCGGGCCCCTCCGGCGGCGCCACGCCGGGCGGCGGCGGCGGCAACGGCACCGGCGCCGACGGCAAGGGCGGCACCGGCGGTACCGGCGGCGCCAGCCCCAACACCGCCTCCGGCGGCCAGAACCAGGGCCAGGGCCAGTCCCCGGAGCAGGGCGGCAACGGCCTGCCCCTGGACGCCACGCCCCCGCCCGGCAGCGGCAGCGGCGGGACCACCGGCGGCGGCAACGGCGTCCCGGCGGGCTTCACCGTCGTGGTGAACGAGAAGTTCCACTTCAGCATGGCCATGCCGAACGGGTTCCGCCAGACCGGCACGGCCGGTGAGGACTCCGGCGCGATATACAGCCGCGACGGCGGCTTCCCGCGCATCCAGGTCGACTTCAACAAGAGTCCGCGCGACGACGCCAGGCTCGCCTGGGCGCAGCTGGCACCCGCCGTGGCGGGCAGCAGCAAGGACTACCGGCTCCTCGGCATCAAGCCGGTGAACTACCGCAACTATCCGACCGTCGCCGACTGGGAGTTCGAGCGGACCCAGAACGACGTCAGGGTGCGGGTCCTCAACCGCGGCTTCAAGGTGGACGCGACCCACGGCTACGCCATCATGATCAGCTGCCCGGCCGACGCCTGGGACGGTCCGGAGTGCACGCAGTTGCGGAACACCGCGTTCGACACCTTCCAGCCGGTGGGCTGACCCAGGCCCGGGACGCGGGCGGCCCCGGCGACGTATCGTGGTCGGCGGGGCATGGGGGACACCGCACTCGGGGGAGGCGACGTGGACGACTACGCGGGCCGGATCCTGGCCGGCCGCTACCGTCTGCCGGTGCCGCCGACCGATGCGTACGAGCTGGTCGAGACCCGGGCGTTCGACACCCGGACCGGGCAGGAAGTCCTGGTGCGGCAGGTGCCGTTGCCCGAGGTCGTGGACGCCGAGCTGGTCGACGGCGGCCGGGTGCCGATGCCGGACGTCCGCGACGCTGCGGACCTGCCCGCCGTGCGGCGGGCCATCGAGGCGGCGCAGGCGGCGGCGCGGATCCCGGACCATCCGCGGCTGGACCAGGTGTTCGACGTGTTCGCCGAGGGCGGCTCGCTGTGGATCGTCGGCGAGCTGGTGCCGGCCAGGCCGCTGGCGGCGCTGATCGCGGACCGGCCGCTGAGCCCGTACCGGGCGGCGGAGGTCGCCGCGGACGTGCTGACCGCGCTGCGGGTGCTGCACGCGCACGGCTGGACCCATCGGAACATCACCGTCCGCACGGTGCTGGTGTGCGACGACGGGCGCGTGGTGCTGACCGGGCTCGCCTCGGGCGCGGCGGAGGACGCCTTGTGCGGCTACGACCCGGTCCCGCCGTCCGCCGCCTGGCCCCCCGCTCAGGGCACCGCGACCCCGCACCCGTCCGTCCCCGGCGCCCCGGCCGGGGCGCCGACCCCGTTACGTGCCTCCGGCCGCGCCGAAACCCCCGCGCGCGGCGTTCCGCTGCCGGGCCGGACCCCGGACGCGGCCGCGCCACCACCGGCCGCGCCACCACCGGCTGCGCCACCACCGGCCGACCGGCTCGGCCCGGGCCGGTTCGAGGCCCCGGCTCCCGAGGACCCCTGGCCGGGCCCCGCTGCGGACGACTCCCTCCTGCCCCCGCCGCGCGGCGCCGCGGAGGGCGGCGACGAGGACCCCGGGAGCGGTCGGGCGGGTCAGGGCGCGGGCGGGTACGCGCCGTTGGTGGCGCCCGGCTACGACACGGCGCCGCTGCCGCGGGGGACCGGTGGGCCGGTGTACCGGGACCATGTCGTACCGCACCGCGAGGACCAGGGGTCGGACCCCTCCCGGACGCAGCGGTCCGGCGTGGCCGCGGCCGATCCGGCGGCCGCCGCGCGGGCCGGTGCGATCGCCGCGTACCGGGCCGGTGCCCGGGCCGCGGCCCAGGAGTCCGCCCAGGAGTCCGCCGAGGCGGAGCGGCGCGCAGCCGGACTCCCCGCAGCTGGACTCCCCGCGGCCGAACTCCCCGCAGCTGGACTCCCCGCGGCCGAACTCCCCGCAGCTGGACTCCCCGCGGCCGAACTCCCCGCGCCCGGGCCCGCCGACGCGCAGCAGGCGCGGGAGGCCTCGCCGCGCGGCCCGGGCGAGGGGGACACCACGGCCCCGGCCCGCCGCGCCGGGTCGAACCTGCCCCAGGGGTACGAGTTCCCGTACGGCACCCCGCGCCGCCCGGCCCGGGCCGTCCCGCCCCTGCCCGCCCAACCGGCCCTGCCCCAGGGCTTCCACCAGGCAGGTCCCGACCCGAGCCCGGGCACCCCTGCCCTCCCTGACGACCCCCGCCCCCGGCCCACGGGTCCCGACCCGGCCCCGGCCGCCGCCGGCCCCGCCCGGGACCCCGGCGCGCAGCGCCACCCGGCCGCGGCCGCGCCCCTGAACCCCCAGCCCCCCACCGGCTGGAGCGCGACCCCGGCCCCACGGCCTTCCCCGGCCCCACCGCCTTCCCCGGCCGAGGCGCCCGCCCGCCCGGGCCGCTCCCCCCAGGCCGCGCCCCGCCCCGCCTGGGACGCCGGTGCCGGTACCGGTGCCGGTGCCCCCCGCTCCCCCCTCGCCGCCGAGCGGGCCCGGTCGACCCGGATGGCCGTGGTGGGCGCCGTCACCGAGCGGTGGGCGCCCGAGCAGGCGGCCGGGCCGGTGCGCGGGAACTGGCAGTTGGCCGCGCCCGTCGGCCCGGCCACCGATCTGTGGGCCCTGGGAGCCCTGCTGTTCCGGGCCGTGCAGGGCCACGCCCCGTACCCCGAGGACAGCGTCGCCGAGCTCGTCGAGATGGTCTGCTCCGAGCCGCCCGCCTTCGCCGAGGAGTGCGGACCGCTGCGTCCCGTGGTCGAGTCGCTGCTGCGCCAGGACCCGACCGAGCGCCCCGACGTCGAAGAGCTCCGCGGCTGGCTGCGCAGCCTCGTCCGGTCCGCGCCGGAACCGGACGGCGGCGCGCCCGCGGTCGCCGTGCCGGAGCCCGATCCGGGCCGGCTGCCCGTCGTACGGCGCCGCGCCGAGCTCTCGCACGGGCGGCACCGCGGCGCCCCGGCCGCGCGCAAGCCGCGCACCCCCGCCGCCCTCGGCCGGACCCTGCTGCTCCTGGTCCTCCTCGGCCTCGCCGGCGCGGTGGCGTACGCGATGCTGTTCCTGCCCAAGGCCGAGCCCGCGGCCGACGGGGCGCCCGCCCGGCCCGGTCCCACCACGACCGCCTCCGCCTCGCCGCCCGGCGGGAACACCGCCACCGGCACGCCCGGGTCGAAGCCCGCGACCCGCGGCGACGGCTCCCCGGCCGCCCCCGCGCCCTCCGCACCGCCCGGCTACACCACGGCCCAGGACCCCGAGGGCTTCCAGCTCCTCGTCCCCGAGGGCTGGGACCGCCGCCGGATCAACGACATGGGCCAGGTCCGCTACACCGACGGCGACCACACCCTGATCGTCGTGCCCGGCCGCGACCCCGTCGAGGGCCGGCCCGACCCGGCCGCGTACCAGAAGGACAAGGAGCGCGAGCTGGAGCCGTACCGCTCGTCCACCTGGGTCACGTCCAAGGGCATCCGGACGACCACGGTCGGGCAGCAGCTCATCGCCGAGGGGCAGTACACGTGGATCGACGGCAACGGGCGTTCCGTCTACGCCCGCAACTACGTCGTCGCCCTCGGCGGCCGCTACCACGTGGTGATGGTGACCGGCCCGCAGGACCACGAGTCCAAGGTGTCCGAAATCTTCGAGAAGGCAACGGGGAGTTACCGACCGGGCGGTTGAAGCCACCCTGACGGAGGGTCACTACGGCAATTGCGTCACAGTGCTGTCTCACGGCGGCCGTCGTGTACCGGCAGCGCCCACCCCTCCGTAGTCTGACCCGGAGTGCACAACACTGGCGGGGATTCGTGGAACACAGGACAGGCGCGGGCGCGCTGCTCGCGGGCCGGTACCGGCTCGTCGAGGCCATCGGCAAGGGCGGCATGGGCAGGGTCTGGCGCGCCCAGGACGAGCTGCTCAGCAGGACGGTCGCCGTCAAGGAGCTGACGGCCGGTCTGTACGTCGCCGAGGCCGACCGGGAGCTGATGCACGCCCGGACCCAGAAGGAGGCCCGGGCCGCCGCGCGGATCGCCCACCCCTGCGTCGTCACCGTCCACGACGTGCTGGAGCACGACGACCGGCCGTGGATCGTGATGGAGTACATCGACGGCCCCTCGCTCGCCGAGGCCGCCAAGGCCGCCGGCCGCATCGAACCGCGCGAGGCGGCCCGGATCGGCCTGCACGTGCTGGGGGCGCTGCGGGCCGCGCACGCGGTGGGCGTGCTGCACCGGGACGTCAAGCCCGGCAACGTGCTGCTGGCCAAGGACGGCCGGGTGCTGCTCACCGACTTCGGGATCGCCGCCATCGAGGGCGACTCCTCCATCACGCGCACCGGCGAGCTCGTCGGTTCCATCGACTACCTGGCCCCGGAACGGGTCACCGGCGGCTCCCCGGACCCGGCCTCGGACCTGTGGTCGCTGGGCGCCACGCTGTACACGGCGGTCGAGGCCCGGTCGCCGTTCCGCCGCACGTCGCCGATCTCCAGCCTGGCGGCCGTGGTGAACGACGAGCCGCCCGCCCCCCGCCAGGCCGGGGCCCTCGGCCCGGTCATCACGGCCCTGCTGCGCAAGGACCCGGCGCAGCGCCCGTCGGCGGCCGAGGCGGAACGGATGCTGCTGGAGGCGATGGAGGGCCGCGCGCCGAAGGCCGCGCAGGCGTACGTGCCCACGCGCAGCATCAGCCCCCAGGAGCAGCGGGGCGCCCTGGACGCGCCTGTCCCGGCGGCCCCGGAGGGGCCCGGGGCCCCCTTCGACGGGTCCGGCCGGGACGCCTCCGGTACGGCGGGCGTGACGGGCGCCGCGGGCACGA
>NZ_JAJAUY010000092.1 GCF_020532625.1 Streptomyces antimicrobicus | reverse complement strand
GTGGTGGTCCCGCGCACGCCGGCCGGGCTCGGCGGGTTCGCCCGGATCGGGCAGGCCGGTGCGCTGACGGTGCTGGTGTGGCAGCTGATGGTGCTGTGGCAGTGGCGGGTGCCGTTCGAGAAGTCGGCCGAGCTGGCGCCCCAGTGGCGGGCCCCGTTCGAACTCGCCGCGCTCCAGGCGGGCTCCGAGCCGTTCGCCCGGATCCGTGAGGCCGTCCTCGGGTGGGGCCCGACGCCGCAGTACCCGTGGCTGTTCCCCGCCTGCGCCGTCGTCCTCGTCGGCTTCCTGCGCCTGGTGCGCCTGCCCGAGGGGCTCCAGTGGTTCCTGGGCAGCTGCGCCGCGGCGTACGGCCTGCTGTCCCTGTACGTCGCCGGGCCGGCCCTGCTGCACCAGTGGCCTCTGACGGCGGCGCTGCTGGCACTCGGCCTGTGGCTGCTGCATGCGATCCGGATCGAGTGACCAGGGGCCGACGCGCGGACTCGCGGACGCACCTACCGGGCATTTCGCCCGGGTTTTCGTCAGGCTGAGAAGGGTTGGTGCCCTGCCCCTCCCACAGAAAGCGCCAGGATGACGATCCCCTCGCTCCAGCTCGACCGCCGGCCCGCGGTCGACACCACCCCGTACGACGTCGGCCTGCCCGTGCTCCGGCTGGTGGCCGGCCTCATCATGGCCGTCCACGGCACCCAGAAGCTGTTCCGGTGGTTCGACGGCCCGGGCGTCAAGACGACGGGCATGTTCTTCGACAGGGCCGGCTACCCGGCGGCCGAGACCATGGCCGTGGTCGCGGGGGTGACCGAGACCCTCGGCGGCCTGGGCCTGGTCCTCGGCCTGCTCACCCCGCTGTCCGCCGCGGCGGTCGTCGGGGTGCTGATCAACGCCGTCGCGGTGAAGTGGGCGGGTGACGTGGTCGGCCAAAAGGGGGTGGAGTTCGAGAGCCTGCTCATCGCCGCCGCCGTCACCCTCGCCCTCACCGGCCCCGGCCGCTTCGCGCTGGACCGCTTCGTCCCGGTACTGCGTCACCACCGCGCCGGCTACGGCGTGGCCGCCCTGGTCCTGGGCGTCGCCCTGGCCGTCCTGGTCCTCCTGGTCCGCGACTGACCCGGGGCCCGCGGCCCGCGGCGGGTCCTGGACGATAGATTCCACGTCGGCGGTCGTAGTCGCTCTCGGGTGCCCTCGGTCCCGTGTCCGGTGGCACCCCTGGAATGCGACCGCCGCGGGGCAGTTGCCCCGTCACGCTGGGGCAGGAAGGATCGCGGCATGTCCAGCGACCGTCTGATGCGCATCCACAGCCCCGAGTTCCAGGCCATGGCCGAGCGGGTCGTGCGGGTCACCGAGCTCACCTCGCGCCTGAACGTCCTGCCTTTCGAGGACGAGGCGGGCAAGGCCGAGTTGTTCGCACAGATCCTCGGCAGGCCACTGCCGCCCGGAGCCACGATCCATCCGCCGTTCTACACGGACCACGGCCTGAACCTCGACCTCGCCGACCGCGTCTTCATCAACCAGAACTGCACGTTCCTGGACTACGCCGGCATCCGGCTCGGCGAGCGCGTGATGATCGGGCCGAAGGTCACGTTCATCACCAGCG
Source organism: Streptomyces antimicrobicus (assembly GCF_020532625.1). Taxonomy (GTDB): domain Bacteria; phylum Actinomycetota; class Actinomycetes; order Streptomycetales; family Streptomycetaceae; genus Streptomyces; species Streptomyces antimicrobicus. Next base: position 22,386 of record NZ_JAJAUY010000092.1, on the reverse strand, counting down.
GGCACCCGGTCGATCCCGGGGAGCGGCGGCTGTACCTCACCGGCGCACCCATCGACGTCGCGGAGAACGTGTGGATCGGCGCCGGTGCCACGATCCTGCCCGGCGTCAGCATCGGCCGTGACGCCGTGGTCGCCGCCGGCGCGGTCGTCGCCGACGACGTCCCACCCGCCAGCCTGGTGACCGGCACCAAGGCGACCGTCCACCGCACGTGGTGACACCCCTTCGCCCCCCCACCGAGCCCGCCTGCGCCCGGCCGGACGACCCCGTGGAATCGACCGTCGCCTAGCGCTCGACGCGCTCCGGCGGGGGTTCCTGGGCGAGCCGGGAGTGGTGGTAGGAATAGCCGAAGTAGATCACCAGCCCGATCAGGAACCAGAGGGCGAAGCGGAACCAGGTCTCCACCTGGAGGTAGGTGATCAGCCAGATCGAGGCGACCACGCCGATCGCCGGTGTGACGGGCATGAAGGGGGCGCGGAACTCCCGCGGCAGGTCGGGCCGCCGGTAGCGCAGCACGATGACGGCGGCGCACACGACCACGAAGGCGAGCAGGATGCCGATGTTGGTCAGCTCCGCCGCCTCGCCGATCGGGACGAAGCCGGCGATGACGGCCGAGGCGACGCCGACGATCCAGGTCACGCGGGTCGGTACGTGCCGGGTGGGGTGCGTCTTGGCGAACCAGTGGGGCAGCAGTCCGTCGCGGCTCATGGAGAACCACACGCGCGTCACACCGAGCATGAAGGTGAACATGACGGTGAGGATGCCGATGATCGCCCCGACCGCGATGATGTCGGCGACCGCATCGAGCCCGACCGCCTTGAAGGCGGAGGAGAAGCCGCTCTCCGGGTCGATCTCCGTGTAGTTCTGCATGCCCGTCAGGACCAGGCAGGCCAGGACGTACAGCACCATCGCGATGGCGAGCGAGTAGATGATGGCCTTGGGCATGTGCCGCTGGGCGTCCTTGGACTCCTCCGCCGCCGTGCTCATCGCGTCGTAGCCGAACACCGCGAAGAACACCGTGGCCGCGCCGGTGAACGCGCCGCCCACCCCGTACGGGAAGAACGGCGTGTAGTTGGCGGTGTCGATGTGGAAGAAGCCGACGCCGATGACGAGCAGGACCACCAGCACCTTCAGCACGACCACGACGGTCTCGAAGCGCGCGGCGTTCTTGATGCCGAGGGTGAGCAGGTACGCCGTGAACAGGCAGAGGACGACGGCGATGAGGTCGACGCGGTGCCCCTCGCCGGTGCCGGGCGCGCCGAGCATCCAGGTGGGCAGGGACGCTCCGATGTCCTCCAGCAGGAAGTTGAAGTAGCCGGAGATGCCGATGGCGACGACGGCGACGATGGCCGTGTACTCCAGCAGCAGGTCCCAGCCGATGAACCAGCCCACCAGCTCGCCGAGGACGGCGTACCCGTAGGTGTAGGCGGAGCCGGCCTTCGGGATGAGCCCGGCGAACTCGGCGTAGGAGAAGGCCGCCGCGGCGCTGGCCACCCCGGCGATGAGGAAGGAGACGAGGACGGCCGGTCCGGCGACGCCGTTGGCGACCGTCCCGGCCAGCGTGAAGATGCCGGCGCCGATGATGCCGCCGACGCCGATGGCGGTGAGTTGCCACAGTCCGAGCGTGCGCGTGAGCTGCTCGCTCGGGGCCCCTTCCGCTTCGTCGATGTGCTCGATCGGCTTGCGCCGAAGTACGCCCTGCCCCATGCGCGGCCGCTCCATGTGCTGCCCCTTCTGCCGATGGCTGACGCGGGCTCATCATGACGGAAGCACCGCCCTCCCGGAATGAGGCACTCCGGGAGGCGGCCGTGCCGGTGCCGCGGGGTTTACAACGAGGCCTTGACCTGGGCGTAGACGCCGGCGTCGACCGGGAAGGCCGTGTGCTGCAGGCAGGCGGTCCTGGTGTTGGCCGCACCCGTGAGGGCGACCGTGTCGTCGGGGTCGATGATGCTGTCGCACGGCGACCACCACGTGGCGTAGCGGGTGTCGCCGGGAGTCTCGTCGCCGGTGTTGAGGGCGGCGAGGAAGGCGGATCCCGGGCGCATCTCGGCGCAGGCCGCTCCCCCGCACCAGCGTGCCGTCGTGGTGCCGTGGTTGGGGCCCGCCAGGGAGATCCAGGCGTCGACCTTCGCGGTTCCGCCGAGGTTCTTCAGGTAGTGGCGCGAGGACAGGCCGCCCATGGAGTGGGTGACGAGGTCGACCTTGGCCGCGCCGGTGGCGGCGAGGACCCGGTCGATCTCCTGGGCGAGCTCGGTGGCGGTGGTGACGTTCGACTGGGAGCTGGGGTACGTCCAGCGGTCCAGCCGGTCGGCCGGCCAGCCGTCGGCGCGGAAGCGGTCGGCCATGGTGTTCCACGTCGAACCGTCGGTGTTCCAGCCGTGGACGAACACGATCGGGTCGGGGGCGCCGGGCGCGCCCACGACCGGGGCCGCGGCCACGGGGGCGGCGGCGGCCTCCGGCAGGAGGGCCAGCACGGCGAGGAGCAGGGCCGGTAGGGCGGCCCGGAGGGAAAAGGCCGGGGCGGAGGCGGGGGCCGGGGCAGGCGCGGCGGGAAGGCGGCGGGCAGCGGAGGCGGGAGCCGGGGCGCGCGGCGGGAGCGGAGTCACGGTCAGCGTTCTAGCGAGCCGCGTGCCCCGCTCTCAGCCCCAGGCTCCGCCTTTCACCCGATCGGCCGCCGCGGTTCACCTGCCCCCGCGGCCCGTGACCAGCAGCTCGTGCTCCCGCCGACCGGTCCTGAGGGTCGCCCCCGCGGCCCTGCCCGCCCGGCGCTCACTCCTCGCGCGGGCCGGTCCACCGGACGCGGCCGTCGCGCGGGCCGTCCGGCTCCTGCGGCCGGTCCAGCCGGCTCGCCTCGTCGGTGTCCGCCGCCGGGGTGCGCCGGTCGTCGCGGCGGACTCCGGTGGGGTGGGGCTTGCGGCGGCGGCTGGCCTCGGCGTCGTCGTCCAGCGGGACTCCGCCCGCTCCGCCCTGCTCGTCCATGGCCGGCTCCTTCGGTTCGGGAACGGTCGCGTTTCTCGACCGGCGGCTGCCCCGTCGCCGCCCCGCCAAACGAGGGGAACCGCCGGGCGTCAGCGGCGGCCCTCGCCGCGGGCCGCCCCGATGCCGGCGGTGACCACCAGGGCCGTTCCGGCGGCCTGGAGGACGGTGGGCGTCTGCGCGATGAGGACCATGCCGGCGAACAGCGCCACGGCGGGTTCCAGGCCGGCCAGGGTGCCGTAGGTGGTCTTGCTCATGCGCTGCAGCGCCTTCATCTCCAGCAGGAACGGCAGCAACGGCATCAGCACCGCGATCCCGGCCGCCGCGGCGGCGACCTGCCAGCTGAGGTGGGCGAGGGCCCCGGGCGCGCCGAACGGCGCCGCCACGACCGCGGCGACGGCCAACGACAGGGCCAGCCCGTGCGGGGCCGAGAACCGGCTGCCCACGTGCGCCGTGCCGATGACGTACGCCGCCCAGCAGGCGGCCGAGCCCAGTCCGAAGAGGACGCCGACGAGACCGGCGGACCCGCTCCAGGGCGAGGTGAGCAGCAGCACGCCGGCCGCGGCGAGCGCCAGCCAGAGCAGTTCGCGGACGCGGCGCGAGCCGGCGACCGCCACCGCCAGCGGGCCGAGGAACTCCAGGGCCGTCGCCGTCCCCAGCGGGAGCCGGGCGGCGGCCTCCGCGAACAGCAGCATCATGGCGGCGCTGACCACGCCGAGCCCCACCGTGCCGAGCAGGTCCGCGCGGGCGGTCGTACGGACCACCCGCCACAGGGAGCGTCCGGTGCAGGCGAGCAGGACCACGGCCGCCAAGGTGAGCCGGAGCCAGGTGGTGCCGGCCGGACCGAGCGAGTCGAACAGCTCGGTCGCCAGTGCGCCTCCAGTGTGGAGCAGTGCCATGGCGACCAGGAGCAGGACGGCTCCGGGCAGCTTGTACGGGCGCTCCGGGCGGCCCGCGACGCCCCCCGTCCCGCCCGCGGCCGGCGCGGAGGCGGACGGGGTGGCGGACGCGGCGGCAGGCGCGACGGCAGGGGTGGCGGACGCGGGGGCAGGCGCGGTGGCAGGGGTGGCCGGGGTGGGCGGGAGTGCGGCGGCAGGACCGGCGGGGGCGTTCATCCGGCTATTGGAGCGGCACTGGATCACTGCTGTCCACGGGCTGATGGTGGCCCTGATGTCCACCAATGGTGGATGATCCTCGTGTGACCCCGCTTCCGCCCGCATCCCGCCCCCTGCCGGACCTGGGCCGGCTCCGCCTCCTGGTCGAGCTGCACCGGCTGGGGACCATGGCCGCCGTCGCGGCGAGCACGGGGTACGGGACCTCCGCGGTCTCCAAGCACCTGGGCGTGCTGGAGGCGGAGGTCGGGGTGCCCCTGCTCAGGCCGGTGGGGCGCCGGGTCCGGCTGACGCCGGCCGGCGAGCGCCTGGTCGAGCACGCGGTCAAGATCCTCGCCGCCGTCCAGGAGGCCCAGGCCGAGCTGCGCGGCGGGGCCGAGCCCGCCGGGCGGGTGCGGCTGGCCAGCTTCTTCACCGCCGTGGAGCCGGTGGTGCTGCCCCTGCTGGTGCGGGCCCGGGAGCGGTACCCGCTGATCGAGGTCGAGACGTACGAGCACGAGCCGGAGCACACGATCGACCTGCTGCGTTCCGGCAGCATCGACCTCGGGCTGATCTACCACTACAGCCTGGTGCCGCGGCCGGTCCCCCGCGAGCTCGACGCCCGGCAGCTGGACGAGCAGCCGCTGTACCTGGCCGTCCCGGCGGACCATCCGGACGCGGGACGGCCGGTCGCGCTGGCCGAGCTCCGGGACTTCGCCACGACGGGCTGGATCGCCAACTCCCGGGGCACCGACGACGACGAGCTCGTGCAGCGGGTCTGCGCGATCGCGGGTTTCACCCCGCGCATCGCCCATCGCATGGACAGCCTGCACCTGGTGAACAGCCTGGTCGGCGCCGGGCTGGGGGTGGCCGTGCTCGCCGAGTCCGGCATCGAGGCCGGCCGTACCGACGTCGCCTTCCGGCCGCTGGACCCGCTCGCCGGCACCCGCCGCACCTCCCTGCTGGCGCGCGCCGGCCAGTGGTCGTGGCCGCCGGTCGCGGCGGTGACGGGCCTGATCACCGGGGACGCGGCGGCCGACGGCACCGGGTGAGGCGCCCCCGCCAGTGACGTTTCTGTGGTGAACGCGCTAGGCCGTTGGGGTGAGTAAAGGCACGATCGAGGAAAGTTCAAGGAATTCCCAGGAAATCATCTGCTGCGGGTAAAGCGCTGCCGCATCCGCGGCCCACCGCTGCCCGGTCCTCGCATGCCCACGTCCTGTCGAAGGAGACGGAAGATGAGCTACGGGAACTCGCTGCGCGCTCGTATCGCGGAGCCCGGCACCACACCCCTCATCGGTGTGTACGACATGTACTCGGCCTCGGTGGCGGCCGGGCACTACGACGCCATGTTCGTGTCCGGCTTCGGCTTCGCCGCCTCGTACTACGGACTGCCGGACATCGGCTTCATCGCCTGGCCCGACATGCTGGGCTTCGTGCAGCGGCTCCGCGGCGCCTTCCCCCGGCACCACCTGCTCGTGGACATCGACGACGGGTACGTCGACCCCGAGGTCGCCTGCCATGTCGTGGAGGGGCTGGAACGGATCGGCGCGTCGGGCGTGATCCTGGAGGACCAGAAGCGCCCGCGCCGGTGCGGCCACGCCGACGGCAAGCTGGTCCTGCCGCTCGCGGAGTACCTGGAGAAGCTGGAGATGGTGCTGGCCACGCGCAAGGACCTGGTGGTCGTCGCGCGGACGGACGCCACGGACGAGGCCGACATCCTGCGCCGCGCGGAGGCGCTGGCGGCGACGGACGCGGACGTGGTGCTGGTCGACGGCGTCCGGAGCGTGGAGTGGATCCGGCGGATCCGGGAGGTCGTGGGCCGCAAGCCGCTGCTGTTCAACCAGATCGCCGGCGGCAAGTCGCCCCGCCTGTCGCTGACCGAGCTGACGGAGCTGGGCATCGACGTGGCGATCTACAGCACCCCGTGCCTGTTCGCGGCGCACGAGGCGATGGACGCCGCGCTCACCGAACTCAAGCTCGCCGACGGGCGCCTGCCGGCGACGGAGGAGGCGGACCAGGTGGGCGTCGCCGAGTCGACCCGGCTCCTGGCCAAGAACATCAGCCGGCACCACGACGTGCCGACCGCGCGGCAGCGGGTGGACGCGTGAGCGCTGCGCGCGTGCGGGCGGCCGCGTGCCTGACGGCGGCCCTGCTCGCCGGCGCGGCCGCGCCGGCGGCGGCCCGAGACAGCCTCGTCACCGTCATCGACAACTCCGACGCCGACTCCGTGGTCGAGATCGACCGCTCCGCCAACCTCCAGACCGGCAGCGGCACGGCGGGCAGCGACCACGAGGGGAGCGCCCTGGACACCGTGGCCATGCTGATCGAGGTGGTCCACGCGAACCGGGACGGCGACCGGCCGTCCTGACGGCACGTCCGGCGGAGCGATCGGGGAGGTCGTGTGATCGATGTGTTGTGATCCTGTCACGATACGGCTGCAGCGGACCGCGCGAGCGCCGCCGCTCGGCAGCATCGGGAGAGGGAGCGTCAAGGCGCTGTTAGGGTGACGTGCGCCTGCCAAGGTGGGCCCATCCGCTCATTGCTCTTTCTCAACGGGGTTGAACGTGAAGCTTCGTCATGTCCGCGCAATTGCCGTCTTCGGCATCGCCGTCGTCGCCCTCACCGGTGCCCGTGGCTCCCACGGTGGCAGCTGCGGCGGCAGCACCTCCAGCTCGTCGCACTCCAGCAGCTCCGGGGGCTCCAGCAGCTCCGGCGGCTCCGACACCTCCGGGACGTCGGGCAGCACCAGCAGCGGTACCACCGGCGGCAGCAGCAACGACAGCACGAGCGGCAGCTCGTCGAGCGGCAGCTCGTCGAGCGGCACGTCCGTCCCCGGCGGCTCCAGCAGCGCCAACAAGGCCGAGCGGGACATCCGGATCGACAAGTGCCGGCTGGACGAGACCGGCAAGAACCTGGTCGCCCGGCTGACCGTCACCAACAGCGGTTCGGTGAACTACACCTACAACATCACCATGACGTTCAAGGGCGCGCCGGGCTCGAACACCTTCGCCGCGACGGCCAAGGTCCGCAACCTCGCGGTCAAGGCGGGTGCCTCGCAGCAGGCCGAGGCCACGACGCCCTACACCGGCAAGGGCGACGGCAGCGAGTACAAGGAGTGCGTCGTCTCCAGCGCGACCAAGAGCGCCCTCTGACGAGACACCGGGTGGCACCACGTGCCTCCGGCCCGATGCCCGGCAGCCCGGAGCTGCCGGGCATCGGCGCGTCGCCCTGCTCAGTCCCACATGTTGAAGAGCAGCGCGCCGAGGGTCGGCGGCTCCCAGTACTCGATCTGGCTCCATTCCGCGTCACCCAGCGCACTCGTGTCGCACGCGTCGAGGGGCGCGCGCAGCACGGCGGCGCCCAGGACGGTGAAACCGGCGGCGCAGAGCGCGGCGGCCCAGGCGGGCGGCTCCAGGAACTCGTCCGAGTAGGCGCACCGGCGCTCGTCCACGAAGGCGACGTACGGGTAGTTGGCGTGGAACACCGCGACGTGCGGGCCGGCGTCGTCGGTCAGACTCCCGCTGTGGAAGCTCTGCGGATAGCCGTGCTCCATGAAGTCGACGGCCTCGCCGCCGGCGGCCCGGGCGGCGGCCTGCCAGGCGGCGCGGCACACCTCGACCCCGGTCCTCGGCAGCTCCGGTTCGCTGATGTGCCGGAATCCGGTCGCGCCCCTCGGCAGCACGAACACGTCCTTCTCGCCCGCCCGTTCCACCGGTCTCCTCCCCCTCGCCGCCCTGCGTCCGGGGTGCAGCCTACGGGCGCGGGGCCGGCGCGGTGGCGTCGACGTCGTCCATGAAGCCCAGCATCCGGGCGTTGACCAGGTCGGCGTGGTCGATCTGGGGACCGTGGCCGGTCCCGCCGACGATCTCGGCGCGGGCGCCGGGGACCAGGCGGGGCACGCGCTCGCGCTGGCGCTCGGGGTGCAGCAGCAGGCTGCGCCGACCCATGACGAGGTGGAGCGGGACGGTGATGGAGGCCAGCTCGGCGTCGGTCAGCGGCAGGGGCGCGGGCCGCCGGACCCGGAACGCGCGGACCCCCGCGTGGACCATCCGGCGCAGCTCGGGCACGACGATCACCGGCTGCTCCAGCCACTTGGCGAGCCGCGGGCGCAGCGGCCCGGGCGCGAAGGTGGCGAACAGGCTGACGAACACCCAGGCGAAGAAGCGCAGGCCGACCTTCTCCAGCCCGCCCGGGTCGAGCGGGGTGACCGAGGCCAGGCGGCCGGGGCGGCGGTGGGCCATGTTGAGGACCAGCCAGCCCCCGTACGAGGAGCCCACGAGGTGGACCTTGTCCAGGCCGAGGGCGTCGAGGGCCTCGTCGAGCCACTGCGCGGCCCGCTCGGGCTGCCACATCGGCTCGCGCTGCACGCTGCGCCCGGGGTCGCCGGGGGTGTCGAGGGCGTAGACGGGCCGTTCGGCGCTGAGCGCCCCGGTGTTGGGGTACCACATGGCGGAGCAGGATCCGGCGCCGTGGATCAGCACCACCGGCGTCCGGGACTCGGCGGCCGGGTCCGCGGGACCGTAGCGGTAGACGTGGGTGGTGCCGAAGCTCGTCTCGACGTCGGTCTCGGAGCGCAGGGGCGCGCCCAGGGCGTGGACCGCGTCGCAGGCGGCGAAGTAGCGGTCGCGCAAGGTGTCGTCGACGTAGCGGCCGACGTCGCGTCGTGCGCGGGTCGCGGGCTGGGACACGGTGGCACCTCCAGGGTGGTCGCTTTCGTGATACGACCGTACCACGAAGTTGATACAGCGGTACCATGAAGGGCCGAGGGCCGACGAGGGCGGAGAAGACGAGGAATGCCGAAACGGGTGGACCACGAGGAACGGCGCGCGCAGATCGCCGAGGCGCTCGTGAGGGTGGCCGGCCGCCGGGGACTGCACGCGGTCGGCATGCGCGACGTGGCGGCCGAGGCGGGTGTCTCGCTCCGGCTCGTGCAGTACTACTTCGAGACCAAGGAGAAGCTGCTCCACTACGGCCTGCGGCACCTGGCCGACCGCTTCACCGCACGCGTGGGGGCGCGGCTGCGCGCCGTCGGCCCCGAGCCGGGGCCGCGCGCGACCGCCGAGGCCCTGCTCCTGGTCTCGCTCCCGACCGACGAGGAGAGCCGGAGGTTCCACCTGCTGTGGACGTCGTACGCGGTGCTGTCGGTGACCGACGAGAAGCTGGCCGCGCAGCCGTTCGTCGCCGACCCGGACGCCGCCGAGGACGCCCTGACGGGGCTGATCCGCCAGGCGCAGGACGCGGGGCTGGCCGACCCGGGCGCCGACGCGCGCACGGAGGCGATCAGTCTGCTGGCGATGGCGGCGACGCTGGGCACGAGCATCCTGGTGGGCCAGCGCGACGTGGCCTCGGCCACGGCCGTCCTGCACCACCACCTGGACCGGATCTTCGGGCCGGCCGGGAAGGGGTGAGCACCGCCCGCTCCCGGCCGGCCCGCGTCGCCGCCGTGGCGCCGCCGTGGCGCCTCAGGGGGCGACGGGCAGCTGCCGCTTGTGCTCGGTGGCCCGGTAGCGGCGGGCGATGATGCCGAAGGCCCGCTCGTCGACCGGCTTGCCCTCGAGGAAGTCGTCGATGTCGTCGTACGTGACGCCGAGCGCGTCCTCGTCGGCCTTGCCGGGGTCGAGGGTCTCCAGGTCCGCGGTCGGGACCTTCCACACCAGCTCGGCCGGGGCTCCCAGGGCCTCGGCGACGGCGCGGACCCGGCGCTTGGTCAGGCCGGTGAGCGGTACGAGGTCGGCGGCGCCGTCGCCGAACTTCGTGAAGAAGCCGGAGACCGCCTCGGCCGCGTGGTCGGTGCCGACGACCAGTCCGTCCTGGGCGCCCGCGACCGCGTACTGCGCGATCATCCGCTGGCGGGCCTTGATGTTCCCGTGCACGAAGTCCTGGTGGTGGGCGTCGCGGAAGGTGACCCCCGCCGCCACGGCCGCGTCGAGGGCCGCGTCGCTGGCCGGCTTGACGTCCACGGTGAGGACCTGGTCGGCCCGGATGAAGGACAGGGCGAGCTGGGCGTCGCGCTCGTCGGCCTGGACGCCGTAGGGCAGGCGCATGGCGTAGAACACGGCCTCGTGGCCGGCCGCCCGGGCGCGCTCCACGGCGAGCTGGCAGAGCCGGCCCGTGGTGGTCGAGTCGACGCCCCCGCTGATGCCGAGCACGAGGGAGCGCAGGCCGGTCGAGGTGAGCCGCTCGGTGAGGAAGGCCACGCGGCGCTCGATCTCACGCTCCGCGTCGAAGGCCTCGGTCACCTGGAGGTCCCGGGCGATCTCCTGCTGCAGGGCGGTGGACGCCGGCTCTCTCACGGCTGCTCCTCGTGGTCGTGCGTGCGGTACGCGGTGGGCTGTGCGGACCGACCCTAGCCGACGTCCGCCCCAGGTCGCCGCCCTGCGGGCCCCTTCCTCCGAGGGGAGGGCGAGCGCGGGAACCCCTGCGCGCCCGGAGGCCTGACCGTCACGGATCACTCCAGCCGGTAGGTCATCACCGCGCCGGCCGGGACGGAGGCCAGCCGGCCGCTGTGGACCTGGAGGACGGTGGTGTAGGCGAGGGCGCTGCCCTCGCGGGTCGGGTTCAGCGCGGCGCAGTTCGAGGAGCAGCTTCCGGGATTGCGGACCTGCAGCAGGCGGCTGTCGGGGCCGACGAAGGCGTAGTCGAGGCTGCCGTCGCTGCGGGTGAGCCGGAAGGTGGAGGTGGAGGCGAGCCGCATGTGGTAGCCGACCCCTTCGACGCGGCGGGCCCGGATCTGGGTGCGGCCGACCCCGCTGAACTGCACCTTGTTCTCGGGCGTCTCGACCCAGACGACGCGCAGCAGCGGGGCGCCGTTCGCGTAGACGGTGGCGGTCGGGTAGGCGGCGAGGTCGGTGGCCTTCTTGCCGCCGACCGAGGAGGAGGGCGAGCCGAGGGGGCGCGGGGAGGAGGACCGTGGCCGGGGCGTGGCCGTGTCGTCCGGGTCGGACGGCGACGGCGGGGCGGCGGGGTCGGAGGCGCTCGGGGAACGCCGCCCGCCGTCCTGGGCGGCGTCCCGGTCGCCGTAGTCGTTGGCGCAGTTCGAGGTGCCGCCGCAGTTGACGTTGGTGCCGCCCTGCTGGTTGATCGAGGTGGTGGAGCACCCCGCGGACAGCACGGCCACGGCGATCGCGGTACCGATCAGGCGGCGCCGCCGGCTAGTGGTTCCCGCAGTGGGAATGGTCACCGCAGACAATGTTGGTCCTCCCCCGCTGTTCGACGGGGGGCTCCCCCTTCGAGCTGGAGCAGGACGTCGCGATGACCGCCGCCACGATCGTGGCGACCGCGGCGAGCGCGCCGCCGAGCGCCATGCCCGTGCCTTCGTTCATCGCCGCCCCCTCGCATGGTGCGCCCTCGGCGTCGCGTCGCCGTGTCCCCCTTCCGGAAGGATAGGGCGCCGTGCCCGGACCGGAAGGGTTTCGGCCAACTCCGGCCGGGGCGGGCGGGATCAGCCGATCCGGGCGCCGTACACGTGGTCCACCGGCATCGTCATGAGGACCCTGCGGTCGGAGACCATCACCGACCGGTACTCCTCCCAGTCCGGGTGCTCGCCCGCGGCCTTGCGGTAGTACTCCACCAGCGCCTCCACCTCCGGACCGTACGGATCGGTCCCCGGTCCGACCAGGCGCACCGTGCCCTCCGCGGTCGCCCAGGACCGGCCGTCGGGCGCGGTGACCTCCAAGGAGGCCCGCGGATCGCGGCGCAGGTTCGCCGTCTTGGCCCGTCCCTCGGTCATGGACACGTGGAGGACGTCGGTCTCCGGGTCGTAGAACGGCATGACGGGCGAGAGCTGGGGACGGCCGTCCGCCTTGATCGTGGCGAGGACACCGAGCCGGCTCTGCGCGAGGAGCGTACGGGGGTCGAAGTCAATGGTGGTCATGCCCGGTCCAACCCGTCCCCCGGGGCGCTTGTTCCCCGATCGTGAACGCCGTATGACATCCGGCCGCAACGGCCGCCGACCCGGAACAGGGCGCGCCTGATCGCCGTTGACCGTGACCTGTACGGCTCGGCACCCATCACGCGAGAGGTCGAAGACATGAGGATCGGCATCATCGGAGCGGGCAACATCGGCGGCAACCTGACCCGGCGCCTGCGGGCTCTCGGCCACGAGGTGGCGGTGGCCAACTCGCGCGGCCCGCAGTCCCTGAAGGCGCTCGCGGAGGAGACCGGGGCGACGCCGGTGACCGCCGCGGAGGCGGCGCGCGGCGCGTCGGTCGTGGTGGTGACGGTGCCGCTGAAGGCGGTCCCCGACCTGCCGGCGAACCTGTTCGAGGGCGCGGCGGAGGGCTTCGCCGTCATCGACACCAACAACTACTACCCGCGCCAGCGCGACGGCCGCATCTCCGGCATCGAGGACGAGGGCCTGACCGAGAGCCGCTGGACCGAACGCCACCTCGGGCACCCCGTGATCAAGGCCTTCAACGGCACCTACGCCCAGGACCTGCTGGACCGGCCGCGACCGGCGGGAGATCCGGAGCGCATCGCCGTACCGGTGGCGGGCGACGACGAGGCCGCCAAGAAGACGGTCCGGTCGCTGATCGACGAACTGGGCTTCGACACCGTCGACGCCGGCGGGCTGGACGACTCCTGGCGCCAGCAGCCGGGCACCCCGGTCTACGGCCTGCGCGCGGGCGCCCGGGAGGTCGCCGAGGCCCTGGCCCAGGCCTCCCCGACCCGTCCGGCCGACTTCCGCGGCTGACGGCCCGCCTCAGGGGAGGCGGCGTCGAGGCCGCCGTGCCCGCACCCCCGTGTCGGGCACGGCGGCTCTGCCGGGGTACGGGCCCCGCGGGCCCGCGCGTCATGACCCTACGGCGGCGCGGACCACGGGCCGAGGGCCGCTCACGCCACCCGAGGGACCGTTCGCGCCACGCCGGAGCCCGCCGCCGGCGCCCGGCGGGGGACGTCACGGCTGCCGGCGCCGGGGGCCCGCGTACGCGGAGTCGTCCGGGGTGGTGCGCCCGGGCAGCGGCAGCGAGAACCGCACCGCGTAGCCCCCGGCCGGGCGCGGGCCGGCCTGGAAGGTGCCGCCGTAGAGCTTGACGCGCTCGCGCATGCCGATGAGTCCGTGGCCGGTCCCGGTGCCCGGGGCCGGGGGCGCCGCCGCGGCCGGCTCCGGCCCTCCGTCGTCGGTGACGGCGACCGTGAGCGCGCCCGTGCCGTAGCCGAGGGCGATGCCGACGCGGCTGCCGGGGCCCGCGTGCTTGAGCACGTTCGTCAGGGCCTCCTGGACGATCCGGTACGCGCACAGGTCGGGGCCGGGGGCCAGCCGGACGGGCGTGCCGTCGGTCTCGGTGCGCACCACCAGCCCTGCCGCGCTCATGCGGGCCGTCAGGTCGTCGAGCGCGCCGAGTCCGCTGCCGGACCCGTCGGCCGGTCCGGCGACCGCCTCCGTACCGTCCGGGGACACCCGCAGGACCTGGAGCAGGCCGCGCATCTCCTCCAGGGTCTGGCGGGAGGTGTCCTCGATGGTGCGCAACGCGGTCCTGGCGGTGTCCGCGTCACTGTCGAAGACCATCCGGGCCACTCCGCTCTGCAGCGCGACGACGGAGAGGTGGTGGGCCACCACGTCGTGCAGTTCGCGGGCGATGCGCAGGCGTTCCTCGGTCACGGCGTGCCGGGCACGGGCCCCCTCCTCGGCCCTCAGCCGGGCCGTCAGCCGGTCGAGCTGGGCGTTGCGCTCGGCCAGCCGGCGCAGGGTGAAGCCGAAGCCCCAGGCCAGGAGGACCACGAGCACGGTCTGACCGAGGGCCACCGGCGCCGACATGGCCCGGGTGCCCATGGCGTGGTGGAACCACACGGCCACGGTCACCCCCGCCGCCGCCAGCACGTGCCGCAGCGGGCGCAGGGTCGCGACGGTGAAGAACGCGAGCAGCGGCGGCCAGATGTTGGAGGTGGGCTGGTAGCCGAGGGAGACGTACACGGCCAGTCCGGCGCAGCTGGTGAGCAGCACCGGCCAGGGGGCGACCTGGCGCAGCGCCAGGGGCAGGGTGATCAGACACGTCAGGGCGACGGCCCGGGTGTCGAACGCGGGCCAGTCGGGCATCCGGTACTGCCGGGCGAAGCAGAGGGTGAGGACGAGCAGGGCCAGGGCGATCACCGCGTCGACCAGCAGGCGTTGACGCTGCGTCACCTTGACCTTCCCGCATCCCCGCCACCTTGTCCGCATGATCGCAGGGTAGTGCCGGGATCCGCGATCGGCGGCCTGAGCGGGAAATATCCGCGCTTTCGGTCGCCGTGGCCGGAAATCCTTGGCCAATTTGGCGACACTCGACATGATGTTCCATCATCGTGACTGCACGTCAGCTGCAGCGCGGGGGTTCCCCGTCCCCCCACAGCCGGCCGTTTCCGCAGGCGAACTCGCGGTCTCCTCACGCACCGCGGTGACTCCTGCCCCTGTTCCCGTTCACCTAGGCAAAGGCCCATGTCCGCCCAGCAACTCTCGGACCTCATACGTTTCGCCCGTCACAACTCACCCTTCTACCGCGACCTTTACGCCGCCCTGCCGCCGGACGCGGGCCGGCTCACCGATCTCCCGGTGGTGGACCAGCGGGAGTTCTGGGCGGCCAACTCCCTGCGCGCCGACGGCAACCGGGTCCTGACCGGACCGCTGAGCGAGGCCACGGTCTACAAGACCGGGGGCACCACCGGCTCCCCCAAGTTCTCCGTCTACACCCGCGACGAGTGGCGGACGTTCGTGACGTCCTTCGGACAGGGGCTCGTGGACGCGGGCCTGCGCCCGGGCCACCGGGTGGCGGACCTGTTCTACGCCGGCGAGCTGTACGCCAGTTTCCTCTTCCTGCTCGACTCCCTCGCCCACGCGCCCGTGGACAACGTCCGGCTGCCGATCGGCGGCGGTGCGCCGCTGGAGTCCACCGTCCCGACCCTGCGCGACCTGGCCGCCGAGGTCCTGACCGGCACCCCGACCACCCTGTGCCGACTGGCGGAACAGGTCGTGGCCCGCGGCGTCCGGCTCGACGCGGTGGAGCTGCTGCTGTTCGGCGGCGAGGCGCTGTTCGCCGACCAGCGGCGGCTGCTGGCCGCCGCGTTCCCCCGGGCGGAGGTCCGCTCCGTGGGGTACGCCAGCGTCGACGCCGGGCTGCTCGGCCGACCCGTGCCGGGGCCGGACGCCCGGGTGCACCGGGCCTTCACCCCGTACTCGGTGGTCGAGATCCTCGACGACACCACCGACGAGCCGATCACGGAGCCGGGGCGGCCCGGCCGGGTCGTCGTGACCAGCCTCTTCCGGCGTCTGATGCCCGTCATCCGCTATCCCGCGGGCGACCGGGCCGAGTGGACCGGCACCGGCGACGGGCACTTCCGGATCCTCGGGCGCGCCGAGGAAGGCGTACGGGTCGGCCCGGTGTCGCTGTACACCCAGGACGCCCAGGAGGCCGTGGCCGCGGCGGACACCGAAGGGCGGGTCGTGGGCATGCAGTTGGTCGTGCGCCGGTGGGAGGGGCGCGACGGGCTGGTCCTGCGCCTGGCAACGGTGCCCGGCGAGCGGCCGACGGCGCCGGGCGCACGGGCGGGCGAGTCGGGTGCGCCTGCGGGCGGTTCGGGCGAGCCGGCCGGCGAGTCGGCGGACCTCGAAGCGCTGGCCAAGGCCGTGGTCGCGGAGCTGGAGGACGTCCGGCCGCTGTACCCGGACAGCGTACGGGCCGGCTTCGTGCACCCGCTGTCCGTGGAGTGGGTGCGCCATCGCGACCTCGCCGTCAACCCCCGCTCCGGCAAGCTGGTCCGGGTCCTCGACGAGAGGCCGACCGCATGAGCGCCCCCGTGGACACGGCCGTCGCGACCGGGCCCGGCGGCGCCGCGGCGAGCGGGCGGCGGCTGCCGCTCGTGCTGCGCAACCGCTCCTTCGGGGCCGTGTGGCTGGGCCAGGTCCTGACCCAGGCAGCCGTCCGGATGTTCCAGGTCGGGGTGTCGTGGTGGCTCGTCGCGTACGCCGTCCAGGACGCCGGGGGCCTGGCCTCCGGGCTGTTCATGGCCGTGTGCACCCTGCCCGCCGTGGCGCTCGCGCCCGCCGTGGCCCGGGTCGTCGGGCGGTTCGCGCACCGTTCGGTGCTCCGGGCCGCCGCTGCCGTGGCCGCGGTCGTCGCGGCCGGACTCGCGCTGTGGGCGCAGGGCAGCGGGCTGCCGGTCGCGGCCGTGTACGCCGGCGCCCTCGGCCTGGCCACCTGCCAGGCCTTCTTCGACCCCTGCCTGACCACGTCGGTCCCCGAACTGGTCGACGACGCCGACATCGAGACGGCCACCGGCTTCGAGCTGTCCACCCAGTCCCTGGCGGGCCTGGGCGGGGCCCTGCTGGGCGCCCTGGCCGTCGACCACCTCGGCGTCGGCGGCCTGTCCACCGGCTGCGCCGCCGCCTACCTGGCCGCCGCCCTTCTCATCACCCGCTCCCGCTTCCGCGCCGCACCGGCGGCGGACGGCGGCGCGCCGGACCCGGCGGAGACCGGGACCGGGGGCGGGGGCGGGGCTTCGGGCCGGGACGGGGCTTCGGGCCGGGACGGGGCTTCGGGCCGGGACGGGGCTTCGGCCGGGGCCGGGGACGCCACTTCGGTCGGGGCCCGGGACGCGACGTCGGTCGGGGCCCGGGACGCGACGTCGGCCGCGGCCGGGCGGCGTTCGCTGTTCGGGATCCTCGGCGCGCTGCCCGCCGTACGCCGCATCCTCGTCTGCTTCACCGCGGCGAACCTCTTCACCGCCGCCGTCTTCGTCGTCATCCCCCTCTACACCCGCTCCGTCCTGCACGGAACAGGAGGGACGGTGGCGCTCCTGGAGGCCTCCCTGGGCGCCGGCACGCTCGCCGGCGCGCTCACCGGCGCCCGGGTCCCGGGCCGGCCGACCGTGGCCGGCGCCTGGTGCCTGGTCCTGATGGCCCTGGCCCTCGCGCTGCCCGGCCTGACCGCGCACCGGCTGGTCGTCGCCGGGTGCCTGGCCGTGGCCGGCTGGTGCGCCGGAGCGGTCAGCGTGCGGTTCGTGGCGCTGTTCCAGCGTCTGGTGCCCACCGCCGACAAGCCCGGGTTCTTCGCGGTCATGCAGGCCGTGCTGGGCGCCTCCCTGCCGGTGGCGTCGCTGGTGTTCGGTCTCGCCGGCGACCACCTGTCGCCGCAGATCCTCTGCCTGGTGCAGGGCGCCGGCCTCGTCCCGGCCGCCTTCGCCCTGGCCCTGCTCGGCTCACGTACGCCCGGACCCGTGGGAGGCCACCGGTGAACCCCGTCATCACGAGGGCCACCCGCCCCGACATCGCCGAACTGCGGCAGCTGTACTACGCCGTGTACGGCCCGCACTACCCCGTCGCCCTGGGCACCGACCCGGCGGAGATGGCCCGGCTCATCGACGACCCGCACTCGCTGTGGCTGGTCGGCCGCTGCCCCGACACCGGGCGCCTGACCGGCTCGGCCGCCGTCCACGGCGAGGCCGGCAGCCGGATCGGGCGGCTGGAAGGCATCGCCGTGCACCCCGAGCACCGCTCGGCGGGCCTCGCCGCGGCGCTGACCGACGCGCTGTGCACGCGCATGCTGGACACCGGCCGACTGGACTCGGTCTACGCGACGGTCCGTACCGTGAGCGCCGGTCCGCAGCGGGTCGTCGCCCGCAACGGCTTCCGCCCGCTGGGCATCCTGCCCAACGCCGTCGATCTCAGCAGCCGCGAAAGCCTCGCACTCTACGCGCGTTACTCGGCGGGCGTGCTCGGCTGCCGGCTCCCGGTCACCGAGGTGCCCGCGCCGCTGCTGCCGTTGCTGCGGACCGCCGAGGCCGCCCTCGACATCTCCTACCCCGGGGTGCGGGCCGCGGACCTGCCCGTGCCGGGGCCCGCGCCCGCCCCACCGCCGGCCGTCGGCCGGCTCGAACTGGTCGAGGCGCCGGCCTTCGTACGCCGCCGCTTCCGCGAGCACTTCCCCGGCGCCGACGGCTGGTTCTACCCGCTGCACACCCCGAACGTGCTGCTCACGCCCGAGGACGGCGGGTTCGAGGTCTACGCCTACCTCAACCGCGCCGGCGGCTACTGCGCCCTGCTCACCGCCTACCCGGACCCCGCCGCGGCGGCCGCGCACCTCGAACCCGTCACCCGGGCCCTCGCCCGGGCCGGCGCGGGCTACGTGGAGGCGCTGGTACCGCTCGCGCACACCGGTGCCCTCGCGGCGTTCCTCGCCCACGGCTTCGTCGCCGGAGCGCTCTACCCGGCGATGCGCGCCGACGGCGACGGCTTCCACGACTACGTCGTCCTGTCCCGCTCCGGCGAGCGCATCGACTTCCGCGGCGTCGCCGTGGAGCCACCCCTCCAGCCCTATCTGGACTGCTACGTGTCGGCCTGGCGGTCGGCCCATCTGCCCACTCCTTCGGAGACAGCCCCATGAACCCCCATCTCGCCCCGGTCGGCGTACCCGACCCCGCCCTGCTGCCGCACGTGCAGCAGCTGTGCGACCTGACCGATCCGTACGCCCACGGGCCCGCCGAGGACGAGCTCTTCGCCGCGGCCATGGCCGAGATCAACGCCTGGCACACCGAACGGTCCCCGTTCTACCGATCGTTGTACGACGCCACCCCCGCGGTCGCGGACGCGCCGTACCGGACGCCCCTGGTCCACGCGAACTTCTTCAAGCGCCACGAGGTGCTCTCCGTCCCGCGCGAGGACGTCGAGCTGCACCTGACCTCCTCCGGCACCACCGGCCAGAAGTCGCAGATGTTCTTCGACCACTGGACGATCCGCTCCGCGCAGCGCATGGTCGCCCGGATCTTCGAACGCAACGGCTGGATCACCCCGGAGCAGGAGGTCAACTACCTGCTCTACAGTTACGAGCCGGCCCCCTCCCTGAACCTGGGGACCGCGTTCACCGACAACTACCTGTGCGACTTCGCGCCCGCGCGCAGCGTCACGTACGCGCTGCGCAACACCGGGGGCGGGGCCGGCGGGGACCACGAGTTCGACCCCTTCGGCTGCATCGCGGCGCTGCGCCGCTTCGAGGGGGACGGCGCACCGGTGCGCATCCTCGGCTTCCCGGCCTTCCTGTGGTTCACCCTGGAGCGGATGCGGGCCATGGGCCTGCCGCCGCTGCGGCTGCCCGAGGGCTCGCTGGTCGTACTCGGCGGCGGCTGGAAGGGGCACGCCGACCGGAGCATCGGCAAGGAAGAGCTGTACGCCCGGGTCACCGAGCAACTCGGCATACCTGGCGAGCGGATCCGCGACACCTTCGGCTCGGTCGAGCACTGCATCCCGTACGTCGAGTGCGACCGGCACCGCCTGCACGCCCCGGTCTGGTCCCGGGTGACGATCCGCTCCACCCGCACCCTCGAACCCCTGCCGTACGGCGAGCCGGGCTATCTGCACCTGGTCTCGCCCTACATCACCTCGGTGCCCGCGCAGAGCGTGGTCATGGGCGATCTCGCGTCCCTCCAGCCGGGGGACGCCTGCGGGTGCGGGCTGGGCACCCCGTGGTTCACCGTCCTCGGCCGGGCCGGGGTGAGCCGCAACCGGAGCTGCGCGGTGGCCGCGGCGGAACTGATGAAGGGCAGGGCATGACCATGAGCGGGACCACGACCACGACCACGACGGGGAACGCGACCGCCGTGGCGGCCGGGGACGCGGCCGCGGCCGGGACGGTGGGCGCGACCGGGACGGCGGCCGCGACCGGAGCGGCGGCCGGGACCGCAGCCGGGACGGTGGCCGCGACCGGGACGGCGGCCGGGCACGCAACGGTGCCGGGGGACGCCTGCCACTACTGGCAGGGTGCGTTCATCGGCGACGAGGAGGCCGGGCGCCGACTGGCCGGGCTGCCGGCGGCCGTCGAGGCCGTGCTGGGCACCGCACTTGAGCCCGAGACCGTGCTCGCCGCCTGCGACGCCCTCGCCACCGCCCTGCTCGACCCGGACCATGCGGTGCACGCCCGGCTGGCGGTCCACCTGCCCGAGGGCGAGGACCCGGCCCTGCTGTCCGAGCTCGGCCACCACCTCGGCCGCCGGGAGCTGACCCGCAAGCTGCGGCGGGAGCTGGGCAGTGCCGCGCCCGGGCGGCTGAACCGCCCGGACCCCCGCGAGACGGTGTACGAGGCGTGGGCCCCGGTCGGTCTGGTCGCCCACGTCGCCCCGGGCAACGCCGCCACCGTGGCGCCGCTGAGCATCGTGGAGGGGCTGCTCGCGGGCAACGTCAACATCCTCAAGACCAGCGGCGACGACACCCTGCTGACGCAGGCCCTGATGGCCGAGCTGGCGGCCCTGGACCCCAGCGGGGCCCTGGCCGCGCGGATCATGGTGCTGCGCTTCCCGTCGTCCCGGCAGGAGTGGCTGCGGCTGATGTGCGCGCCCGCCGACGCCGTCGCCGTGTGGGGCGGGGAGGGCGCCGTGGAGGGCGTGGCCGCCCATGTGCCGGCCGGCTGCCGGCTGGTGGAGTGGGGCCACCGGATCTCGTTCGCCTACCTGACGCGCGACGCGTGGGCGGACGAGGCCGCGCTCGGCGCGCTGGCCGACGACGTGTGCCGCTTCGAGCAGCAGGCGTGCGCCAGCCCGCAGGTGGTCTACCTCGACACGGAGGACGAGGCGGAGGTGTTCGCGTTCGCCGAACGCTTCTCCGCAGTCCTCGCGAGCCGCCCCCCGGCGGCTGCGCAGCCCGGCGGGCAGCCGTCCGGTCCCGCCGAGGAGGCCGAGCTCACCACCACCGAGCTGGTGGCCCGGCTGGAGGAACACCTCGGTCTGACCAGGGTGTTCGCCGCGGCCGACGGCTCGTGGCGGGTCATGGCCGACACCCGGTCCCCGCTCACGGCCTCCCCGCTGCACCGCAGCGTGTGGGTCAAGCCGCTGCCGCGCGAGCAGCTGATCGCCACGCTGCGGCCGATGCGGCGCTACCTCCAGACCGCCGGGATCGCCGGCAGCCGTACCGACATCGCGGAGCTGTCGCGCACGGTGCTGGCGGCCGGCGTCACCCGGGTCACGCCGGTCGGCTCGATGCTCGACAGCTACGCCGGGGAGCCGCACGACGGCGTGTACGCCCTCCAGCGCTACAGCCGCCGCGTCGCCGTGCAGGCCGATCCCGCGCGGTTCGCCACCACGGCGTGCCTGGACGACCTGGCCCGGCCGGTGGTCCTGCCGCCGCCCACCGGGCCGCTGCTCGGCAAGGAGGAGGTCCAGGAGCTGGGGCGGCACGTGACGCGCGCCGACGCGGAGTTGTACTTCCGCAGCGGCGGCAGCACCGGCGCCCCCGCGCTGTCGCTGTTCAGCTACGACGACTACGACACCCAGATGCACGCCGCCGCCCGCGGTCTGCTCGCCGCGGGCTACGACCCGGTCGGGGACCGCACCGCGAACCTCTTCTACTGCGGGGGCATGTACGGCAGCTTCATCAGCTTCTTCTCCATCCTGGAACGGCTGGGCGGGGTCCAGCTGCCGCTGGCCGCCGGGCCCGACCACCGGGCGACGGCGCGGACGCTGATCGACCACGGCGTGGACACGCTGTTCGGGATGCCCTCGTACCTGTGGCAGCTGCTGCACGCCGAGGCGGACGCCCTGCGGGCCTACGGGGGTCTGCGCAAGGTGTTCTACGGCGGTGAGCACTTCACCGACGAGCAGCAGCGCACCCTGAAGGACACCTTCGGCATCGAGGTCGTCCGCTCGATCACGTACGGCAGCACCGACCTCGGCCCGCTGGGCTACCAGTGCACCGAGAGCTCGGGCGGCGTCCACCACCTGCACGCCGACCTGCACACCATGGAGATCCTCGACCTGGAGGAGGACCGGCCGGTGACGCCGGGCGAGACGGGCCGGCTGGTGTTCACCACCCACGCGCGGCGCGGGCAGCAGCTGGGCCGGTACGTCATCGGCGACCTCGGCCGAGCGGTCCCGGGCCGGTGCCCCTGCGGCAGCCGGTCGCCGCGGTTCGAGCTGCGGGGCCGGACCGGTGACGTGATGCGCGTGGCGACGTACTTCCTCAACCACCGCCGCTTCGTGGCCCTGGCGGAGGAGGACGGCGGCCACCGCGGTGAGCTGCAGATCCAGCTCACCGCCCAGGAGGCCCGCGAGCACCTGACCGTCCGCGTGGAACGCACCGCCACGACCGACCCCCACCACCTCCGCGAGGTCTTCCTGACCGGCTACCCCGAACTCCGCTCGGCGGTCACGGAAGGCCTCCTGGACCTCACGGTCGAGGCGGTGGACACCACCCACCTCCACCGCAGCCCGACAAGCGGCAAACTCCACACGGTCCTCGACCTCCGCACCCGGGCCTAGCCCTCACCCGCGGCCTGGCCGGTGACGCCCCGGCCGGGCCTTTGAGCCCCGGGCCCCGGCCCCCGCCCCGACCCCGGGCCGGGCCCGATCGGCCCGCCCCGGCCCGTGA
>NZ_JAJAUY010000091.1 GCF_020532625.1 Streptomyces antimicrobicus | reverse complement strand
GGCAGTGGCCGCGGCCCTCAGGCCCGAGGCGGCGCCGACGCGCCGGAGGGCCGGTGCGCCCGCCCGGGTACCGGGCGTGGGCGGATCCCCTTGCACGAGAGGCCGGTGTGCCATGCCCGAAGACGTGCCGGTGGCAGAGCTGTTGCGCATAGAACGGGGCTGCGCGGAGCCCGAAGAGGTGGCCGCGATAGCCGTCGTGGTGGCGTGCCTGGTGGGACAGGCGTCCCAGGCCGCGCCCGTACGTCCCCCCGCTTCGGCCCGTCCGCACCGCCCCGGCGCGCGACGGGCCACCGGCTGTTGGGCCGGATGCTGGTCGTGCTGACGGCCGGTGGCACCCGCCCCTGACCGCCGGGCCCGGCGAACACCGGGCCCGCCGAACGGCCGGCCCGCCGAACGCCCGGCCCCACCAACGGCCCGGCCCGACCAACGGCCCGGCCCGACCAAGGGCCCGGCCCCACCGACGCCCGGGTCCCGCCGCCCTGCCTCGGAGCGGGCGACGGGACCCGGGGACCACCCTCAGGTCAGGAGCGGTGCAGCAGCTGCCGCATGACCTCCGTCAGCCGGGCCCGGGGGTCCGGGTCGGCGTCGGGCGAGCGCCAGGCCACGAAGCCGTCCGGGCGGACCAGGACCGCGCCCTGCACGCCGATGCCGTGGGCGTGCGTCCACAGCGTCTCGGCGTCCTCCTCGGTCACCAGGACCGCGTCCGTGCCGGCCGCCCCGACCGTGGGCGCCTCCAGCGCGACGCCGAGGTCCCGCGCCACCGCCTGGGCCGCCGCCCGCCAGGGCGTGCCGGGGCTGCTGAGCAGCACGAACGAGCGCTCGTAGAGGTCGAGGCTGGAGATCCGCTCGCCCGACCGGCTCAGCCACAGGTGCGGCGCCCGGGTGCCGGGCTCACCGGTGAGGCTGAGCTCGTCCGGGACCACCGGCTTGTCCGCGGCGCCGACGACCGCGCCCTTGGGGTAGCGGTAGCCCATGGCGGTGGCCAGCACCCCGCCGCCGGGCGGGCCGACGGAGACCGGCGGCGCGTACCCGGGGTGGCTGTGCTCGGCCGAGCGGGCCGAGGCGCGTTCGGCGGTGGCGAGGGCGACCGGGTGCCGTTCGACGTGGTAGGTGTCGAGCAGGTCCGGGCCCGCCTCGCCGCGCAGCACGGCCGCGATCTTCCAGGCGAGGTTGTGGCCGTCCTGGATGCCCGTGTTGGAGCCGAACGCGCCGGTGGGGCTCATCTCGTGGGCCGCGTCACCGGCGAGGAACACGCGGCCGGACCGGTAGGCGGTCGCCACCCGTTCGGCGGCGTGCCAGGGCGCCCGGCCCAGGATCTCCACGTCCAGGTCCGGGGCGCCGATCGCGCGCCGGATGTGGTCCGTGCAGCGCTCGTCGGTGAAGTCCTCCATGGTCTCGCCCGTCTCCGGCTTCCAGGGGGCGTGGAAGACCCAGTACTCCTGGTTGTCGACGGGCAGCAGCGCCCCGTCGGAGCCGGGGCGCATCAGGTAGCAGACGATGAAGTTGAGGTCGCCGAGGACCGCCCGCATCCCGCGCGAGCGGAAGGTGACGCTCACGTTGTGGAACAGTTCGCCGCTGCCGGTCTGCGGGATGTGCAGGGACTCCCGTACGGGGCTGCGCGGGCCGTCGCAGCCGATCAGGAAGTCCGCCCGGACCCGGGTGTGCTCGCCGGTGCGCAGGTCCTTGACCAGGGCGGTGACACCGTCGGCGTCCTGGTCGAAGCTCATCAGCTCCGTGGAGAAGCGGATGTCGGCGCCCTGACGGCCGCTCTGCTCGATCAGCACCGGCTCGATGTTGTTCTGGCTGCACAGGCACCAGCCGGTCGGGCTGACCGCGGCGAGGCCGCCGCGGCGCTGCGAGACGCCCTTGACCAGCCACTTCTGGGGGGATCCGTCGGTCAGGCACTCCGTCTGGAGGATGCCGTCGCTGTCCTTGAGCGCTTCGGCCGCCTTGCGGATCGCCGGTTCCGCGCGGGCGGTGCGGAACAGCTCCATCGTCCGGGCGTTGATGCCTCGGCCGCGGGGGTGAATGGAGGTGGCGGTGTGCTTCTCGACCAGCATGTGCCTGACGCCGTGGCGGCTCAGGAAGAGCGAGGTCGACAGGCCTACGAGTGAACCGCCCACGATGAGGACCGGTACGCGGTCTTCTGCGTTCTCTTCCATCGAGTGGGGTGCTCCTGTTCCTGAGGGGGATCGGAACTTCTATGCCCCCGCAGCCGCCGCCCGCACGGGCATTCACTCGCTCAGGCCTGTCGCCCGTTTGATCCGCATATCTCGCGCTTTCGTTCGGCGTGGGATGAGCATGAGGGACACCGACGCCCCGCACCGCACCGGTCGCTCGTGTCCTGACGAAGGTGTCCTGACGAAGGAGACAAGGATGACAACCACCCTTTCCGAACGGGTGTCGCAGTCGGCGTTCGACGGCTCCATGCTGCGGGTCGTCTTCCTCTGCGATCTCCACGAGGGGACCCAGCAGCAGTTCTTCGACGCGTACGAGCAGATGCGCCACCAGGTGGCGACCGTGCCCGGGCACATCAGCGACCAGCTGTGCCAGTCGTTCGAGAACCCCTCCCAGTGGCTGATCACCAGCGAGTGGGAGAGCGCCCCGCACTACTTCGCCTGGGTCAACAGCGACGAGCACATCGAGCAGGTCCGCCCGCTGAGCGTGTGCATGCGCAGCAACAAGGCGCTGAAGTACACGGTGCTGCGCGAGACCGGCCGCCCCTCCGACAAGCGCCTGCAGGCCGCTCCGCGGCTGGGCAGCGGCGTCGTGCGCCACGCGCTGACGTTCACGGTCAAGCCGGGCAGCGAGCCGAAGGTGGCCGCGCTGCTGGCGGACTACGCCTCCCCCGCGGCCCGCGTCGACGCGCAGACCCGGCTCGCCCGGACCACCCTGTTCATGCACGGCAACCGGGTCGTGCGCACGGTGGAGATCGAGGGCGACCTGATGGCGGCCCTGCGCCACGTGGCCAAGCAGCCCGAGGTGCGCGCCGTCGAGGAGGCCATCAACCCCTACCTGGTGCAGGACCGCGACCTCGACGACCCCGAGTCGGCCCGGATGTTCTTCATGCGGGCGGCGCTGCCCGCGGTCCACCACATCGCCGCGACCGAGGCCGACGAGCCGGACGTGCGCCGGCACGCCGTGTACTACCCGGCCAAGCCCGGCTGCGGCACGGCGGTCGCCAAGTTCCTGGCCCGCCAGGACGAGCAGGCCGCGCAGGACCCGGCGAGCCCGGTGCGCAGCAGCACCCTGTTCCAGCGCGACGACCTCGTGGTCCGGCTGCTGGACGTGCGCGGGCCGCTCGACGCCGACCCCGACCTGGCGTTCGGCGTCCGCGGCCGGCGCAAGGCGGCGGTGCTGGCCCGGCTGCTCGCCGTACCGGCGGCCTCCGCCGCCCGCCTGCTGGACCAGCAGACCATGACCCTCGTCACCGACCGGCGGGCCCCGGCCGAGCACTGACCGCGCCCTCCCACCCCTCCCGACCCCATCGAAGGGACACTGCCGTGACCGGATACGGCCCACGCATCGTGGACCTCAGCGACACCCAGCCCAACCGCAAGCGCGGCGGCGACCTGCGAGCCGTGCTGACGCCGACCACGGTCGGTTCCACCAGCGGGTTCATGGGCGTGGCCACCTTGAAGCCCGGCGAGTTCATCAGCGAGCACTACCACCCGTACTCGGAGGAGTTCGTGTACGTGGTCCAGGGCCTGCTGGAGGTCGACCTCGACGGCGAGCCGCACCCGCTGCGCACCGACCAGGGGATCATGGTCCCGGTCGACGTCCGGCACAGGTTCCGCTGTGTGGGCGACGAACCGGCCAAGATCGTGTTCCACCTCGGGCCGCTGGCCCCGCGCCCGGAGCTCGGGCACGTGGACACCGAGCCCTACCCGGTCACGGGCGAAGAGGACGACGGACGGCCCGTGATGTCCGTCGGGGGCGCGCCGTGAAGCGGCGGGTGGTGGTGACCGGGATCGGCGTGGTCGCTCCCGGCGGGATCGGGGTGCCGGCGTTCTGGGACCTGCTGGCCAACGGCCGTACGGCCACCCGGGGGATCTCCTTGTTCGACCCGACGGGGTTCCGCTCCCGGATAGCCGCCGAGGTCGACTTCGACCCCGCCGCGCACGGACTGACCTCCGAGGACACCGCCCGCGCGGACCGCTACATCCAGTTCGCGCTGGTCGCGGCCCGGGAAGCGGTCCGGCAGGCCGGCCTGGAGGTCGACGAGGACCACGCCTGGCGCACCGGGGTGTCCATGGGCACCGCGGTCGGCGGCACCACCCGGCTGGAGCACGACTACGTCGCCGTCAGCCATCACGGCGAGCACTGGGCGGTCGACCACACCCGGGCCGAGCCGCACCTGCAGCGGGCGTTCACCCCGGCGACCCTGGCCAGCGCGGTGGCGGAGGAGACCGGCGCGCGCGGCAAGGTGCAGACCGTCTCGACGGGCTGCACGTCCGGGCTGGACGCGGTCGGGTACGCCGTCCAGTCCATCGAGGAGGGCCGTCTGGACGTGTGCATCGCCGGCGCGTCCGACTCCCCGATATCCCCGATCACGGTGGCCTGCTTCGACGCCATCAAGGCCACCTCGCCCAACAACGACGACCCGGCCCACGCCTCCCGGCCGTTCGACGCCCACCGGGACGGGTTCGTCCTCGGCGAGGGCGGCGCCGTCCTGGTGCTGGAGGAGCTCGACCACGCCCGCCGGCGCGGCGCGCAGATCCTCTGCGAGATCAGCGGCTACGCGACCTTCGGCAACGCCCACCACATGACCGGCCTGACCACCGAGGGCCTGGAGATGGCCCGGGCAATCGAGGTGGCGCTGGACCAGGCGAAGGTGGACCCGACCGAGATCGACTACGTCAACGCGCACGGCTCGGGCACCAAGCAGAACGACCGGCACGAGACGGCGGCGGTCAAGCGGGTCCTGGGCGAGCACGCCTACAAGACGCCGATGACCTCCATCAAGTCGATGGTCGGCCACTCGCTCGGCGCGATCGGGGCCATAGAACTGGCCGCGTGCGTCCTGGCCATGACCCGCCAGGTCGTGCCGCCGACCGCCAACTACGAGACCCCCGACCCGGAATGCGACCTGGACTACGTGCCGAAGACCGCGCGCGACCGCGAGTTGCGCAGCGTGCTCTCGGTCGGCAGCGGCTTCGGCGGCTTCCAGTCCGCCGTCGTCATGACCAAGCCCCGAGGGACGATGTCATGAGCAGGACCCACCCCCCGCGCACGGCGGTGATCACCGGCATCGGGGTCGTCGCCCCGAACGGGACCGGCGCCGAGGCGTTCTGGAAGGCCACCCAGTCGGGCCTGAGCGTCCTCGACCGGGTCACCCGGGAGGGCTGCCAGGAGCTGCCCCTGTGGGTGGCGGGCGAGGTGCACGGCTTCGAGGCGGGGGCGTCGATCGAGGAGCGGTACGTCGTCCAGACGGACCGGTTCTCGCACTTCGCCCTGGCCGCGGCCGACCTCGCGCTGTCCGACGCCCGGTTCGGCCGGTCCGAGTGGGAGAGCGATCCCTACTCGGTCGGCGTGGTCACCGCGGCCGGCTCCGGCGGCGGCGAGTTCGGCCAGCGCGAGCTCCAGCGGCTGTGGGGCCAGGGACCGCGGTTCGTGGGCCCGTACCAGTCGATCGCCTGGTTCTACGCGGCGAGCACCGGCCAGATCTCCATCCGGCACGGCTTCAAGGGCCCCTGCGGGGTGGTCGCCAGCGACGAGGCGGGCGGCCTGGACGCCTTCGCGCACGCCGTACGGGCGATCCGGCAGGGCAGCGCCGCGGTACTGGCCGGCGCCACCGAGGCGCCCCTGGCGCCGTACTCGATCGCCTGCCAGCTCGGGTACGAGGACCTCAGTGCGCGCAAGGAGCCGGACCGCGCCTACCGCCCGTTCACGTCCGACGCCTGCGGCTTCGCGCCGGCCGAGGGCGGGGCCATGTTCGTGGTCGAGGACGAGGCCGCGGCCCGGCGCCGCGGCGCCCCGGTGCGGGCCTCGCTGCTCGGGCACGCCGCGACCTTCACCGGGGCCCGGCAGTGGGAGCGGTCGGCCGACGGCCTGACCCACGCCATCCGGGAGGCGCTCGCGGAGGCCGGGTGCGCCCCGGAGGAGATCGACGTGGTCTTCGCCGACGCGCTCGGCACCCCGGCGGCCGACGCCGCCGAGGCCCGGGCGATCGCGAAGGCCCTGGGCCGGCGCGGCCGGACGGTACCGGTGACCGCGCCCAAGACCGGTACCGGGCGGGCGTACTGCGCCGCCTCGGTGCTGGACACGGCGGCCGCCGTGCTGGCGATGGAGCACGGCCTGGTGCCGCCGACTCCGAACGTCTTCGACGTGTGCCACGACCTCGACGTGGTCACCGGCACCGCCCGCCCGGCCGAACTCCGGACGGCGCTGGTGCTGAGCCGGGGCCTGATGGGGTCCAACTCGGCACTCGTCGTTCGCAAAGCCCCCGCGGACCCGTCCGCGTAGGACTCGTCTAGGAAGAGAGAAGTCGATGTCCGACCGACTGACGCTCGAAGAGCTGGCCGCCCTGATGAAGTCCGGCGCCGGCATCACCGTCGACCCCGCCGAGCTGGCGAGCCGACCCGACGCCCGCTTCGACGAGTACGGCCTCGATTCACTGGGCCTGCTGGGCATCGTCGGCGAGCTGGAGAACCGCAGGGGCCGCTCGCTGCCGACGGACGCCGACCGCTGCCAGACCCCCCGCGAATTCCTCGACCTGGTCAACAACAGCCTGATGACAGGAGCCTGAGACCACCATGCCCGGACACACCGACAACGAGATCACGGTCGGCGCCCCCGTCGACCTCGTGTGGGAGATCACCAACGACCTCCCCAACTGGCCGCACCTGTTCAGCGAGTACTCCTCGGTCGACATCCTCCACCAGGAGGGCGACACCACGCGGTTCCGGCTGACCATGCACCCGGACGAGAACGGGACGGTGTGGAGCTGGGTGTCGGAGCGGACCACCGACCGCGAGGGCCTGAAGGTGCACGCGCACCGGGTCGAGACGGGCCCGTTCGCGTACATGAACATCCGCTGGCACTACGCGCCGGTGCCCGGCGGCACCACGATGCGCTGGGTGCAGGACTTCGAGATGAAGCCGGACGCGCCCGTGGACGACCACGGGATGACCGAGCGGATCAACTCCAACTCGAAGATCCAGATGGCCCTCATCCGCGAGAAGATCGAAGCCCGCGTCGGCTAGCGCCGCCGGACGAAGGACTCCCACCCCATGCACCGCACCCTCATCGTCGCCCGGATGGCACCGGGATCGGCGCCCGACATCGCCGAGCTCTTCGCCGCCTCCGACCAAGGGGAACTCCCCGACGTCGTCGGGGTGACGGGACGCAGCCTCTTCCAGTTCGGGGAGCTGTACTTCCACCTCGTGGAGTCGGACCGGCCGACGGAGGCGCAGATCGCCAAGGCGGCCTCGCACCCGGAGTTCCAGCGGCTCAGCAAGGACCTCCAGGCGTACGTCAGCGCGCACGACCCGGCCACCTGGCGCAGCCCCAAGGACGCGATGGCGCACGAGTTCTACCGCTGGGAGCGCTCGGCCGCCCGCTGAGCGGCGCCGCGGCGGTGGCCGCCGGCGCACCGGCTTGCGCGACGGGCCTCCCCCGGAGGCCCGTCGCGCATGTCTCTGGTTGACTGACGGACCATGCTGAACATCGGATCGGTCGTGCTGGGTGTGTCCGACGTGCCGAGGGCCGTGGCCTTCTGGAGCCGGGCGCTGGGTTACGAGCCGCGGGACCGGCTGCGCGACGGCTTCGTGCTGCTGCGGCCCGCGGACGGCGGCTCCGGGCTGCCGGTGGCGCTCATGCGCAGCGGCACCGAGGCCCAGGAGCGGCCCCGGGTGCACCTGGACCTGTACGCGGGCGACGCGGCGGAGCAGGCCGCCGAGGTCGAGCGCCTGGTCGCGCTCGGCGCCCGGCGGGTGGCGTGGGACCTGTACCCGCCGGACCCCGACTTCGTGGTCCTCGCCGATCCCGACGGGAACCGTTTCTGCGTCATCGACACCTCGAGGTAGACCGACCGCCTCGACCGACACCTCCAGGTAGGACACATGGACGACCTCAACGCGCTGGCCGAGGAGCACCTGGCCGCGGCCCGGGAGCATCCGCACGGGCGCAGCGCCCATCTGGTCCTGCACGACCAGCCGCTGCGCCAGAGCCTG
Organism: Streptomyces antimicrobicus; assembly: GCF_020532625.1. Lineage (GTDB taxonomy): Bacteria > Actinomycetota > Actinomycetes > Streptomycetales > Streptomycetaceae > Streptomyces > Streptomyces antimicrobicus. The sequence continues at coordinate 16,444 of NZ_JAJAUY010000091.1, read as the reverse complement.
ATCGCGCTCACCGTGGGAACCACCCTCGACGAGCACCTGTCGCCGCCCGCGGGTTCCCTGCTGGTGCTGCGCGGCACGGTGCGGCTGACCGCGGCCTCGGGCGACGTGGAGCTCGGGCCGGGGTTCCTGCACGCGCTGCCGCCCGACCCGCACGCGCTGACGGCGCTCACGGACGCCGTGCTGCTGCTCACCGCCGTCAATCCGTGACGGGTCACCGGTCCCGCAGCAGGCCGGCGTAGCGCTCCAGGTCGATGTTGCCGCCGCTGACGATCACTCCGACGCGGCGGCCCCGCAGTCGGCCGGCGGCCGCGCGCAGGCCCGCCAGGCCCAGGCAGCCGGTGGGCTCCACGACGAGCTTGAGGTACGTCGCGAACGTGTGCATCGCGTCGACGAGTTCGGCGTCGGTGGCGGTCAGGATCCGCGGCGGGTCCTGGCTGAGGACGCCGAAGGGCAACTCGCCCATGAACTGGGTCTGCGCGCCGTCGGCCAGGGTCTCGGGCGTGTCGATGCGCACGATCCGCCCTTCGCGCAGGGAGCGCCGGACGTCGTCGCCCGCCTCGGGCTCGACGCCGTGGAGCTCGCAGCCCGGGGAGAGGGCGCGCGCGGCGAGGGTGGTGCCGCAGAGCAGGCCCGCGCCGCCGACCGGGACGAACAGCGCGTCGAGGGTGCCGACTTCCTCGAACAGCTCCAGCGCGGCGGTGCCCTGTCCGGCGATGATGTCCGGGTGGTCGTACGGCGGCAGCAGGGTGAGCCCGCGGGTCCGGGCCAGCTCCCGCCCGATCGCGACCCGGTCCTCGGTGTACCGGTCGTAGCGGACGACCTCGCCGCCGTAGGCCTTGGTCGCGGCGACCTTGGCGGCCGGGGCGTCGTACGGCATGACGATCGTGGCCGGGATGCCGAGCTCGGCGGCGGCCAGCGAGACCGCCTGGGCGTGGTTGCCGGAGGAGAAGGCGACCACACCGGCGCGGCGCTGCTCGGGGGTGAAGCGGCTGAGCGCGTTGAAGGCCCCGCGGAACTTGAACGCGCCCGTGCGCTGGAGGTTCTCGCACTTGAACACGACCCGGGCGCCGAGCTGTTCGTCGACGAGTCGGGAGCTGAGGACGGGGGTGCGGTGGGCGTGCCCGGCGATCCGCCGGGCCGCCGCCCGCACGTCGTCGGGGGTGGGGAGGCCGTGGGACAGGTGTGTACTCATAGGACGCTCCTTTCCACACCTGTCCCCCGCCCAACCTCCGTCCCGGGCGTCAGTCGAGCTCGTAGGTGAAGGTGTACGGGACCGTGGTGCCGCCCTGGCGATGGGTGAAGCTGCCGGTGCCGCGCAGTCCGGCGAGCTCCCCGGTGCCGCTGCCCGCCACCACCTCGAAGGTGCAGTGCACGGTGCCGTCCGCCCCGAACACCCCGCGCTCCTCGGCGACGAAGCTGCCGCGGCGGCCGTCCAGGGTGCCGGTGAAGACCTCCAGGCCGGTGAAGCTGCCGGTCTCGGGGGTGAGGTAGACGTTGGTGTAGGCGCACGCGGTGCCGGCGGCCTCGATGCCCCCGGTGAAGGTGTTGGCGACCGAGGCGCGGCTGAGCCGGGGGCTCGCGTCCTGCGCGGTCAGGGACTGCTCCTGCCAGTCGTCGTACGTGAAGTGGCCGGAGGTCTGCACGGGCATGGAAGGTCCTTTTCGTCCAAGGCGCGGATCAGGTGGGGCGGCCGTGACGGGTCTTCCCCGGGCCGCCTGCGACCAGCTTTCCGCCCGTACCTGACATCTTCTGTCAGGTACGGCGCACAATGGGGGCGTGCGCGCCGACCGGCTCCTGACGATCCTGCTGCTGCTCCAGAGCCGCGGGCGGCTGACCGCGCCCGAACTCGCCGCGGAACTGGAGGTGTCCGTGCGCACGGTCTACCGGGACCTCGACGCGCTCGGCGCGGCGGGCGTCCCGGTGACGGCCGACCGCGGGCCGGCCGGGGGGTACCGGCTGATGGACGGCTACCGCACCCGCCTGACCGGGCTCACGGACGCCGAGGCCGGCTCGCTGTTCCTGGTCGGCGCCCCCGGGCCCGCCGCGGAGCTGGGGCTCGGGGCGGAACTGGCCACCGCGCGGCTCAAGCTGCAGGCGGCCCTGCCGGACGGGCTCGCGCGGCGGTCCCGGCTGGTCCAGGAGCGCTTCCACCTGGACGCCCCGGCCTGGTTCCGGGACGCCGACCCGGTGCCGCACCTGGCGGCGGTGGCCCGGGCGGTGTGGGAGGCGGAGGTGGTACGGGCCGACTACCGGCGGTGGAACGGGGAGCTGCGCCGCCGCACGCTGCAGCCGCTGGGGCTCGTCCTGAAGGGCGGCATCTGGTACGTGGCGGCGCGGGTCGGGGGCGGCGAGCCACCCGGGGCCGCGCCGCCGGTGCGCACCTACCGGGTGTCGCGGCTGCTGGACGTGGAGCCGACCGGGGAGCACTTCGAGCGGCCGGTGGACTTCGACCTGGCCGGGTACTGGACGCAGCAGTCCCGCCGCCTGGAGGACGCGCTGCTGCGGCACACGGCGCGGATCCGGCTCTCCCCCCGGGGACAGCGGCTGCTGCCGATGCAGTTCGGGGCGGCGGGGGCGCGGGCGCTGGCGGGGGCCGGGGAGCCGGACGGGGCCGGCTGGGTCGAGGTGGACCTGGCCGTGGAGACCGAGGCGGTCGCGGTCGGGGACCTGCTCCGGCTCGGCGTGGAGGCCGAGGTCCTCGGCCCGCCCGCGCTGCGCGCGGCCGTCGGACGGGCGGCGCGGGTGCTGGCCGGGCGCTACGAGGAGTGCGGCGCGGGCCCCGGGGTGGACTGACCGTGAGCCTCCGCTTCCCTGTACCCCTGGCCGGATCCCTCCGGTCGAACGGGGGTCAACTCCTAGAGTCGGCGCCATGAGTGACACACGTGACATGAGTGGTCAGACTGCCCAGATCGGCTGGGGTAGCCAGAGCGGTCGGAGTGGCCAGAGCGGTCGGAGTGGCGAGGGTGACATAGCCGGCGGGCCGGGGCGCGGGCCGTCGCGGCGCGGCGTCGTACGCGCCGCCGTCGCGGGCGCCGGCGCGGTCGCGGTGGCGGGCGCGGGGACCGCCACGGCGCACGCGGACGGCCGCCGGCGCGGCGCGCCGACCTTCGTGCTGGTCCACGGCTCCGGCAGCAACGCCTCCGGCTGGAACGCGCTCTCGGCCGAGCTGGGCCTGCGCGGGCACCGGGTCGTCGCCGTGGACCTGCCCGGTCACGGGGCCGGCGCCTTCTTCCCGGCGTCCTACCAGGCCCAGGACCTGGAGCGGTTGCGGACCGAGCCGTCCCCGGTCTCCAAGGTCACCCTCGCGGACTGCGCGGCGTACGTGACGGACGTGGTCCGCCGGGCGCACCGCCACGGGCCGGTGGTCCTGGTCGGCCAGAGCCTCGGCGGCGCCACGGTCACGGCGGTCGCCAACCAGGTCCCGGAGCTGCTCGCCCACCTGGTGTACGTCTGCGCGTTCTGCCCGACCCAACACCCTTCGGTGCTCGGGCTGATGATGACGCCGGAGGCGTCCGGCAGCGCCCTGTTCCGCCTCCCGTCGGTGCGGACCCCGCCCGAGCTCGGCGTGGGCCGGGTCAACTGGCGCTCGGCCGATCCGGCGTTCCTGGCCGCCGCCAAGGACGCGCTCGCCGCCGACCGGACGGACACCGAGCTGCTGGCCCTGCTCAACACCCTGGAGCCGGACGAGTCGCTGGCCGTGTCCACCGCCGAGTCGGCGGGGCTGGCCGGGGCGTGGGGCCGGGTGCCGCGGACCTTCCTGCGGTTCACCGAGGACCGGGCGATCCCGCCGGCCCTGCAGGACCTGATGATCCGGGAGGCGGACGAGACGACCCCGCGCAACCGGTTCCGGGTCCGCTCGTTCGCCGCGCCGCACGTCGGCCCGCGCGACCCGGGCGTGCTGGCGGACGCGCTGGACGAGGTCGCGCGGCTCTGCCGCTGACCCCGCGCGCCGGGCCGCACCGCCATGAGCGGTGCGGCCCGGCGTGCGGGTGGCGCGGGTGGCGCGGGTGGCGCGGGTGGTGGCGGCGCGGGTCGCGGCAGGCCCGGCCCGCGGGGATCAGTTCCGGACGAGCAGGACCACGCCCGCCGCCACCACGGCCAGCACCAGCGCGAGCACTCCGTAGCGGGGCTGCGGGAAGCGCAGCCCCGGCAGGAAGCGGTCGGCGGCGTAGCGGCCGGGGCCGGTGAGGGTCAGGGCCGCCGCCCCGGCGGTGAGCAGCAGCTCGTACTCGATGCCCTTGGGAGCGAAGAACGAACCGGTGCCCTTGACCGCGAGGACGTTCAGGAGCGTGCCGACCAGCGCGGCGCCGGCCAGCGGGGTGAGCAGACCGAGGGCCAGACCGAGGCCGCCGAGGGTCTCGGCGAGACCGGCGACCACCGCCATGGCCTCGCCCGAGGGGTATCCGCTCATCTCGAAGAACTGCCCGGTGCCCTTGATCCCGCCGCCGCCGAACCAGCCGAACAGCTTCTGGGTGCCGTGGGCGGCCATGGTGAGGCCGAGGACCACGCGGAGCAGGAGCAGGCCCGTGTCGCGGGCGGCGGTGGACTCCGCACCGGCGGACCCGGAGGCGGACCGGGCGGCGGGGGAGGCAGTGGTGGGAGAGGTCATCGGAGGGCTCTTCCGTGGGGACGGGGACGAGGACGCAAGTGGTTCGAATTCGAACTACCTGAGCCCGACCCTAGCCGCTCATTCGAATTGGAACAACCTCGCGTAGGGTGAACGACATGGGTGACACGAGATGGCTCTCCGCCGAGGAGATGCGGGCCTGGAACGCCTTCCTGGCGGCGTCCGCCCTGCTGAACCGGCAGCTGGAGCAGCAGCTGAAGGACGACTCCGGGCTCTCCCACCCGCAGTACGAGATCCTGGTCCGGCTGTCCGCGGCGCCGGACGGCGAGCTCCGCATGACCGAGCTCGCCAACGGCCTGATCAACTCCAAGAGCGGCCTGACGTACCAGGTCACGCAGCTGGAGAAGGCCGGGCTGGTGCGCCGCCGCACCTGCCCGACCGACGTCCGCGGGGTCTACGCCGTCCTGACCGACGCCGGTCGCCGGCGCCTGGAGGAGGCCGCTCCCGGCCATGTGGCGGCGGTCCGCGCCCATCTGATCGACGTCCTCACCCCCGAGCAGATCACGGCCGTCGCCGACGGCCTCGGCGAGGTCACCGCCCGGCTGCGCGCCCTCGGCCGCTGAGCCACCGGGCCGCCGGGCCGCACCCGCTCCGGCCGCGGCCGCGCCTACCGCGCCGACCCCGGCTCCGGCTCCGGGATGAAGCCCGAGGCGTGGAAGTAGCGGATGTAGGCGTCGAGCAGGGCGGCGTCCACCGGCGGGCAGTGCAGTCCGCTGCCCGCCAGGTCCCGTTCGATCCGGTCCCGGCCCAGCTGCGGGAAGTGGTCGGTCGCGCAGAGCTCCTCCAGGGTGAGCTCCCCGCCCGCCGCCACGGTGGTGAAGCGGGGCGCGAACGGGGTGAACGAGTGTCCCGGCCGGTCGGCGAGGTGGGCGGTCATCGCCTCGGTCCACTCCCGGTAGCCGATGGTCTCGATCCGGTGCCCGTGGGCGCGCAGCCGCTCGACGAGGTCCGCGAGGACCGCCTCGCGCGGATTGGTGAGGTGGTACGTCTGCCCGCTCGCCTCGGTGTGCAGGGCGAGGTGGACGATCGCGGCGGCGGCGTGGTCGACCGGGACGAGGTTGAGCGCCACGGGCAGATCGGGGGCCAGTCCCAGTTCGCAGATCAGCTTGAACAGCTCGCACAGCGCCGCCCCGCTGTTCCACACGTGGCCGCGGGTGGCGCCGGTGATCTCGTGCGGCCGGTGCACGGCGGCGGGCAGCCCGGCGAGGGCGGCCTTGCGGACGAGCCCCTCGGCGACCCACTTGCTCTCGGTGTAGCCCATGGACAGCAGCTCCACGTGGTCCAGCGGGGTATCCTCCCGGACGTGCCGGACGCCCGCGGCCCCGAAGCCGTGCACGACGCCGATGGTGGAGACGAAGTGCAGCGGCACCGCGCGGGCGGCGGCCAGCGCGATCACCTCGGCCGTGCCGTCCACGTTGGCCGGGCGCAGCTGCTCGTACGGGTAGAGGAAGTTGACGTCGGCCCCGCAGTGGTGGACGACGTCCAGGCAGGAGGCGAGCTCGGCGTGGGCGGCCCCGGTCAGGCCCAGCCGCGGCGCGGCGAGGTCGCCGAGGTGGATCCGGATCCGGCCGACGGGCAGCGGCTCGGTGATGCCGTGCCGCGTCCGGGCCCCGGCCAGGCGCCGCAGGGCGTGCTCCTCGTCACGGGCCTGGACCAGCAGGTGCAGCTCGGCCCCGGTCCGCCTCTCCAGCTCGTGCAGCAGGTGGGCGCCGAGGAAGCCGGTGGCGCCGGTGAGCAGGACGTGCCGGGGGCGGCGCCAGTCGGGGCGCGGTTCGGCTGCCGTCAGCACGGGCGGGACGGGCCGGTCGAGGTCGGGCAGCCAGCGGTCGGCGACGGGCAGCCGGGACGGGGTCGGAAGTCCGCGGACGGTGGCGGTGACGGCCGCGGTGAACGCCTTGAGGGTGGGCTGCATGAGGAGGTCGCCGACCAGCCGGTAGCTGTGCGAGCCGCCGATGGACAGGGCGTCCTGGACCAGGCGGACGAGCTGGGAGGCGGTCAGGGAGTTGCCGCCGCGGGCGAAGAAGTCGTCGTCGCCGTCCTGCGGGGCGTCCTGGGGGAGGGTCCGGTTCCAGATCGCGGCGACCACCTCGGCGACGGTGGCCGGCGCGGCGTCGGCCGCCGCCGGGTGGCCACCGGGAGCGGCCGGTTCCGGTTCCGCGGTGAGGGCGAGCAGGGCGGCGCGGTCCACCTTGCCGTTGGTGGCCAGCGGCAGCTGCTCCAGCACGGTGATGCTCGCGGGGACCATGAAGGCGGGGAGCCGGGCGGCCAGGTGGGCCCGCAGCTCGGCGGCCGTGGGGCCGCCGGCGTCCGGGCCGGTGGCGGCGAAGAGGGCGAGGGAGCGGGTGGCGCCGTCCTCGCGCGGCAGGACCGCGCAGTCGGTGACGGCGGGGTGGGCGGTCGCCGCGTCGCGGATCTCGCCGAGCTCGATGCGGAAGCCGCGGACCTTGACCTGGTCGTCGCGGCGCCCCCGGAACTCCAGGAGCCCGTCGGGCAGTCGGCGTACGAAGTCACCGGTGCGGTAGACCCGGACGGGTCCGGTGCCGGGGTCGACGGTCACGAAGCGGCGGGCGCTCTCGGCCGGGTTGTTGAGGTATCCGGCGGCGACGGCCGGGCCCCCGACGCACAGTTCGCCCTCCTCCCCCGGCGCGGCCTCGGTGCCGTCCTCGCGCAGGACGTGGCAGACGGTGTCGGCGATCGGGCGGCCGATGGGCACCCCGGTGGCGCCCTCGGGGACGTGCTCGACCCGGTGGGCCGTCGCCACGCAGGCCGTCTCGGTGGGGCCGTAGGCGTTGACCAGGTGCTCCGGGCCGCCCTGCGCCAGCACCCGGCGGGCGGCGTCGGGCCGCAGGGCCTCGCCGCCGGTGAGGACGTAGCGCAGGTCGGCGAAGGTCTCCGGGCGCTCCTGGGCGATCTGGTGGAAGACGCTGGTGGTGGCGAACATGACGCTGATCCGCTGCTCCCGCAGGAAGGCGTGCAGGGCGTACGGGGCGAGCAGGAGCGTGGAGTCGGCGGGCACCAGGCAGGCGCCGCCCAGCAGGGCGGGCCACATCTCCAGCACGGAGGCGTCGAAGGACAAGGTGGCGGCGTGCAGCACCCGGTCGGTGGGACGGACCTCCAGGAAGCCGTTGTCGACGGCGAGGCGCACCAGGCCGCGCCGGGGCACCGCCACCGCCTTGGGGCGCCCGGTGGTGCCGGAGGTGAACATGACGTACGCGGGGGCCTCCTCGGCCCCCGCGGCGAGGGGCGGCTCCTGCCCGCCCTCGGCCCCGGCGGCGGTGCCCGCCGCCAGGACGCGTTCGTAGTCCCAGGTGGGCCGGCCGGTGGCGGTCGCCGCGCCGGGCAGCCGTACGACGGCCACCGCGGCGGCGTCGTCGAGCATGCCGGCCACGCGGGCGGCGGGCAGGCTCTGGTCGAGCGGCAGGTACGTCGCCCCGGCGCAGACCGCGCCGAGGAGGGCGACGCAGGCCTCGGCGCCGCGCGATCCGGCCACGGCGACGACGGCGCCGGGCCCCGCCCCGAGCGCGCGCAGTCCGGCCGCGAACCGGGTGACGAGGGCGGCCAGTTCGGCGTAGGTGAGGCGGGTGCCGCCGGGCACGTCGACGGCGATCCGGTCGGCGTGCTCCCGGGCCCGTTCGAGGAACAACTGCCCGAGCGGGCGCCCGTGCACCTCCGACCGCCGCGGTCCCGCTGCCGCCACCGGTGCCGCTGGCGGTGCCCCTGCCGTCGCGACCGGCCCCACCGGTCCCGCCGGTCCCGCCGTCCCCATCGGCCCCGTCGCCGCGCCGTCCACCGCCATGACCCACCCCTCTCGCCGACCACAGAACAAAAAGAGCGCTCTCTTTTGTGCGAGGGTAGCCAGCGGAGCGGCCGGGCGGCCCGCGGCGACGGGTTCCGGCCAGCGCGCCCCGGAATTCGGCGCGAATCAGACCGCTTCGGCGGCGGGCACGGCCGGCGGCAGCAGGGCCAGGTCCGCCGCCTCCAGCCGCAGCCCGGCGGCGGCCGCCGAGTCGCGGACCGAGGCGGGGCGGGAGCCGCCCGGGATCGGCAGGACGGTCGGCGACAGGCCCGAGAGCCAGGCCAGGGCCACCTGCTGCGGCGAGACGCCGTGCCGGGCGGCCACGGTGTGGAACGGGGTGCCCGAGGCGGGGACGGACTCCCCCGGCCCGTCCAGGGCACTGCGGGAGACGCCCCCGAGCGGGCTCCACGGCAGGAAGGCCAGGCCCAGTTCGGCACACAGCCGCAGCTGCGGATCGGCGTCGCGGACGGCCGGGGAGTACCGGTTCTGCACCGACACCAGACGCTCGCCCAGGATCTCCCGCGCCTGCCGGATCTGGTCGGTGGTCACGTTGGAGATCCCGGCCAGCCGGATCACCCCCCGGTCGGCGAGGTCCCGCAGCGCCCCGACCGAATCGGCGAACGGCACGCCGGGGTCGGGCTTGTGCAGCTGGTACAGGCCGATCGCCTCGACGCCGAGCCGCCGGGCGGAGGCCTCGGCGGCGGCCCGCAGCCGGGCCGGGTCGCCGTCGACGCTCCAGCCCCCGTCGGCCGTGCGGCCCCGCCCGCCCTTGGTGGCCACCAGGACCTCGCCCGCCCCGGCGGCGCCGTACGCGGCCAGGGCACGGGCGATCAGCAGCTCGTTGTGGCCGGGCTCGCCGCCGGGCGCGTAGTAGGAGTCGGCGGTGTCGATCAGCGTGATCCCGGCGTCGAGGGCGGCGTGCACCGTGGCGACGGCCCGCTCCGGGTCGGGTCGGCCCTCGATCGACAGGGGCATGGCGCCGTAGCCGATCGCCGAGACGGTGCCGAGGCCGGCGAGGGTCAGGGTGCGCATGTCAGTTGCCTTCCAGGGTTTCGGCGACGGCGCGGCGGAGCCAGTCACGGGTGTGGGAGAAGCGGAAGCCGAGCCGCTCGGCGTAGGAGTTGTCCATGCCGTAGGAGCGGGCGAAGGAGAACGGCGAGGGCTGCGGTCCCCCGCCCACGCCCCCGTCCCCGTCCCCGTCCCCGGGCGCGGCCGCCGGCCGGTAGTCGGCCCGGTACGGGCCGCCGGGCAGGGCCTCGGCCACGGCCGCCACGATGTCGGCCGTGCGGAGCGGCCCGTGGGCTGCGGCGTTGACCGGGCCGGTGAACTCCTGCCGGGTCGCCCAGTCCAGGAACGCGGCGATCTCGTCGACGTGGATGTACGTGGCCGGGTGGTTCGGCACGCTCACGCCGATCGGCTCACCGGCGCGCAGCCGGTCCGCGTAGTGGGCGACCCGGCCGGTGAAGTCGTCGGCGCCGCCCAGCACATGGGCCACGCGAACGGCTACGTACGGCAGTCCGGGCGCGGCGGCGAGGACCGCCTCCGCCTGGCGCTTGCCCTCGCCGTAGCGCGCGGCGGCCACCTCCGGGTCCTCCCAGCGCAGGTCGAGGTCCACCGGCACGGCCAGCGGGTCCACGGCGCCCTCGGCGAGCGGAGCGGCCGCGTCCTGGTACTCGTACACCTCCACGGTCGAGGTCATGACGTACCGCCGGGTCCGGCCGGTGAACACGCGGGCGGCGACGGCCGCCTGGCGCGGGGTGTAGCAGACCTGGTCGACGACGACGTCGAAGCTCCGGCCGGCGAGCGCCGCGGTCAGCGAGGCCTCGTCGTCGCGGTCGGCGACCAGGTGCAGCGCGCCCGGCGGGGGTGGCGCCGAGCCCCGGTTGAGGACGGTCACCCGGTCACCGGAGTCGAGCAGCGAGCGGATCAGCCGTTTGCCGAAATAGCGGTTCCCCCCGATGACCAGCACCTCGCGCGGCGTCTGCTCCAGCATGCTCGTGCCCCTTCCCACCTGCGGTTTTCCAGTGACAAGTGTTACGTTGGGGCCGTCTTGCCTGAAGGGGGAAACGTGGGAGATCCGGCCGTCGCACCGAAGGAACCGCGGCAGGGGCGCCCCGGCGCCCACGATTCGTCGGTGGCCTTCGACCAGGTGGACCGGCACCTGCTCGAACTGGTCCAGCGGGACGGCCGGATCAAGCTGAGCGAGCTGGGCCGGCGGATCCGGCTGAGCCCGGCGGCGGTCGCCGAGCGGCTGCGCCGGCTGGAGGCGTACGGGGCGGTCACGGGGTACGGGGCCCGGGTGGACCCGGCGCGGCTCGGCTACGGGATCCAGGCGTTCGTCCGGGTGAACCCGCACGGCGGCTACACCCTCAAGCACCCGCGGACGCTGGAGCTGCTGGAGCGCCCGGAGCTGGTCGAGGCGCACCACGTGGTCGGTGAGGACTGCTGGATCCTGAAGGTGGCCGTGACCGACACCCTCCATCTGGAGGAGATCCTCGGGGAGATCTCCGCGCTCGGGCGGACGACGACCTCGGTGGTGCTCTCCTCCCCCGTCGGCGGGCTGCACGGCAAGCCGCTGCTGCCGCCGACCGCGCCGACCGGCTGAGCGGGCCGACCGCCCGACGGGTGACGGGGTGGCTCAGGCGGGCCCGGCGGCCCGCTCCGGCACCCCGGACGGCACCGCCTCGCACACGATCTCGGGGGCGCGGGCGCAGGTCAGCACGTGCCCGCACGGTTGGAGCACCACCTCCACGGGGCCCTCGCCCGGCGCGCTGCGCCAGGACACCCGCTGCGCCCGCGTTCTGCACAGAGGGCAGCTCGGCAGGGCGGAGCTGCTGTTCATGGTTCCTCCTCGCAGGAAACGGGCCGGTGGGCGCACTCTGTCACGGAGATCGTCCGCTGCCGAGGGCCGTTCCCGAATCGCAACCCCTGCGGGGCCGCTCAGGCGCCGGCGCGCAGCGGATTGGGCAGCGGCAGGTAGCGCGCGGAGGCTCCGTCGGCCCGCGTCCAGCGCAGCAGCAGATTGGTCTTGCCGGGCAGGGCCGGGGCGGCGAGCAGCTGCGGGATCTCGGGCAGGGGGTGTGCGGCGTGGTGGCGCAGGAACGCGGCCCGGGCCGCCGGCCAGAGGGCGGGGGCGGCCTCGGGGTGGTGGTGGGCGAGGGTCGCGGCGATCTCCGAGAGGTGGTTGACGACCAGGCAATACACCAGGCGCTCCCAGGCCTTCGGGCGCGGTGTGGCGGGCATCAGCTTGACCCCTTCCGCGTCCCGGAACAGGGCCTGCACGGGCAGGCCCGAGGCGTCCACGGCCACCAGGGTGTTCTGGACGTGCGCCTCCAGGACGACGCCCTGCGCGAACAGGTCGAGCACGGGCGGCACGACCTGCCGGAGGTAGGCCTCCCACCAGCCGAGCGGGTCGGCGAGGTCCGGGACCGGGCTGCCCTCGAAACCCTCGGCCAGCGCGGCGGCGAGCAGCGGCGTCGCGCCGGGCGTGACGTGCCCGCCCAGGCCGTCGCGGACCAGGACGGCCAGCTCCTCGAAGGCGGAGCCGGCGGTGCGGTAGCCGCGGTCGCTGAGCCAGGCGGCGGGCGAACCGGTCCGCGAGCGCAGCCCGGCGAACGCCGCGACGACGGCCGCGTCGGTCCGGCGCAGCGCCAGCAGGTCGTGCCGCCACAGCCGGCGGACGTCGTTGGTGACGCGGACGTCGAGGCTGAACTTCAGGAACAGGTCCGCCTCCGGCACGTACACCGTGCGCAGCGAGGCCGTCGGGTGCACCGGGGTCCGGCTCGGGCCGAGGTGCACCAGGCGGCCGTCGGCCAGTTCGGGCCGGTCGCCCAGCAGCGCCAACTGCCAGGGGTGCGCGGGCAGCGTCCGGTAGCCGGCCGGGGCCGGCGGGGCGCCGAGCCGTTCGGCCAGGGCGTCGAGCGCGTCGGCGCAGTGCGCGCCGCCCTCCGCCACGAGCTGGTCCTCGCGCAGGCCGAGGAAGGTCAGCGGGAAGCGGGCGTGCGCCTCGGGCGCGTACGGCAGCCAGCTCGCGGCCGGCGCCCCGCCGCGCGTCTTGGGGGCCGGGTGGTACGGATGCCCCATCAGCAGGGCCTGTTCGGAGCGCAGGTACGGGTCCGCGGGCGGGGTGGCGGCGGCCCGGGCCGCGAGGAGGGCGGCGACGACCTCGCGGCTGTCGGCCATCTCGCCGAGCAGTTCGTCGTTCGGCACGCCGGTCAGCAGCCGCAGTTCCTCGCAGGCGAGCTTGAGCAGTTCCGGGTGGGTCAGGCGGTGCCAGCCGGCCGAGGTCCACAGCCGCGGGTGGCCGGGTTGCCGGCCGGCGCGCACCAGCAGCCGTCGGCCGCTCGCGCGCAGCCGGTGGGCTCCCGCGGCCGTGCCGTCGGGGTCGGCGGCCTCGCGCAGGAGGCAGTTGAGCAGCGGGGCGGCGGCGTACGCGTCAGCGGTGGCGTCCACGGAGTCCATTCGGAAGAGTGCGTTCTGGATACAGATTATTGCGTGATCATGAAGTGGTGCGATTGTCCGCCTGGAGGAGGAGTGCCGTTCTGGACCGCAGTCTTTACCCCACCCGCGCCGAGGAGTCCGTCGCCGCCGAGCTGAGCGCCGTACGGCCGTCGCTGGACGCGGCGTACGCGGCGGCGCTGCCCGGCGCGCGGGCCGCCGTACTGACCCGGCTGTGGCGGGGGCTGGCGCACGATCCGCTGCCGTGGGTCCGGGCGCGCGAGGAGACGCGCGACGGGCTGACGTTGCGGCTGGCGGACGGGAGCCGGCTGCACGGCCCCCTGCCCGATCCCTACGCGACCGACGCCTACGTCGACCAGGTCGAGCTGGACGGCGTGCCGTACCGGCAGCCGGCCCGGCTGGTCACGGCGCTGGGGGTGGCGCACGCGACGGAGTTCGCCGTCGAACTGGACGACAGCACCGCCTCGCTGGCGCTGTCCCGGGCGGGGCGGGGGCCGGTCCGCCCCGACCTTTGGCCGGATGCGGGTTGGCAGTGGGAGCAGCGGGTCGTCGACGGCCACCCCTACCACCCCAACTGCCGCTCCCGTCCCGGCTTCACGGTCGCCGAGCAGCTCGCGTACGCGCCCGAACACGGCCCGGTGGTGGAGCTGGGGGTGGTGCCCGTGCCGCCGCGGGAGTGCCTGGTGGCCGGGGACTGGCCGCGGGAGCTGCGGGACGGCGACCGGATCCTGGTGCCCGTGCACCCCTGGCAGGCCCGGCACGTGCTGAAGTCCCCGGTGGAGCCCGGCACGGCGGCCCATCCGCTGATGGCGCTGCGCACGCTGGCACCGGCCGGGGGTGGGGGGCCGCACGTCAAGACCGCGCTCAGCACCCGGCTGACGTCGTCGGTGCGGGACATGTCGGTGTACTCGGTCGAGAACGCGGAGGCGGTGTCGGCGTTCGTCGAGTCGCTGGCGGCCCGCCTGGAGGGGCGGCTGCACATCACGCGGACGGTCGGCGCGGTGTCGGCGTACACCCCGGACCTCGCCGCGCTGCTGCGGGAGCCGCCGGAACGGTTCGCCGACGCCGAGCGCGGGGAACGGGTGGTTCCGGTGGCCGCGCTGACCACCACCGACCTGGTCCGCTCGGCCTCCTGGCTGGCGGACTTCGCCCGGCTGGCGCTGACGGTGTGCCTGCGGGTGCTGGAGCTCGGGGTGGCGCTGGAGGCCCACGGTCAGAACCTGCTGGTCGTCCTCGGTCCGGACGGGGCGCCGCTGCGGCTGGTCTACCGCGATCTGGCCGACATCCGCATCAGCCCCGCGCGGCTCGGCCGGCACGGCATCGCGGTGCCGCCGATCGCGGGGCGCATGGTCACGGACGACGTGGCGGTGCTGCGCCGCAAGCTGTTCGGTTCGCTGGTCTCGGGTGCGCTCGGCGCGACGGCGGGTTCGGCGGCGGCGCTGGGCGCCGCCCTGGCCGCGGCGGCGCCCGCGCTGCCGCCCGGCCCCGACCGGGAGGCGCTGGTGGCCCGGCCGCTGCCGGTGAAGGCGCTCACTCTGATGCGGTTGAGCCCGGGGGTGCCGGGCGACCTGTGGACGGAGGTGGCGAACCCGCTGGGGTGACGCGAGGGGCGGGGCGGCCGGCGGACCGGCGGACCGGCGGACCGGGCGGACGAGGCGGACCCGGCGGACCGGGCGAACGGGGCGGCCCCGGCGGCCCCGGTAGCTCCGGCAGGCCTGGCAGACCCGGCGCGCCGGGCGCGGACCGCGCCGTCCGCGCGGGCGGTAGGCCATCAGGGGGAGTTCGCGGGCGTTCGGGGGCGGTGGCGGGCCCCGCCGCGCGGGGAAACCTCGCGGGCGGTGGCAGTAGTGGAGGGCATGAACCTCACTCGCCGCCGGGTCCTGGCCTGCGCCACCGGTGCCGTGCTCGCCCCGCCGGGGGCGGCGCGAGCCACGGCCCGCGCGGCGGACTTCGCGGCGCTGCGGCGGGACCTGGACGGTGCGGTGGTCCTGCCCGGCGACGCCGACTACGCCGAGGCACGACAGCTCCACCAGCCCCGCTACGACGCGGTGGCGCCCGGCGCCGTCGCCTACCCCGCGCACGAGCGGGACGTGGCGGTCTGCCTGGCCTTCGCCCGCCGGACCGGGGTGCCGCTCGTGCCGCGCGGCGGCGGCCACGGCTACGCCGGCTGGGCCACCGGGACCGGGCTGGTGGTCGACACCGGGGCCCTCGCGGCGGTGGCCGCCGACGGCGACGGCGCGGTACGGGTGGGCGCCGGGGCCCGACTGGGCGACGTCAACGCCTCGCTCGCCGCCCGGGGCATCGCGGTACCGACCGGCCTGTGCCCCTCGGTCGGCATCGCCGGCCTGACCCTGGGCGGCGGCCTGGGCGTGTCCAGCCGGGCGTACGGGGCCACCAGCGACCGGCTGACCGGGGTCCGGCTGGTGACCCCGGACGGGACGGTCCGGGACGTGGACGCCGCCCACGATCCCGAGCTGTTCTGGGCCCTGCGCGGCGGCGGCGCGGGCAACTTCGGCGTGGCGGTGGAGTTCCGCTTCCGGTCCCATCCGGTCGGCGACTGCGCCTTCGCCGAACTGCACTGGCCGTGGCGGGACGCGGCCGCCCTGCTGGGCGGCTGGCAGCGGTGGCTCACCGCGCTGCCGGACGCGTTCTGGAGCCAGGTCGAGTTCGTGGTGGAGTCCGGTGCCGGGGCGCGGAGCGGGGCGCGCAGCGGGGCGGGGGCCGCGGACGGCGGTCCGGTGCCGACCGTCCGCATCGTCTGCCTGACGGGCGGCCGGAGCGACCTGGACCGTCAGCTGACGCGGCTGGCGGACCTCGTCGGTCCCCGGCCCCAGGACGTGCACGTGACCACCGGGGACCACGGGGCGACGATGCGGCTGCTCGCGGGCTGCGCGGACCGCCCCGCCGCGCAGTGCCGGGTACCGGGCCGGCTGCCCGGGCACGACCCGCGGGGCCGCCTGGGGCGGGACGACTACGCCGCCCGCTCGGACTTCTGGCCGCAGGACGCCTTGTCCGCACCGGCGGTGGAGGTCGTCCTCAAGGCCCTGGCCGAGGCCGAGGCGGTGGCACGGGAGCGGCCGGGCGGCGGGCGGTGCGTGGTGCAGTTCGACGGGGTGTGCGGCGGGGCGCTGAACCGGGTGCCGCCCGGCGCGACGGCGTTCGTCCACCGCACCAGCGCGTTCCTGGCCCAGTACCTGGCGTACTGGCCCACGGCGGGGCCGCCCGAGGAGGCCGGCCGGCAGCAGGCCTGGCTGAACCGGCTGTGGCGGGACCTGCGGCCCTGGGCGGGCGGCAGCGCGTACCAGAACTACGCCGACCCGCAGCTCACCGACTGGCGCACGGCGTACTACGGCGCCAACCTGGCCCGCCTGGAACAGGTCAAGCGGGCCGTCGATCCTGACCGGTTGTTCCGTTTCCCCCAGGGGGTCTAGCACGCATGCGCCCGACGACGCGGAGCAGAGCGTTCCGCCACGCCTTGATCACGGCCACGGCAGCGACGGCCGTCCTCACCGCGGCCCTGCCCGCCACACCGGCCCCCTTGCTGAGAGGCCCGACACCCCGCG
>NZ_JAJAUY010000090.1 GCF_020532625.1 Streptomyces antimicrobicus | reverse complement strand
GCCACCGGGGCCGCGCCGGAGCCGGGCACCGGGGCGGCGGAGCCCCAGGAGACCTTGCGGTCGTGGGAGCCGCCGAAGCCGGACTGGTGCAGGGGGTCGGCCTGCCACGGGGAGGGGGTGGGGCGCTGGGTCAGGCCGGTGTCGTCGAGGAACACCGGGCCCGTCTCGTCGGCCGGGGGCGCGGGACGGCTCGTGCCGGGGACCCACGACGAGCCGTTCCAGTACCGGATGTACCCGGGGATGGACGGGTCGGGGTAGTAGCCCTCGCGGGCGTGCTCGCCGTCACCAGGGGAGGCCGTCAATGTCCCCAACTCCGATCGTGGCTTGAGGCTTGTGCAAGGGAGGACCATAACCAAGAACCCCCCTGCGGCAGGTCCGGTAACGGGAGAATGCAAGCCTTCGGGGGAACGTGAGCCCGACAGCGATTTCCGGCCTACCCCACTGATTTCGGCCAGGTTTCGCGATGTCGCGCGAAGTCGCGTCATAGCGGGGCGGCCCGCCGCTCTTCACGGGTGCGGGGCCGAGAGCCGGTCCCGCGACGCGAACCGAAGCGAGGCACGCATGCACCCCTCCCCCGCCGTCGAGCGCGAGCTGGAACTCAAGCTGGTCCTGTCCCCCGAGCGCAGCATCGCCGTCCCCGCCCGCCTCGCGTACCGGGCGGACGACCCGTACGCCGTCCACATCACCTTCCACACCGGTTCGCACACCCCGGTGAACTGGACCTTCGCCCGTGAGCTGCTGGTCGAGGGGGTGTTCCGGCCCTGCGGGCACGGCGACGTACGGGTCTGGCCCACCAAGGTCGACGGCACGTCCGTGCTGTGCATGGCGCTCAGCTCCCCCGACGGCGACGCCCTCCTGGAGGCCCCGTCCGCCGTCGTGTCGGCCTGGCTGGAGCGGACCTTGCGCCTGGTGCCGCCGGGCACCGAGGCCGACCGCCTGGGCCTGGACGCGGCCCTGGCCGAGCTGCTGGCCCCGACCCCGGCCGACGAGCTGTGGCTGCGCGATCCGTGGCCCTCGGACGAGTCCGGGGACGGCGAGGCGTGAGCCGGCCCGCGCCCGACGGCCGGGCCGTCGGCGGCCCGGCGCGGGGTCAGAAGAGCTTGCCCGGGTTGAGCAGGCCCAGCGGGTCGAAGGCCTGCTTGACCGCCCGGTGCATCTCCAGCCCGACCGGGCCGAGTTCGCGGGCGAGCCAGTCCTTCTTCAGCACCCCCACCCCGTGCTCCCCGGTGATGGTGCCGCCCAGCTCCAGCCCCAGGGCCATGATCTCGTCGAACGAGGCCCGGGCGCGGGCGGTCTCGTCGGCGTCGGCCGGGTCGAAGCAGACCACCGGGTGGGTGTTGCCGTCGCCGGCGTGGGCGCAGACCCCGATGGTCAGACGGTGCCGGGCGGCGACGGCCGCCGTGCCGTCGAGCATCTCGGCGAGCCGCGAGCGCGGCACGCACACGTCGTCGATCATCGTGGCCGGGCGCAGCGCCTCCAGGGCGGTCAGCGACATCCGGCGGGCCTGGAGCAGGAGTTCCGACTCGGCCTCGTCCTCGGCGGGCACCACGGCGGTGGCTCCGGCCGCCGCGCACAGCGCGCCGACGGCGGCGAGGTCGGCCTCGGCCTGCGGGGTGTCGAAGGCGGCCAGCAGCAGCGCCTCGGTGCTCTCGGGCAGGCCCATCCTCCCGAGCCGGTTCACCGCGCGGACGGTGGTGCGGTCCATCAGTTCCAGCAGCGAGGGGGTGTGTCCCGCCGCCATGACGGCGCAGACGGCGGCGCAGGCCGCGGCCGCGGAGGGGAACTCGGCGGCGAGGGCCAGTTGCCGGGGCGGGGCCGGACGCAGCGCGAGCACCGCTTGGACGACGACGCCGAGGCTGCCCTCGGAGCCGACGAACAGCCGGGTGAGGTCGTAGCCGGCGACGCCCTTGGCGGTACGGCGGCCGGTGCGCAGGAGCCGTCCGTCGGCGAGGACGACGTCGAGCCCGAGCACGTACTCGGCGGTGACCCCGTACTTGACGCAGCACAGCCCGCCGGAGGCGGTGCCGATGTTGCCGCCGATGGTGCACTGCTCCCAGCTGGAGGGGTCGGGCGGGTAGTACAGGCCCTGCTCGGCGACCGCGCGGGACAGGACGGCGTTGACGACACCCGGTTCGACGACGGCGATCCGGTCGACGGGGTCGATCTCCAGGATGCGGTCCATCTTCAGCAGGGACAGCACGATCGCGCCGTCGGTGGCGTTGGCGCCGCCGGACAGGCCGGTACGGGCGCCCTGCGGGACCACCGGCACGCGCAGCGCGGTCGCGGTCCGCAGGACGTGCTGGACCTGTTCGGCCGTGCGGGGCAGGACCACGGCGGCGGGGGTGCCGGCCGGGCAGAAGCTCGCCATGTCGGTGGCGTAGGAGGCGGTCACCTCGGGGTCGGTGAGCACGGCCTCGGCGGGCAGGCCCGCCAGGAGCCGGTGGCGGAGCTCGTCCTCGGCGTCCTTGCCGGCCACGGCGTTCTTGGCGTCCACGGCGTTCCTGCCGGCCTCGGCGTTCTTGGCGTCCTCGGCGTTCTTGGCGTCCATGGGGTCAGCGTGGCAGCGGGGGCCATCGGTGTGAACCCGGCCGTGCCCCTCTTCGGACACCGCCGCGCGCTCTTCATATTGACGCACAGTGAGCTGGTGGACTTCATGGACGAGGAATCCCGGCCGCCGGCGCCCGTGACCTTCACCGGCCGCAAGACACTGGTCGCCGCCGCGATCGCGGTCGTACTGATCGCGGCCGCCCTGCTGATCCGGCCCGCCCGGGAGATCGACGACGCCCGCCCGCCCGCGCCCGGGCAGCGGGCCGCCGCCGCGATGGGGCTGGGCGCCCCGGCGGCGGCCGTGGACCTGACCGCGCTGATCATCGACCGGGAGAAATGGCTGAAGGAGCACGCCGACGACGAGGAGTCGTGGGCGGTGCTCGGTTCGGCCTACCTGGAGCAGGCGCGGCGCACCGCCGACCCCGGCTGGTACCCGAGGGCGGAGCAGGCCCTGAAGCGGTCCCTGAAGCTGCGGCCCGCGGAGAAGGGCAACCTCGCCGCGATGACCGGCATGGGAGCCTTGGCCAACGCCCGCCGGGACTACGGGACCGGGAAGAAGTGGGGCGAGCTGGTCCGGGCGCAGTCGGCCAAGCAGTGGACGGCGTACCCGGTGCTGGTGGACGCGTACTCCGGGCTCGGTGACTACAAGGCCGCCGTCACGGTGATGGAGCAGCTGCTGGAGCTGCGGCCGGGCCTGGCCGCCGGCTACCTCAAGGCCGCGCAGGTGTACCGGGACCGCGGCTGGCGCGAGGACGCGGTGGCCTCGCTGGACAGCGCGGCGGCCGCGGCCACGTCACCGACGGAGAAGGCCTTCGCGATGCACCGGATGGGCGAACTGGCGTGGGAGCGCGGCGAGCCGGCGGAGGCCCTGCGGCTGCACGAGGGCGCGCTGCGCACGGATCCGGCGCTCGGCGCGGCGCTGGCCGGCCGGGCCCGGGCGCTGGCCGCGCTGGGCCGGCACGGGGAGGCCGTGCGGGACTACCGGATGGCGCTGGGCCGGGTGCCGTCCCCGGCGCTGGCCCTGGAGCTCGGTGAGCTGCTGGAGTCGCTGGGCCGCCGGGAGGAGGCGCAGGAGCCGTACGCGCAGGTGGTGCGGCTGGCCGCGAAGGAGGCGGCGAACGGCGTGGACGAGACGGTGGTCCTCGGCCTGTACGAGGCGGACCACGGCGATCCGGCGGAGGCGGTCCGGCGGCTGTCGGCGACCTGGGAGCGCAGCAGGAGCATGCCGGTGGCGGACGCGCTGGCGTGGGCGCTGCACCGGGCGGGCGACGACGAGGCGGCGCTGGAGTACGCGAAGAAGGCGGCCGAGCCGGGGCTGCGCAGCGCGGAGTTCTTCTACCACCGGGCCGAGATCGAGCGCGGCGCGGGCGACGCGGCGGCTGCCCGCCGCCACCTCCAGGACGCGCTGCGGACCAACCCGCACTTCTCGCCGCTGCGGGCCCCGCAGGCGAGGGAGGCCCTGGCGGCGGTGGGTCAGCCGCCGTCGGGCGGCCCGGAGAACGTCCGCCCGAAGGGGCGCTGGGTGGCCCCGGACATGAGCGCGTACATCACCAAGCCGAAGCCGAAGCCGTCCGAGAAGGGCCGCTGACCGCCGGACCGCGCGGCCGCGGGCGGGCCGGGGCCGGTACGAGGCCGGCCCCGGGTCCCGTCAGAGGTTGCCGCGCTTCTCCTGCTCGCGCTCGATCGCCTCGAAGAGGGCCTTGAAGTTGCCCTTGCCGAAGCCCATCGAACCGTGGCGCTCGATGATCTCGAAGAAGACGGTCGGACGGTCCTGGACCGGCTTGGTGAAGATCTGGAGCAGGTAGCCGTCCTCGTCGCGGTCGGCGAGGATCTTCAGCTCGCGCAGCTCGTCGATCGGCACGCGGGTGTCGCCGACCCACTCGCCCAGGGTGTCGTAGTACGTGTCCGGGACGCTGAGGAACTGCACACCGGCCGCGCGCATGGTGCGCACGGTGTTGACGATGTCGTTGGTGGCGAGCGCGATGTGCTGCACGCCGGGCCCGTTGTAGAACTCCAGGTACTCGTCGATCTGCGACTTCTTCTTCGCGATCGCCGGCTCGTTGATCGGGAACTTCACCTTCTTGGTGCCGTCCGCGACCACCTTCGACATCAGCGCCGAGTACTCGGTGGCGATGTCGTCGCCCACGAACTCCTTCATGTTCGTGAAGCCCATGACCTTGTTGTAGAAGGCGACCCACTCGTCCATCCGGCCGAGCTCGACGTTGCCGACGCAGTGGTCGATGGCCTGGAAGGTGCGCTTGGCCGGCGGCGGCACCAGCGGCTGGGCCTCGACGAAGCCGGGCAGGTAGGGCCCGGTGTAGCCGGAGCGGTCCACCAGGGTGTGGCGGGTCTGGCCGTAGGTGGCGATGGAGGCCAGCACGACGGTGCCGTGCTCGTCCTTCACCTCGTACGGCTCCTCCAGCCCGCGGGCGCCCTGCTCGACGGCGTAGGCGTAGGCGGCGCGCGCGTCGGGGACCTCGATGGCCAGGTCGATGACGCCGTCACCGTGCTCGGCGACGTGCTCGGCGATGAACCGGCCGTGGTCCGTCGTCGGCTTGATGACCGAGGTCAGGACGAAGCGCGCGGAGCCGTTGGTCAGCACGTAGCTGGCGGTCTCGCGGCTGCCGGTCTCCGGCCCGCTGTAGGCGACGAGCTTCATGCCGAACGCGGTGGAGTAGTAGTGCGCGGCCTGCTTGGCGTTGCCGACGGCGAACACGACCGCGTCCATGCCCTTCACCGGGAAGGGGTCGGCCTCACGCGCGGTGTCGGGGGTGTGATGCAGGGTCTCAGTCATGAGCGCAGAGTCCCGCCGAAACACAAGCTGCGCAATAGTTTCCTCGTTCGGTATACAAAGTGACCAGCACAACGCCAAGCTTGCTGGAGCATCTGTACATGGTGACCAGCGAAAGGCGTCTCATGGGCATCGACCATCTCGACGGCAGGCTCATCGTCCTCCTCGCCCGCGAGCCCCGGATCGGCGTCCTGGAGGCCTCGCGCCGCCTCGGCGTCGCGCGCGGCACGGTCCAGGCCCGGCTCGACCGGCTGCAGTCGAACGGCGTCATCCGCGGGTTCGGCCCGCAGGTGGACCCGGCCGCGCTGGGCTATCCGGTGACCGCGTTCGCCACGCTGGAGATCAAGCAGGGCCAGGGCGCGGACGTCCGCGCCCACCTGGCGGGCGTACCGGAGGTGCTGGAGCTGCACACCACCACCGGGCACGGGGACATGCTGTGCCGGCTGGTGGCGCGGTCCAACGCCGATCTGCAGCGGGTGATCGACCGGGTGGTCGGCTTCGAGGGGATCGTCCGCGCCTCGACGGCGATCGTCATGGAGAACCCGGTACCGCTGCGGATCATCCCGCTGGTGGAGCAGGCGGCGCAGGACTGACGCTCTCTCCCCCACTGCTCGCGGGACCCCTCCCTCCTGCCCCTCCACCGCCCCACCGGGCATGCAAAGAGTTCTGTGCAAAGAAACCCTTGCACAGAACCCTTTGCATCCTTACGCTGAAGCCATGCCCGACAACGAGCTCAACATCCGCAAGCTCGACGCGCGCACCCTGCGCGGCCTCGCCCACCCGCTGCGCATCCGCCTGCTGGCCGCGCTGCGCCACGACGGGCCCGCCACCGCCTCCCAACTGGGCGAGCGGTTCGGCGAGTCGAGCGGCTCGACCAGCTACCACCTGCGCCAGCTCGCCGCCCACGGTTTCGTCGAGGACGCCCCCGGGCACGGCAAGGGCCGCGAGCGCTGGTGGCGGGCCTCGCACGACGGCACCGCCTTCGACGAGAACCTGATCCACGACCCCGACCCGGCCGTGCGCGGCGCCGCCGACGTGCTGCTGCACGAGATCGCCAGGATCCACACGCAGGAGCTGACCGACTGGCTGAGCGGCGCGCAGACCTGGTCGATGGACTGGCGCCGGGGCTCCGACATCAGCGACTTCACCCTGCGTCTGACCGCCGAGCAGAGCCTCGAACTCATCCACAAGATGCACGACCTGATCAACAGCTACCGCGATCTGCCCCCGGCCGAGGGCACCGAGGCCGTGCGCCTCCACGTGCACGCCTTCCCCCGCGCGACCGACTGACGCGCCGGCGCTTCCCCGCCCTTCGCGCCGCCCGCCTGCCCGGCCGGCCGGTCCCACCGGCCTGCCCCGCTGCCGGTCCCACCGGCCTGCCCCGCGGCCGGGCACTCCGGCCTGCCCACGGCCGGAGCGACCTCCCGTCGCCCTCTCCCCTCGCCCTCTCCCCTCTCCCCTCCCGTCCCGCACGTCTTCGCCGCTGGAAGGAAGTCCCGTCATGCACGCCTTCAGCAACGCCGAGTTCCACGCACAGACGCACGCAACCCGTTCCGCCGAACTCGCCGCCCGGGCCCGCGCCGAGCACCTCGCCCGCACGGCGGCCGCGGCCCGCGCCGCCACCCGGGCCCGCCCCGCGCGGGTCCCCCGGCTCACCGCCGCCCGGATCCGCCTCGGCGAGGCCCTCATCCAGGCCGGCACCCGCCTGAGCCGGCCCCGCCCGGCCGCCGCGGTGGCCCGGTGAGCCCCTCACCGCTGCGCACGAGCCGCGACCGCCGCCCGCTGATCGCCGTACTCGCCGCCAACACCGTCTCCACCGCCGGCAGTTCCCTCACCCTCATCGGCGTCCCGTGGTTCGTGCTCCAGACCACGGGCAGCGCCGGCAAGGCCGGCGTGGTCGCCTTCTGCGCGACCCTGCCGGTCGTCGTCGCCGCCCTGGTCGCCGGGCCGGTGATCGACCGGGTCGGGCGCCGCCGGGTCTCCGTCCTCTCCGACGCCGTCTGCGGCGTCGCCGTGGGCGCCGTCCCGCTGCTGCACCAGGCCGGGCTGCTGCAGTTCTGGATGCTGTGCGTCCTCATGGCGGTCAGCGGCCTGGTCCACACCCCCGGCATGACCGCCCGCTCGGTCCTGCTGCCGCACCTCGCCGAGCACGCCGGCACCTCACTCGGCCGGGCGGCGAGCCTCTACGACGCCGTCTCGCGCGGCGCCCGGATGATCGGCGCGGCCCTGGCCGGACTGCTGATCGCCGTGTGCGGCGCCGGGAACGTCCTGCTGCTCGACGCGGTCACCTACGCCGTCTCCGCCGCCCTCGTGGCCTTCGGCGTGCGCGGGGTGGCCGCCGCCGCGCCCCGACCCGGCGCCGACCGGATCTCGTTCGCCGGCTACCGCGCCGAACTCGCCGAGGGCTGGCGCTTCCTGATGGGCCACCGGCTGATGCTGGGCATCACCTGCATGGTCATGCTCACCAACGGCCTCGACCAGGGCTGGGGCGCGGTGCTGCTGCCCGTGCACGGCCGGGAGGAGCTCGGCGGGGCCGCCGCCGTCGGCCTGCTGGTCTCCCTCTTCGGCGGGGCCGCCCTGGTGGCCGCGCTCTGCTACGGCGCCTGGGGCGAACGCTTCCCGCGCCGGGCGGTGTTCGCGGCGGCGTTCCTGTGCAGCGGCGCCCCGCGCTACGTGGTGGCCGCGTGCACCGGCACCACGCTCCCGCTGGCGGTGACGATGACGCTGGCCGGACTCGGCGCCGGGATGCTCAACCCGGTCCTGAGCACGCTGTTCCACGAGCAGATCCCCGAGGAGCTGCGCAGCCGCGTCGCCGGGGTGAGCACCGCCGGGTGCGAACTGGCCATGCCGCTGGGTGGACTGGCCGCCGGCCTGCTGATCGAGGGCCTCGGCCCGGCCCCCACCCTGCTGCTCTTCGGTGGCGCCTACCTGCTGACCACGCTGTCCCCGCTGGTCTTCCCCGCCTGGCGGGGCATGGACCGGCGCCCGGCGGCCGCCCCCGGGGCCGCGCCGGACGGGGAGCGGGTCAGCAGGAAGGAACCGGCTCCCCACGGCTGAGGGAGCGCAGCGCGTCGACGGCCCCCGTCAGCGACGTCACGGGCACCAGCTGGAGGCCTTCCGGCAGGTCGGTGCGCGCGTCCGAGCACTCCGCCTTCGGTACGAGGAACACCGTCGCCCCGTCCCGCCGGGCGGCCTGCGTCTTCAGGGCCACCCCGCCGACCGCGCCGACCTCGCCGTCCGCGCTGATGGTGCCCGTACCGGCGACCGTGCGGCCGCCGGTGAGGTCGCCGCCGGCGCCGTCGCCCGCGAGCTTGTCGACGATGCCGAGGGAGAACATCAGCCCCGCGCTGGGGCCGCCGACGTCGGCGAGGTTCAGCTCCACCTTGACGTCCTTGGCGTCCTTGTGGAGGTAGCCGAGGGCGGCCTCCGTCGCGCTCGTCTGGGACTTGGCCATTGCGTCCAGGTTGTGCTGCTCGATCTCCTTGTCGGTTCCGCCCGACGGGTAGACGGCCTCGCGGGGCATGACCGCCCGGTCGGTGCGGAACCACATGCGCGCCAGTTCGGCCAGGCTGGTCTCCTCGGAGGGGCCGGTGGCCACGATGGTCGTCATGCGCAGCTGGCCGCTGGTCTGCCGGGTCGGGGCCCCGCTGATGCTGATGACGGTCCTGCCGTCCTTGGCGCCGAGCACGTCGGCGGTCGGCCCGGGCTGGGCGATCGCGAAGGGCAGCGGGGCGAACGCCGCCACGGCGAGCAGAGCGGCCGTCGGAGCGGCGCAGAGCGCGAGGGCGGCGGGGCGCGGGAGGCGCATGAGACGAGAGAACACCCGGCCAATCTAGCCGCCCGGGCGGCGGGGGCGCGGGTGCCGGGTGGCGCGGCGGCCGGTGGGGGCAGGCGGCCGCCGCGTCGCAGTACCGGTCAGCGCAGGGCGTCGGCGACCTCGCGGGCCGCGTCGACCACGCGCGGGCCGACCCGCTCGGGCACGGCGTCGGCGAGCATGACGACGCCGACACTGCCCTCCAGGCCGGTGATGCCGAGCAGCGGCGCGGCCGCCCCGCTGGCTCCGGCTTCGAGCTCGCCGTGGGTGAGGGTGTAGCCGGGCTCGGTGAGCGCACCCTGCCTGGCGGCCAGGATGGCTCGGCCCGCGGCACCACGGTCGAGCGGATGGCGGAAGCCCGCCCGGTAGGCGACGTGGTAGTCCGTCCACGTCGGCTCGACGACGGCCACGGCAAGCGCCTCCGTGCCGTCGACGAGGGTCAGGTGGGCGGTGGCCCCTATGTCCTCCGCCAGCGAGCGCAGCGCCGGCAGCGCCGCTTCCCGGACGAGCGGATGCACCTGGCGGCCGAGCCGCAGCACGCCGAGCCCGACCCGGGCGCGGCCGCCGAGGTCGCGGCGTACGAGGGCGTGCTGCTCCAGCGTGGCCAGGAGCCGGTAGACGACGGTGCGGTTGACGCCGAGTCTGTTGGACAGCTCGGTCACGGTCAGCCCGTGGTCGGTGTCGGCGAGCAGTTTGAGGACTCTCAGCCCTCGGTCGAGAGTCTGGGAGGTTTCCGCGGTCACGACGCCTCTCCCTCTGTGGTGAGCGGCGGCTGACTCTCACGGGCGGAGCGTGGCCGGTCCCTTTCGGCGACGCACGGAGAGGCCGCCGGTAAACAAGGCCATGGCACCGGCTGCGCTCCCGCGGCGGCGCTGCCACGGGGCGTTCGATGCGGGGACAGTAGCGAGCGGGTCCGCTCAGCGGAAGGGCTCGTCCAGAATCCGGGCGCCAACCACCCCTATGTGGGCATTCGCTCCCGGCCACCGGGCCGGTTCCGGACGCCGGGCCGCTGTGCGATCAGCTGAGGGGCACAGCCGGGCCCGGCCCGACGGTTCGTCCGAAAACCGTCTGTCCGAACGGCTATCGCATCCGGGTGGCCCACTCCTGGACCTTCTTGATGCGTTCGCGCAGCTGCCCGGCCGTGGCCTCCGCGCTCGGCGGGCCGCCGCACACCCGGCGCAGCTCGGTGTGGATCACCCCGTGCGGCTTGCCGCTCTGGTGGACGTACGCGCCGACCATCGTGTTGAGCGACTTGCGCAGCTCCAGCAGCTCCTTGTGCGAGACCACCGGCCGCCGCTCGGCCGGCAGCTCCAGCAGGTCGGCCTCCGCGTCCGGCTTCCTGCGGCTGTGCGCGATCTGCCGGGCCTGCCGCTTCTGCAGCAGCATCTGCACCTGCTCGGGCTCCAGCAGGCCCGGGATGCCGAGGTAGTCCTGCTCCTCCTCGCTGCCCGGGTGGGCCTGCATGCCGAACTCGGCGCCGTTGTACATGACCCGGTCGAAGACGGCGTCGGACTCCAGCGCCTCGAAGGGCAGCATGTCCTGCTCGCCGGTGTCCTCGTCCTGCTGCTTGTTGGCCTCGTCCATCTCCTTCTCGGACTCGGCGTACGGGTCCTCGTCCTCGCCCGATTTCTTCGGCTTGTCCAGGACGTGGTCGCGCTCGACCTCCATCTCGTTGGCGAAACCGAGCAGGTACGGAATCGTCGGAAGGAACACCGAGGCCGTCTCGCCGCGCCTGCGCGACCGTACGAAACGGCCGACGGCCTGCGCGAAGAACAGCGGCGTGGAGATGGTCGTCGCGTACACGCCCACCGCGAGGCGGGGCACGTCGACGCCTTCGGACACCATCCGGACCGCCACCATCCAGCGGTCGTCGTTACCGCTGAAGGTGTCGATGTGGTTCGAGGCCCCGGCGTCGTCGGAGAGCACCAGGGTCGCCCGGGTGCCGGTGATCTCCCGGATCAGCTTGGCGTAGGCGCGCGCCGAGTCCTGGTCGGAGGCGATGACCAGGCCACCGGCGTCCGGGATGCTCTTGCGGACCTCGGTCAGCCGCCGGTCGGCGGCGCGCAGGACGTTCGGCATCCACTCGCCGCGCGGGTCGAGCGCGGTGCGCCAGGCCTGGGAGATGGCGTCCTTGGTCATCGGCTCGCCGAGGCGGGCCGCGATCTCGTCGCCGGCCTTGGTGCGCCAGCGCATGTTGCCGCTGTAGGAGAGGAAGATGACGGGGCGCACGACGCCGTCGGCGAGGGCGTTGCCGTAGCCGTAGGTGTAGTCGGCGGCGGAGCGGCGGATCCCGTCGTTGCCCTCCTCGTACGTCACGAACGGGATGGGGTTGGTGTCCGACCGGAACGGCGTACCGGTCAGGGCCAGGCGCCGGGTCGCCGGCTCGAACGCCTCCAGGCAGGCCTCGCCCCAGGACTTGGAGTCGCCGGCGTGGTGGATCTCGTCGAGGATGACGAGGGTCTTGCGCTGTTCGCAGCGGTTGCGGTGGAGCATCGGGCGGACGCCGACACCGGCGTAGGTCACGGCGACGCCGTGGTACTCCTTGCCGAGCGGCCCGGCCGAGTACTCGGGGTCGAGCCGGATGCCTATCCGGGCGGCGGCCTCCGCCCACTGCTTCTTCAGGTGCTCGGTGGGCGCGACGACCGTCACCTGCTGCACGACGTGGTGGTGCAGCAGCCAGGAGGCGAGGGTCAGCGCGAACGTGGTCTTACCGGCGCCCGGGGTCGCGACCGCGAGGAAGTCCCGCGGCTGGGTCTGGACGTACTTGTCCAGCGCTCCCTGCTGCCAGGCGCGCAGCTTGCTGGCCGTGCCCCAGGGGGCGCGGCCGGGGAAGGCGGGTGAGAGGTGGTGGGAGGCGGTAGTAGTCACGGTCTCCGGGTTCGTCGCTCTCGGCAGTCGTAGCACTCGGCAGTCGGTCGTACGTAGGACAACCGGGCCACCTTACCGGGGCGGGCCCGCCCCGCCGGGCGGGACAGGCCCGTGACCTCGGGGGGTGCGGCGAGCGTCACACGGGTTCGGGCGCCGCGCCGCCGAGGGCCCGCAGCCGGGCGGCGATCACGCCGGTGTCGGCGAGCGCGCCGGACGCCACGCGGATGACCAGGTCGTAGGCGGCGTCCTGGTCGGCGCCGGCGAGGTCGACCCCGTTGACCGCGAGGAAGGTGGCGGCGGCGAGCCAGGCGGTCCGCTTGTTGCCGTCCACGAGCGGGTGGTTGGTGGCGATGCCGTGCAGCAGCACGGCGGCCTGCTCGTGGAGGTCCTCGTACGCGGCGGTCCCGAACATCCTGGCCCGGGGGCGGTGCACGGCGGACTCCAGCAGTCCGGGGGTGCGGACCTCGACGGACTGCTCCCGGGCCAGGCAGGCCAGGAGGGCGAGGTCGGTGACCTCCGCCAGGGTGAGGTGGCGGGTCATGCGCCGAGCCTCCTCAGCAGCTCCGCGTGACGCCCGGCCAGCCGCTCCGCCTCGGCCCCGACGCGCGCCCGCTCGGCCCGCAGGTGCTGCCGTACGGCGGCCAAGGCGAGCTCCTGCGGGGTGCGGCCGGTGGCGTCGGCGAGGTCGGCCAGCTCCGCGCGCTCGGCGGCGGAGAGGGAGAGGCTCAGCTGCTCGGTCATGGGGCGACGCTAGCCGCCCGGAGCGCTCATCCCGAAGGGGTTTTCGCCTCGGGGGCGGCGGTGGCGGGGCGGGCGGCGTCGGTGGGGGTGGGAGTGGGGGCCGTGTCCGGGGTGGGGGGGGCGGCGCCCGGGGGGGGGGGGGCGGCGCCCGGGGGGGCGGGGGCGTGCAGGCGGGTGGCGACCCAGGCTCCGACCAGGGCCACGACCGCCATGGGCAGGAAGACCGCCACGAAGGCGGCCGGGTGCGAGGCGGTGACCGGGGCCCCGCCCGCGGAGGCGGCGGCGTCGTGCGCCGCGCCGACCGCCCCGCCGCCGAGCGCGGCGAAGGCCGCCCCGCCGGCCGCCAGCAGGACCACGTTCGCCAGGGCGTCGGAGATCTGCAGCGCGGCGGAGTTCGCGCCGGCCTCCTCCGGCGGCGAGAGCTGGAGCAGCAGCACACTGGTCGAGCCGATCACCAGACCCATCCCGAAGCAGCCGACGCCCCAGGCCAGAGCGGGCGTCCACACCGGCACGGCATCGATGAGCACGGTGGGCGCGGCCGCGATGGCCACGGCCACCAGCACCATCCCGATCACCATGAGCCGCTCCCGGTACGGCTCGGTCCGGCCCTGGGACTGCACCCAGGAGCCGAGCGCCCAGGTCAGACCGCCGAGCGCCAGCGAGAACCCGGCCAGGGTGGGGCTGAGCCCGCGCTGGGTGACGAGCATCAGCGGGACGAAGCTCTCGGCCGCGATGAACGCGCCGGCCGCCAGGCCCCGCAGCAGGACCACGGACGGCAGCCCTCGCCGGGCCAGGTAGGTGCCGCGCGGCAGCAGCCCGAGCACGGCGGGCACCAGCAGCGCGACCCCGGCGAGGCCGGGCACGAGGGAGACCCACCGCAGGTCCTGGGCGGCGTACTGGAGCAGCCCGGCGCCGAGCGAGATGCCGAGCGCGAGGCGGAGCCGGCGCCGGTCGAAGGCGGCGCGCGGGGCGGTGGGGTCGACGGGTCCGGAGGCGGTCCGGCGGATGGCCGGCAGCGCGACGGCGAGCGGCAGCACCACGAGGGCCGGGATGCCGAGGAACACCCACCGCCAACCGACGGTCTCGGTCACGGTCCCCGCGGCGAGCGGCCCCACGATGGAGGGCACGACCCAGCCGGCCGCGAACGCGGCCATGATCGCCGGGCGCAGCCGCTCGTCGTAGGCCCGGCTGACGACCACGTAGAGCGCGACGATGACGAGCCCGCCGCCGAAGCCCTGCACGGCCCGCCCGACGACGAACACCCACATCGCGGCGGCAGTGCCCGCCACCACCAGCCCCGTGGCGAAGGCGGCGATCCCGACGGCGAGCGGCCGCAGCGGCCCGTCGCGGTCGGACCACTGGCCGGCGAGGACCATGCCGAAGAGGCTGGTGGTGAAGTAGGCGGAGAACCCGAAGGCGTACAGGCCGATGCCGTCGAGCTCACGGGCGGCCACCGGCATGGCGGTGCCGATGGCGGTCGCCTCGAAGGCGATGACGAAGATGACGGCGACCATCCCCACACTGAGCGCCCGGTGCCCGGCCGCCCAGATCCCCCCGGCCGCGGGGCCGGCCGCCGGACCGGCGGCGTCGGCGGCGTCGGGTGTGGCGGTTGCGCCGGCTGGGGTGGCTGGGCCGGCTGGGCCGGGGGTCGGGACACTGGGGTCGGTGGAGGCAGTCATCGCCCCAGAGTAAGTTCCGTGTCTGCTTTTCGCCCCTGTCTATTGGACCGATCCCCGCTCGGTCCGAAGCCCTAGGCCCGACGGCTCCGGTTGCGGCACCGGCACCGGCCACATGAACGCGGCATGGCAGTCGTGTTGCACCCGCCCCAGCCCCCTTCCGCACCGCCGGAACCCCCCGTACGGTCGTCACCACCGACGATCCGTCCGCCCCGCCACGACGGACGGGATCGCCGCCCGGCCGTGTGCCCGAGTGGCCTAGGGACTCGCCTGCAAAGCGAGGCACGCGGGTTCAATTCCCGCCACGGCCTCCCCAACACAAAGGCTGCCAGGAGGACTCCTGGCAGCCTTTGTCGCGCCGTCCTAGGCGGTGCAGTTCAGCGCCTTGCGGGTGAAGGCCTGGAAGTCCTTCATCAGCTGGGTATCCAGGGCTCGCACCTTCGCGCTGTCCAGCTCTGAGGGAACGTGGCTGATCTCCAGCTCCAGCTCGAAGGCCTCCGTGGGTGTCCGGCAGGTGTGGAGCAGGGTCGCACCGTAGTCCCAGACCAGCCCCTTACGTCCGAAGTCGAGCTTGGCCGGGTGCAAGGGGTCGAACGACTGCCAAAACGCATCGGCACCCAAGGGCTTGCGCCAGGCCTGCGCCGTCATCAGCGTCGCGCCGTCCAGCTCCACGCGACAGGTGACCTTCTTGAGGTCAGCGGGAAGAGAGAACGTGTCCCGGGTGTCCTCCGAGACCTTCTTGCCACTGCCCAGGAGAGGGACCACCGCCTTGCCCTCAAAGGCTCCCCAACAGAGCCGGTCGGGCACCTCGGGCGCACTGGCCTTCTTCTCCTTGTCAGAGCAACCGGCCAACAGAGCACTCGCGGCCAGGAGACCGATGAGACTCCTCCCAAGCCGCCCCGCGACCATCAGGACTTCCCCTTCGAGCTGGCGACAAGATCCCGGCCGACGGAGTGCGCAGTCGAAGACTGGGAAGAGGCCACGCCGGCGAGAGTATTGATGTCGGCCTCGGACAGACCCGAGGCGGCAGCCGAGTTGCGCACGGCGCTTTCGGCCGCGTGGCTGGTGCTCTTGTCTGCCTTCGAGTACATCTCCGCCACGGCCTTCTCCGTCTCGGCCGTCTTCTCCTTGCCTTTCTCCTTGGCGTCGTCGACGAAGTACTCCGTGACGTCTTCCTGGACCCATTCCACTATGTCGCCGGCCAGGGGCACCATTTCCAGGTACTTGCCGCCGGCGGCGGTGATGCCCCGGTTGATCCACTTGGCGCCGTCCTCGACGCCCTTCACGTACTCCTCGTTCGTGTGGGCGGTCTCGGCGTGCATGCCCTGGGCGCGGGCCTCCGTCAGGAAGCCGGCGATCTGACCACCCGGCTGCACGGCGTTGCCCACTGCTTCCCCCAGCAGCGTGTACTGGTCGCGGTGCTGCATCACGTCGTTCACCAGAACCGCCGTGAAGGCCTGGTTGGCGTTGGTGATCGCGCCGTAGGCCGCGGGGTCCTGTCCGACGGCGCCGAGGAAGCGTGCTGCGGTCGCCTCGCCGAAGTTGGCCATGGTGCCACTGACCTTGATCTGCTTTCCGCCGTTCTCGGCCGCAGCTTGAAGGTCTGGAATGTACTCGGCCGCCATGTTGCCGAAGTGCCCCGACAGCGGTCCCAGCCTCGGCTTCTTGTCCTCGTCGTCCGGGGCCTGGGCGACCAGGGACGGGTCGTCGCCGATCTTCTCGACGACCCGTTCCATGATCTTGGCCATCTCCGGGGTGTGCGGCTTCGGCGGGGCGTTCTCGTCGCCTGCCGCTCGGCCGCTGACCGCCGTTTCCAGGGCTGCGCCCAGGGCCTCCTGGGCCGGGAGCGGCTTGCCGTACGGGTGGTCGCCGGTCTGGTCGAAGGCGTCGGTCCAGGACTCCTTGTCCAGCATGTAGTCGACCATGCCGCGGGGCTGGCCGTGCTGGCCGCCGACCGCCTTGTCCTTCGCCGTCACGATCCCGTCGCGGTCGCTGTCCTCGCGGACCGGCTCCGTGAAGAACGCCGTCGCCGCCTCCGGGTTGTGCGACATCGCCTCCATCAGGCCCGTCAAGGGGTAGAAGCCCCGGCTGCCGTCGCCGCCCTGGCTGAGGACCACCTTCGGGTCGTACGGGGCTCCGTGCTCCCACCGCTTGGGGTTCTCCCGGTCGAAGGCGACCATGTCCCGGCCGACCGAGGTCAGGAACTCCTTGTCGTACTTCCCCTCGTGGAGCAGCGCGCCCAGCGCCTGATAGCCGTAGATGCGGCTGGTCATGTCGCCGGTGACCTGCATCTCCTTGCGGCCGGCCTTCATCAGCTCGGTCGTCCAGGCCGCGTCGAGGTGGTGCGGCGTGGACTTCTGCGTGGCGAGGCCGAGCATCGCGCCCATGTCGTTCTGGATGTTGCCGACCATGGCGAGCCGGTCCTTGCCCGCCTCGCCCAGGCTGGAGGCGTCGATGGACAGCTTCGCGTACGACTCCAGCGTGGCCTCGGGACCGAGCTTGCGGTAGAAGTCCGTCGAGAACTCGGGGTCGTTGCGGTTGTCGTCGAGCAGGTCCTCCAGCTCGCGCAGCGCCTCGGGGTTGCGGGCCACCCCGCCCGGGTCCTTGGTGAGCTTCTTCATCAGCTCGGCGGCCCGGTCGGCCTGCTCGGCGTCCAGGCTGGTGTACTTCGGCCCGCCGAAGTCGTGGTCGTCGGTGACGTTGGCGCGCAGGGCGCGGGCCAGGGAGTCGTCGGCGTCCTGGCAGTCCTCGACCAGCCGGTCGATCTGCGCCTGCCAGGCCTTGCGGTCCTCCTCCTGCTTACGCTTCCACTCGGGGTAGTCAGGGTCGTGCCGGGCGGCGTACTCGCTCTTCGGGTCCAGCGGTACGGCCGTCACCTTGCCGGCGGCGTCCACCCGGAAGCCCGCCTTCGGCGCCTCCTCGTCCACGATCTTCTTCAGCCGGTCCTTGGCGGCCTTGATCGTGGTGTACCCGTCGGAGAGCAGCTGGTGGACGCCCTTGGCCTCCTTGGCCGCGTCGTCGAACTCCTTGGCCGTCTTGTGCACGAACGGCTTGGTCACGTCCGCGTTGACGCCCGACCAGTCCGCCTTGTCGGCCCGGGCCTTCATCCCGGTCCGGGCGGATTCGGCGAGCTCCTCCAGCTTGGTCACCATCGCGCCCCAGTCCTGGACGGCCGTGTTCAGCTTGTCCAGCGGGGCGCTCATCACGTTCTCGAACGTCAGCACGGCACTCACTTGAGGTACTCGTTGATCTTGGAGGCGTTGATGTCGGTGACGAGCTTGCGCTCCTCGTGGTCGTGGTGCGCCACGGTGTAGTCGCAGTGGTTGGAGATGTTGGCGCAGGCGGCGACGAGGACGTGCAACTGGGAGTTCCAGCGGTCGTGGACCTGGAGGAGGGCGGAGCCGCTGGTGAAGTTGTGGTTGGTGAGGGCGATCGACGCGTCGAAGGTGGCCACGCGGGCGTGGTCGCCGTCCTTCTGGAGCCGGTTGTGCAGCGTGAACGCGGCGGAGCCGATGGCTCCGATGTGGTCGTCCTCGATCTTCAGGTCGGGCTTGCCGGCGCCGCCCCCGCCGCCTCCCGGGTCGGGGGCGGCCTGGTTCAGCCGCATCGACACGTTGGTGCCGGCGCTGGCGCGCGCGGACGACCACTCAGCTTCGAAGGACATGCGCTGCTGCTCCCCGTTCCGGTTCTGCCGGTCCTGCCGGTTGTGCCTGGCGCGCCTGTGTCTACCGGTTCTGCCGCCGTACGACAACCGCCGTGACGGCTCCGCCGATCAGGACGCACGCCCCGAGCCCGAGTCCGATCCAGGTCCAGGGCAGCCCGTCGCTCCCCTGCGCGGCGGCCGGGGCGGGCGCGGCGGAGGCGCCCGAGCCGGGCTTTCCGGCTTCGCCGGAAGGGGACTTGGCGCCACCGGGCGCGGCGGCGAGGTCCGGAAGCGGCCACTCCGTGGCCGAACCGGGGTCGCCCGGGTTGGTGAGGGCGATCCGAGGCCGGACGACGCCGTAGCCGATGTAGTCGTTCCGCGCGACACCGTCGCGGGGCTTGCCGGCCGTGTTCAGGAGGACGCGCAGGACCTGGTTGTTGGTCCAGTCGGGGTGGGCGGACCAGAGGAGGGCGGCGGAGGCGGAGGCGAGGGCGGTGGCGTCGCTGGTGCCGTGGCTGTTGCACAGACCCGTCTTGCCACCGCATGCCGTGACGATGTCCGCGCCTGGTGCCGCCACGTCCACCCACGGCCCGTGCTGCGACTCCTTCGTGGCGTTGGCCTGACGGTCGATCGCGGCTACGCCGACCACGCCAGGTGTGGCAGCGGGGTACTTCGTCTGGTTGCTGGTCTCACCGTCGTTCCCTACACCCGCGAAGACGAGCTTGCCCTTGCTGAGGGCGTACTTCACCGCCTCGTCCAGCTCGGGGCTCGTTCCTGCGGAGGCCATCGAGATGTTGAGGATCTTCGCATCCGAGTCGGCGGCGAAGCGGATTCCCTCGCTCATGCTCTGATTGGGGCGCTGCTGCGGGCCACCCAGCGACACGCGAACGGGCAGGATCTTGGCGCCGGGCGCGAGCCCGTAGGCGCCATCAGCGCCACCGGGTCCCTTGCCACTGCCGGCAATGATCGCAGCCATGGTCGTGCCGTGCTTCTCGTAGTCGGTGCGCCAATCACCCTCGTAGCCGATGGCCAGGTCCTTTCCCGGCAGAACCTGGCCCTTCAGCTCCGGCACATCGGCAACGCCGGTGTCGATCACCGCAACGGTGATCCCGGCGCCATTGCTGGCCTTCCACATCTGCTCGGCCTGCATCGAATCGAGATGCCATTGCTTCGACCGGATGGTCTCCGCGTGGGCCGGAGTCGCGGCGACTCCGGCCAGCAGCAGACCCACCAGGGCCGACGTCGCTTTTCGCATGCGCATCTCGTGCAGTATCCGTTCGCTCAGTCGATCACGGGCGGAACAACCTTACGGTCGCCCTGCCACGTCTCTTCGTCCTCGGTCAGGTAGTCGGGGCGCTTCCCCTTGGTGTCCGAGCGCTTCTTGTCCGGCGTACGAGAACCCGTGGGGCCGACGGCACCGCCGGTGGGCTGGTTACGAACGAGCCCGGAACCGCCCTGGGTGAAGCCCTGGCCACCCATGGTCGAACGGCCACCCGCGCCCGGCGGACGCCCACCGACGATTCCACCGCGCTCGCTGGCCAGCCGCCGTCCGCCGGCGAAGCCGTTCTGCCCACCGCCGGGACCACCGAGACCACCGCCCCCGCCGGGCAGGCCGCGCCCCATGGGGCCGCTCTCGTGCCCGCCGATGACCGTGCTGCGCGGAATACCGGTGCTGCGGCCACTCGTCTGGACGGGACGACCGCCGCTGATGCCCTCGCGCGGCGGCAGACCTCCGGCCTTCCCCACGGGACCCGAGGTCTGAGGCAGCCCTCCGGTCTTGCCCACAGGACCCGAGGTCTGGGGCAGCCCACCGGTCTGGCGACCGCCCGTGGGCCCGAGGGGGCCGGGCGTCGTCCGGGGCCCACTGGTGGGCGGCAGCGTCACCGGAGGAGGAAGCACAGGGCCGCCGCCCGGAGGGGCGGACGTCGGCGGCAGGACGTTCGGCTGCCCCGGCATCGTCTCGGGCTTGGGCAGGGTTCCGACGTTGTCCAGGTCGAGGTCCACGTCCTTGTCCGGACGCGGAACGGTCGTCGACGGCGGCCGGTTGTCCGGAGTGGCTTCGCGTCCCGGGATCTGACCGGGCCTGTCGTCGCCGCCACCGGTGTCCCGCTGGCGTCCACCCTGCTCGTCTCCGAGGCCGGAATCTCGGTATCGGGTGCCACCGTCACCACCCGGCCGTGCAATGTCGGTGTCGCTACCGACCCCCGCATCCGGCACAAACGTCGCCGGCGGCGGCGGAAACACCGGCACCTCCGCCCTGTTCATCTGCGTCGTCGAAGCCTCGTACGACTGCGCCAGCTTCGTCATCTGCTGGATCGCCTCTTGGCGGTCCTTCGACAGCTTCGAGGTCGCCTCGCGGCCGATCTGGGCCGAGTCCGGGTCGTTGTGGTACTTCTGGGCCGCTTCCAGGTTCTCCGCCGCCGAGGTGTCGTACTTCGGCATGTTGGCCTTGACCTCGATGATGGTCTGGGCCGCGTTCTGCATCCAGGTGCCGCCGGTCTTGCTGTACTCGCCGAGGCGGAGGGTCGCGTTGCCCATGGCGTTGACCCACTCCTGGAAGGCTTCGGCGGCCTTGCCCTCCCAGCCTTCGACGCGGTGGTTCTTGAGGTCGTTGCCGATCTTGGTGATCGTGACCTCGGCGTCCTTCAGGAGCTGGCCGCGCGACTTGACCGTCTCGGCGTTCACCGAGGAGATCATCGCCAGCAGTTCCTGGTGCGAGTGGCCCTCGAAGTTCGTGGTCGCCATTACATCTCACCGCCTGCGGTGCTGCCGTTGCCCTGCGGCTGGTTCGGCTGGTTCTGGTGGTTCGGCTGGTTGTGCTGGTTCGGGTGGTTCTTCTGGTGCTTCTCGAACTCCTGCTGCGCCGCCGCGTGGATCGCCCGCATCCGGGCCTTCACGTCCTCGTCGATGTTCTCGTACCCGACCTTCGACGCCATGATCGCGATCCCCAGGGCCTCGATCTGCCCCGCCAGTGCCTTCGAGAGGGTCTGCAGTTCCGAACGGACCTTGTTGTACGCCGAGTACAGCCCCTCCGCCTCGGCGAAGCCCTTGCCGAACGCGCCCTGGGACACGGTGCCGTCCGCGAAGTGGTCCGAGTCCGCCTTGGAGTCCTTCAGCTGCTCCAGCAGGGCGTCCACGCGCTGCTTGTACTTGACCATGTTCTCGTGCTCGACGAACAGGGCCGGGGCCTGATTCGCGATCAGGGTCTTGTTCGTCGCCGCCAGGATCGGGGCCAGCGGCCCCATCCCCGGCATCACTGCAATGACGTTCGGATCGACATCCACAGCCACCGTGGCCTCCCCGTTTCCCCGCTGCTCCCCGTTGTCGCGATGGGTCCCGCCACCGCCGTCCCCGTTCGCTGCCGCTCGTTGCCGTTCGCATCGGTGCGCACGCAGGCGTACGGGGACCCACCGATCACTCTAGCGACCGCCACCGACAGTCCCAAGCTCGGGTTGCACGTGCAATGCAGGTCACACGGTCACGAGTTGGTCGGCGCCACCGCCGCCGAAGGCCTGATGGGCAGCTTGTTGACCGGTCGTCCGGTGGCCGCGCGGACCGCCGAGGCCACCGCCGCCGGGGCCGTCACCACGGGCACGGCACTGGCCGCCTTGGCGCCGAACGTCGCGACGACGTCCCGCTCCTCGACCAGCTTGACGATCCGGACGGCCGGCGCGTCCAGGGAGGTGGGCAGCGCGTAGCCGGTCAGGTCCGGGTGGCGGACCAGACCGGCCGCCGTACGGAGGTTCTCGGTCAGGGCCGCGCCGACGCCCTGCGTGACGCCCGCCTCGATCCGGGCCCGCAGCTGCGCCGGGTTGAGGACGCGGCCGACGTCCTGGGCGACGGCGAGTTCGACGACGCGTACGGTGCCGAGCTCGATGTCCACGTCCACCACCGCGCGGATCGCGCAGAAGGCGAGGCCGACGAAGGCGTCGCCCTGGCCGTCGGCGTCCAGCGGTTCGGTGGGGTGCGGGCGGCACTGGGCGGTGGCCCACAGCTCCTTGCCCTGCACCGCCTCGGCGACCGTGGTCGAGAACGCGCCGTCGTACGACGTGATCCGGCCGTCCTGGATCTGCAGCAGCTCGGTCGACATGCCGAGCTTGTGCGCCATCGGCTGCAGGAGCTGGGTGCGGACCATCTTGGCGGCCCGTTCGACGGCCCCGCCCGAGACCCAGGTGTGCCGGCCGTGCGTGGCCGCTCCCGCCGGGGGCTGGTCGGTGTCGACGGGGGCCACGGTCACCTCGTCCAGGCCCAGGACCTCCTGGACGATCTGGCGGGCGAGCGTGGCGAAGCCCTGGCCGGTCTCGACGGCCGCGCAGATGACGGTGGCCACGCCGTCGTGGACCTTCACCGTCGCCGTGGAGACCTCGTCGGTGCCCTCGGCGCCCAGCATGTGCACCATGCCGACGCCGTAGCCGACGCCGCGCCGCACCGCGCCCGGCTCGCCCGCGCCGTCGAGGCCGCCGGGCAGCAGCCACTCCTCCTCGGGGGCGTCCTTGGGCAGCGGGGGCAGCTCGAAGTCGCGCACCGCGCGCAGGAGTTCCGCGACCGGGGCGGGGCAGGTGACGGTCTGGCCGGTGGGCAGCAGGTCGCCGGTGGCCAGGACGTTGCGCAGGCGCAGCTCGGCACCGTCGAGGCCGAGCGCGGCGGCCAGCTTGTCCATCTGGCCCTCGTACGCCGCGCAGACCTGCAGGGCGCCTTCCCCGCGGACGTGCCCGGAGGGCGGGTTGTTGGTGCGCACCGCCCAGCCCTCGACGAAGGCGTGCGGGACGACGTACGGGCCGCAGGCGAAGGCGACGGCGGCGGCCAGGGACTCGGCGGAGGAGTCCGCGTA
The DNA here is from genome assembly GCF_020532625.1 of Streptomyces antimicrobicus. GTDB lineage: Bacteria > Actinomycetota > Actinomycetes > Streptomycetales > Streptomycetaceae > Streptomyces > Streptomyces antimicrobicus. The sequence continues at coordinate 1,985 of NZ_JAJAUY010000090.1, read as the reverse complement.
GGCCCCGGCGTCCATCAGGATCTGCGCCTCGACCTTGACCAGCCGGCCCTCGGCGTCCGCGTGGTGGCGGTAGCGCAGCAGGGTGGGGTGGCGGTGGGAGTGGCCGAGGAAGGACTCCTCGCGGGTGGCGGCGAGTTTGACCGGGCAGCCGGTGCGCAGGGCGAGCAGGCCGAGCGGGAGCTGGAAGCCGGCGTCCTCGCGGTCGGCGGTGGCGCCGGGCACCCCGGTGACGACGACCTTGACGCGCTCGGGTTCGAGGCCGAAGCAGGCGGCGGCGAGGTCGCGGTCGGTGTGCGGGTCGGTGGAGGCGGTGTAGAGCTCGACGCCGCCGTCCGGCCGGGGCACGGCGAGGCCGGCCTCGGCACCGATGGGGGCCGGGTCCTGGCGGCCGATCCGGTACAGGCCCTCCACGACGACGTCGCCGGTGACGTCCGGGTCGCCGTAGCGCAGGGGGATGTGCCGGATCAGGTTGCCGTCGGGGTGCAGGGGCGGGGCGGCGAAGGACTGCTCGGGGTCGGTGACGGCGTCCAGCAGCTCGTACTCGACGGCGATGGCGGCGGCGGCCAGCCGGGCGGTGTCGGGGTGGTCGGCGGCGACGGCGGCGATGGGCTCGCCGTGGTGGCGGACGACGTCGTGGGCGAAGACGGGCCGGTCGGCGATCTTGCGGCCGTGGGTGGCGGCGCCGGGCACGTCGGCGTGCGTGACGACGGCCCGCACGCCGGGCATCGCGGCGGCGGCGGAGGTGTCGACGGACAGGATGCGGGCGTGGGCGTGCGGGGACCGCAGGACGGCGGCCCAGAGCAGCCCCTCGGCCCACAGGTCGGCGGCGTACGGGTACGTGCCACCGGCCTTGGCGCGGGCGTCGGCGGAGGGAACGGACACGCCGAGGCCGCGGGGCGCGGCCGGCTGCTCGCCGGGCGCGCCGCCGTCCGCGCCCGGGGCCGGGGTCCTGGCGGTCGCCGTCGCGGTGGCGGCGTCGTTCCCGCTCACGCCATTCCTCCGTGGTGGTGGTCGGGGTGGATGCCGCCTTCGCCCGGGGGGGCCTGGTGCGGGATGCGGGGCGGGGCGTCGGGTCCGGGGGCCTCGCCGGTCCCGGGGAACCCGGGGATCCCGGTGATCCCGGTGGCCCCGGGGATCCCGGCGATCCCGGTGGCCCCGGTGATCCCGACGGTCCCGCCGGTCCCGTCCGTCGTGCCCGTCCCGTCCGTCGTGCCCGCCCCGTCCGTCGCAGCCGGACCGCCCGGACCGCCCGGACCGCCCGGACCGCCCGCCCCGCCCGGGCCGTCCGTCGCGTGGGCGGCGGCGTCGCGGGAGGCGACGACCTCGCGGACCGCGTCGAGCACGCCGTGGTAGCCGGAGCAGCGGCAGAGGTTGCCGCACAGGGCCTGGCGGGTCTCCAGCTCGCTGGGGGCGTGGTTGCCCTCCAGGAGGTCGTGGATGGTCATGGCCATGCCGGGGATGCAGAAGCCGCACTGGACCGCGCCCGAACGGCACAGCGCCTGCTGCACGTCGGACAGCTCGCCGTCCGCGGCGAGGCCCTCGACCGTCCGGACCTCGCTGCCGGCGGCGGTGGCCGCCGGTACCAGGCAGGAGGCGACGAGCCGCCCGTCGACCTGCACGGCGCAGGCGCCGCACTCGCCCTGCGAGCAGCCGTCCTTGGCCCCGGCGAGGCCGAGGCGCTCGCGCAGCACGTAGAGCAGGGACTCGCCGATCCAGGCGCCCGTGACGGGGCGGTCGGAGCCGTTGACGCGCAGCACGTAGGAGGCGAGCGGCAGCTCGTGGTGGCCTCCGGCGTCGGGGCCCGGGTACGCCGCGGCCGCCGCGGCACCCTCGTCCCCCTCGACCGCCGTGGCCGCCCCGACCGCCGCGGAGCCGTCGCCGCCGACGGCCTCGGTCCCGACCTCGGGCCCTACCTCGGTCCCGGCCCGGGCGACGTCGTCCGGCGCCCCGCCGTGCGGCGACGCCGTGCCGTGGGCGTCGTCGTC
>NZ_JAJAUY010000009.1 GCF_020532625.1 Streptomyces antimicrobicus | reverse complement strand
GCTCGGCTTCGCCGAGCCAGGGCCTGCCCTTCGGGCAGGGGCTCCTTCGCTTCGCTTCGGACTGGTGGGGTTCCGCTCCGCTCCACCCCACTAGGTGCGCTACGCGCTCAGGAGAGACAGGCCTCGCCGCGCTCGGCCTCAGGGCCCTTCGGGCCCTGAGGGTTCCTGAGCGCTGCGCGCTCAGGAGGGAGGGGCCTCGCTGCGCTCGGCCAGGGCGCCTTCGGCGCTTTGCTCCTCTGCTTCGCTCCGGAGCACAAGTGGGCAGTTTCGCTGGGCTCAGCGGGGCTCGGCTTCGCCGAGCCGACCGGCCGGCCCTTCGGGCCCTGAGAGTCTCCTGAGCGCTGCGCGCTCAGGAGAGAGTGTCCGAGCTCTGCGCGGGCGGGGTGCCTTCGGCCGTCTAGCTCCTCCGCTTCGCTCCGGAGCAGAGGACTGCTTTGCTGCGTTGAACAGACTGTGTTGCCGAGCTAGGCCTGGCCGGATGCCATGTCTAGGGGTCCTAGCAGCTGTGCGCTCAGGAGAGAGCAGCCTCGCTGCGCTCGGCTGATGGAGCCTTCGGCGCTGCGCTCAGCAGGACTTGGCTTTCTGAGCCCTGGATGGTCCTCCGGACCAGGGTCCTTGCGCTACGTGGCTTTGGTTTGGTGGGGGTGAGGGTGGGTGTTAACGGCGTTAATGGCAGTGATTCAAAGTGGGGGGTGGATAAGGATGGGAATCGGTCAGGTTTGGTGGCGTTCTGGACACTGTGTCCGGAGGGGGGCGGTGGTGGGGGGAGCTGATGGGGTGTCAGGGGGTGGGGGGTTTGGGGTGCGGGGTCGGAGGTTTGTGGGGGTGGCGTGCGGGGGGCGACGGCGTATAGAGGGTACGGAGATGCGTTTGCGCAGGTCAGGGCGGGTGTCGTTGCTGAGATATGTCCCCTCAGGGGGGACATATCTGGGGAGATGTGTCGCTGGTGGGGGGACACATCTCCTGCAAAATGTCAGTCTCGCTGACGGTATTTGGGGCAAAACGTCGGGCTGGCTGACGTTTTGGGGAGATGTGTTCGTGAACTGCTCAGGGGTGGGGTGGTGTTGGGGTGGGAGGGGGTGTGGCTGAGATATGTCACCTGTGAGGGGACACAAGACACGCCGAACGTCAACCAGCGTGACATTAGTGTCACCCTTGTTGACATACTGCTCTCTGTAGATCAACGAAGTGGAGAGCATCCTCGTGTCATCAGAGCCACAGCGCCGTCGGTCGGTCCCGGCGCGCGCGCCGCGTCCTGATCTCCCCGTTGATGACGCGATCTCGGCGTGGAGTCAGCCGCTGGCTCCGGTCAAGGATCTGGACAGCCTTGCGAGGCGGTATCCGAGCCGGAAGCTCACGCTGGACGGTGAGCGCAAGCCGCTGGAGTTCTACGGGACGCAGAGTCAGCCAAATGCGTTCTCGATGGACAGTCTCGAGTTCTTCCTGGTGATTGCCCAGTACTTCAGGGAAGCCTTGCCCTTGAGGCTCATCCTGCTGCTGATCGCGTGCCAGCGAGCGGGGGGGCGGATTCCTCTTACTCAGGAAGAGATGGCTACGATCCTCGATGTCAGTAGGACGAAGACTTCGGAAGCGCTCCACACGGTGATGTCTCATGGGATCGTCTTCAAGGTGCGGCGGGGTGTCTATCAGTTCAACCCGCCCTACAGTTACCGGGTGGCTGAGTTCATCCCGGGTACGGAGACGGCGGGTGAGTTCGTGAAGGTGGAGCAGCACAGCACCATCGCGCAGATTCGCAGCGATACGAGTCTGCCTGACCTGGTGCGGTTCCCGTCGTTGGACCACATGCGACAGGCGATCGCGGAACTGCGGGCCGAACGGGCCAAAGAGCGCGCTGCGCGTCGGCTGAGCCGGGGACAGCGCAAGGAAGAAGGGACAGCTCAGTGAGCACCTTGCGATTCGCTGCGGTCAACGCCGACGGGCTTCTCTCCGACCTCGACCTTCCGCCTGCGTCGTACCGGGTGTTGCTGAAGCTGCGTTCGCTGAGCGAGCCCGGCGGGCGGATCCTGATCGACCAGGCCACCATCGGTGGGTTGCTGGAGCTCAGCCGGCCCAGTGTGAACGCCGCGCTGCGGAGCCTGGAGCTGGCGAAGCTGGTGCGCAAGGTCCGCAACGGTGTCTACCAGATCAATCCGATGCTGGCCGGATACAACTCGTTCGAGGACGCGGTGGCCGCGGTGAACGAGATGCCCCTGGACGAGCGGCTCGATGCCCGGGGGTACGTCGCCAGCTACCACCGGGCGGTGGCGGCGTACCAGGACCAGCTGGCCGAGCAGCGGAAGAAGCGGGCGGCGCAGGCCGCGGCCAAGAAGGCCGCGGAGTCGAAGCGGCGGAGGACTCTTCACGCCGTCGGGTGAGGCCGTGTGGCGGCTGTCTGAGGGGCTTTGGGCCCCCTCTTGGTCCGGGAGGGCCGGGAGGGGGCCGAAGTGCGTTCTGGGGGCCGTGGAGGGCCTTCAGAAGGTGAAGTCGACGTAGTCGATGTCGGTGAACTCGACCAGGAGGCCGGTGGCGCGGGCGCCGCTGTCCTTGAAGTACATCTCCTGGAGGCCTTCGGCGGCGATGGCGCGGAGTTGGGACTCCGTGGCGCCCGCCTCCTGGGCCGCGAACAGGCGGGAGGCGTACTGCGGGGGGAGGTGCTGGGTGATGCGGCGCATCCGGCCGTCGTCGGTGGTGCCGGGGGCCGCGGTGAAGCCGAAGCGGGCGCGGGTCTCGATGACCAGGCCGGTCCGCTTGGCGGCCTGGTCGCGGGCGCGCTTGCGGACCAGGGGCTGCCAGCGCTTCTTGACCTCCTGTTCGAGGAGGGTGGCGAGGGCCGGCTTGGGCTGCTTGATCTGGTCCTTCACGTAGCGCTCGACGGTGCGCCGGGAGATGCCCAGGAGCTCGGCCACGGCCTTGGTGGACTTGAGCTGCTTGACGAGGAAGCGCATCTGGGCGCCGGCGGACTTGGGGATCGGACGGGTGAAGTTCTGTTCGTCGGCGCGGGTGAGGCTGTCGCTGATGTCCGGCATGTTGGGGGTTTCGGTTTCTCGGTTTCTCGGGTTCTGGGGTCGGCCGTCGGGGGCGGCGCCACCTGTGCGCCGGCCCGTGCTCGGCTACTCGCCGTCCGCCGCTGCGTCGTGGCCCTTGATGTGGCGGGCCGGGTTGTGGCCCTCGTCGAGGAGGCCGACCGCCCACAGGAGCGGCTGGGTGCCCTCGTGCTTGACCATGCCGGGGCTGGCGCCCAGGCGGAAGCCGCCGGGGAGCGGCTTTCCTTCGGGGGTGCGGGGGAGGAAGTCGAGCGGGCTCGGGCCGTCGGAGAGGTAGACCGCGCAGTCGGAGAGTACGGCAACGGGATGGAGGTCGGCGTACTCGGCGAGCTTGCGCATCTTGCGGTGCATGTTGACGCGGGCGGTGGCGATGACGGCGGCCCGGATGTCGGGGCGCCAGGTGGGGCGCTCCAGGGCGGGCCAGGGTTCGCCGGGGCGGTAGGCGGCGCCCTGGGGGCGTTCGCGGAGCTTGCCGATGCCGCCCTTGACGGTGGACTTGATGGCGGACAGCACGGCCTTCTGGGGTGCGGGGCCGGCCGTCCTGGTCTCCTCCATCGCCTTCAGGAACTCGGCGGGGGAGAGGGCCGGGGTGATGCCCAGGTCGGCCATCGTGGCGAGGTAGGCGTCGCGCAGGCGGGTGTACCAGGGGTCGAGGTAGGGGCCGTTGTCCGGGCGGATCCAGGCTTCGGTGGGGCGGGGCGTGTGGCCGAGCTCGGCGGCGTAGGCGAGGGTCGGGGTGGCGTACCAGGCGGGGCCGGTGGGGGGTCTGCCGTGGGGGGTGAAGGGGCTGGGCAGGCGGGGGTCGAGGGTGAGGGAGGAGAGGTCGGCCAGCCAGCAGCCCGGCAGCTTGGGGTCGAAGGCGGGGTGGCTGACGTGCACGGCCGGGCCGAGGCCGACCGGGAGGCGGTTGGCGGCGGCGGCGAAGGCCATGTTCACGTCGATGCCGACGGCGTGGGTGCGGGTGCACTCGGCGTCGGTGAGGAGTTCCGGGTCGCGGATCCAGTCGTACGCCTCCTCGTCCAGGACCTCGTCGGGGGTGCGCTGGTGGGTGCGGGGGTAGAGGGCGGCGACGACCGGGTGCTCGTCGGGGGCCTCCGGGGGAGCCGGGTCGACGGGGTGGGTGAGGGAGCCGGGGACGGGCGCCGACACCCAGGTGCCGGTCCGCGGGTCGTGCGCGGCGCGGGTGGGCGGGCGTAGGGCCGTCATCAGCTCCAGGCCCGTGACCGCCGTGGAGCCGCGGGGGGTGAGGACGCGGGTGGCGTAGGTGGTGAGGAGCTGGGCGAGTTCGGGGGCAGGGAGGGCGGCGGTGTCCTCGCCCCAGGCGCGAGGGTCCAGGGCGCCCCAGGGCAGGACCGCGAGCTGGACGCACTGGCGGCCGGTGGTGGGGGTGGCCGGGCGGTAGATGCGGGGCCAGGGGCCGAAGCCGCGGCGGGTCAGCTGCCACTTGGCCTTGGCGAGCTGCTTGAGGACGGGGTGGTCCTCGGGCAGGCGCAGGCCGCGGCGGTCTTCGAGGGTGAGGGGGAGGCCGAGGGCCTCGGTGGCGGCCGGGGTGAGGACGAGGAGGGGGTCGCCGTCCTTGCCGTTGCGGTGGAGGCGGGGGGAGTGGAGGTCCGCCTCGGTGAGGGCCCAGGAGATGAGGGTGGGGAGGTCCTTGGTGGGGTGGTCGAGGATCTGGCCGCCGGCTGTGTGGGCTTGGCCCTGGCCGTCCAGGACGGCCAGGGGGCCGTTGCCGGTCAGGGGGCCGTTGCCGGTCACGGGGCCCTTGCCGGTCAGGGCGGGCCGGGGTGGGGTGGTGAGCCGGGGCGTGGGGGTGGCTGCGGGTGCGGGGGGCGCGGGGGTTGGGGCTGCGGCTCCCGCCGGGGCCGTGCTGGTGCCGGTGGCCGTGCTGGTGCTGGCGGTCGTGCTGGGGCCGGTGGTTGAGGGGGCGGCTGCGGGTGCGGGCTCGTGGGGGGTTTGCGGTTGCTGGGGCGGCTTCGGGGGCTCGGTGGTTTCTGTCGGCTGCTGCTGCGGGGCGGTGGGGGGCGCCGGGTGGGGGGTGTTAACGGCGTTAATGGGGTGGAGGGCGGCCAGGCCGTCCAGGAGGCGGGCGTAGGCGGCGCGCTTCGGGGGGCGGGGGTCGGTGCGGCCCGTCTCCCAGGAGGTGACCGTCTCGCGGCGGACGGAGAGGGCCTTGGCGATCTGGTCCTGGCTCAGGCCGGCGGCCTCGCGCAGGCGCTTGCGCTCGTCGGGGTGGGGGAGCGCGTCCTTGGCGGCGGCTTCTTCCAGCAGGGCGTCCACCGCTGCGAAGAGGCTCTCTTGTTCGTTGTGCATCGGTACCTCCAGGGCGAGCCTATGTGAAACGCACGGTGGAACGCACATGGAACGCACGTGGGGGCGTTAACGGCGTTAATGCCGTCAGCGCCCCCGTGCGTAGTGCCGTTGTTCTCCCGGCCTCTCAGATGCGGGACATCAGGAGTTCTGTGACGGCCTTGAGGTCGTCCGGGGGGAGGTGGGCCGTCAGGGCGTCCGCGATCGTCTCCGGGGTGTCCGTCGCGATGGTGATGCGGCGGCTGGGAGTCGGGGTGGCGGGCTGCGGGGTGGCGGGCTGCAGGGTGGCGGCCGGGGCGGCCGGGGTGTTAACGGCGTTAACGGTGTCGGCCGGGGGCGCCGGGCGGGTGCGCTGGCGCGGCGGGTTGGTGTGGGCGGCGTTGATCGTCTCGGCGGCCGCTGCCTCCTGCTGCTCCTGGGGGAGGCGGCCGATGCGGCGGGCGGGTTCCACCTTGAGCTCGCCGGACTCGACCTTCTCCTGGAGCGGAGGGGTGAGGTTCAGGAGGGTCAGGCGCTGGGAGACCCAGGCCGGGGTCTTGCCGAGGCGCTTGGCGACCTGGGCCTGGGAGCCGTGGACCTCGACGAGCTCCTGGAGGGCGCGGGCCTGGTCCATGGGGGCGACGTCGACCCGGTGGACGTTGGCGATGAGCGCCGACTCCAGGATGTCCGCGGCCGAGGCGGCGAGGCTGTCGTTGACGTGGATGTGCATCGTCTTGAGCCCGGCGAGCTGGGCCGCGGCGAGCCGGCGGTTGCCGTCGATGACGACGTACGGGGCCCGGCCGAGGCCGTCGGTCTGGCCCGGGTACGCCTCCATGAACGCCATCCGGGTCGCCACGGCGAGCGGCTGGAGCTGGCCGCGGGAGAGCAGCGACTGGGACATCTCGTCCAGGTCGGTCAGCTCCTCGCGGAGGTTGAACGGGTTGGGGGCGAGCGCCTCGATCGGCACCTCGGACGGCGGCACGGTCCCGGAGGTGGGCGCGCCCGTCGCCTCGGCGATGGCGGCGCGGCGGGAGCTGACGGCGGTCTGGGCGCGGGCGAAGGAGGCCGATACCCCGAGCTTGTCGGCCTTGCTCATGAGATCTCCCTGGCGAGGGCGCGCAGGGCCACTGCCTGGTCGCCCTTGGGTGCGTAGACGAACAGCGGCTGCTTGAGGCGGACGGCCTCGCGCTGCTCCTTGAGGTCGGGTACGACGGCGACGACGCGCGGGTCCTTTATGTCCATCCAGGCCTGGAGGGAGCTGGTGGCGATGTAGCCGCGGCGGCCGTCGTAGAGGTTCACGACGAGGCCGAGGTAGTCGATGTCGAGGCTGAGGTCGTCGCGGAGGTCGTTGATCTGGGACGTGAGGAGGTCGTACGCGTCCGCGGACGAGTCCTCGGCCTGGACGACGATCAGTGCGCCGGAGGCGCCGGGCTGCTCGGTGTCGCGGCGGCGGCCGTAGTAGATGGCCGCGTCCATGCTGAGGCCGAGGCTCGGCGGGCAGTCCACGAGGATGACGTCGTAGTCGGACTCGACGGGGGCGAGGGCGCGTTCGAGGGCGGCCTCGCGGGCGCGGACGGTGGAGAGGCGGACGTCGAGGAGGAAGGCGTCCGTGCAGGAGGGGAGGAGGTGGAGGCGGTCGCCGAAGCGCTCGTCGTCGATGGGGACGATGAGATCGGACAGGGGGCCCTTGGCCTCGCCCGCCATGTGGCAGGTCAGGCTGTCGCCGCCGATGGGCATGGGCTGCTGGCCGAGCTGCTTGGTGAGGTGGCCCTGGGGGTCGAAGTCGACCAGGAGGACGCGCATGCCGAGGCCGGGCAGGTCCTCCACGGAGAAGGCGCTCGGCTCGTGCGGGGCGCCGTCGTCGGTGAGGCGGGCCAGCTGGCGGGCGATGCGGACCGGGTGGAGGGAGTGCGGGTCCTCGGCGAGGGCCTCGGCGGTGCCCGCGGTGATGGCGGTCTTGCCGACGCCGCCCTTCTGGTTGCAGACGACGATGCGGCGGACCACGGAGGGGCGCTGGACGGTGGGGGCCGGGTTCATCTCCAGCCAGAGCTGGACGGCTTGGGCGAGTCCCTGGATGAGGGAGACGCCGCGGTCCTTGGCGCCGGTGCGGAAGGAGTCCCACTGGCCGGCGGGCAGCCAGGTGGAGAACGACTCGGCGCCGGAGGTGTCGACGGGGGAGGGGGCCGAAGCGAGGGCGGACCACTGGGCGATGCCCTGGTGGACGGCGTCCTGGATGTCCACCCGGAGTTGGGCGGTGCGGATTTTCAACTCCTGGCGCAGCCACGGGGGCAGCTTGGAGACGACCTTCTCGCGGTCGCTCGGTGACGAGGGCGAAGTCATGAGAGGGACTTTACTAACGTTCGAGGGTGGATGTGGGCGCCACGCTTGAGTTTTGCTAACGGAATCGAGGCGTTAACGGCGTTAACGGCGTTAACGCCGGGGTGGTGGGGTGGTGGCGGGGCGCCGGGCGGCCGAGCTGCGCGGTGGGGGATGAGGCGGGGGCGCGCGGGGAGGGGTCCGCCGTGGGAGTGGGTGAGCCGAGGGCGGCCGTCCTCGGGGTGGGCGCGGGCCACCGCCCGGTGGCCGCGTGGTGGCCGCGCGGAGGGTGGGCGGAAGGTGGGCGCAGGGTGGGTCCGGGCGGGGGTGGGCCGGGGCGGGGGTGCAGCGGCTGGTGTGGGGTGGGTGCGGGTTGCGCCGAGGGCGACAGGGGGTCCCGCACACGGGCGACAGGGCGGCCTCGCACACATGCGACAGCGGCTTCGCAACACATGCGACAGGGCGGCCTCGCACACGCCGTAGCGAGCACCCCCGTGGTTCACCACGGCGCGTGCGAGGCCGCCCTGGAGGCGGTGTCAGCCGGCCGGGACGGCTTGGCGGTTGCGGGCGGTGAGCTCGGGGTCGGCCTGGGCGGCTCGTGCGGCCCGGCACTCGGGTGAGCCGGCCGGGTCGAAGCGGTCGATGCGGTCCGCCGGGACGATGCCGGGGAGAACGAGGTTCCAGAGGTCGACGATCCGGTCGTGGAGGTCGGCGCGGCCGGTGCGGACGTGCGAGGTGACCTGGACGCCGGTGAACGAGCCGACGAGGTACGTCGAGAGGGCGTGCACGTCGAGGGAGGCGTGGAGGTCGCCGCGTTCCTGGGCGGGCGTCAGGCAGCTGTGGCCGATGTCGATCCAGCCCTCGTACGCCGACGGATCGGGGTGCGTGAAGGAGCCGAACTCGATGACCAGGCGGATGCCGGCACGGATGCGGACGTTGGTACGCAGCCCGTGGGCCATGTGGTGCGTGAGGTCGATGACGGTCTGGAGTCCGGGATCGTCCGTGGGCACGAGGTCGGCGACCAGGAGCTGCTCATCCATCAGGGTGCGGGCGAGGGCTTCCTTCGACGGGAAGTGGAAGTAGAGGGCGCCCTTGGTGACGCCGGCGTGCTTGACGACGTCGCTGAGGCTCGTGCCGCCGAAACCGGACCGGTCGAAGGCGATGGCGGCGCCGTCGAGGATCGCCTGTCGGGTGATCTCGGCTCGTTCCTGTCGGGCGCGCGCCATTGTGGGGTGCTCCTGGGTGGGGTGGGCCTGCGGGTGTGGCTGGGGGTGTGGCTGGGGGGCGGGGCTGGGGGTGGGCCGGTGAGGCCGTGGGCTCCTGAGCCGCGAGCCTGTGAGGCTGCTGGGGACTCTGAGGCTGGTGGGGCTGCGGGGGTCAATCTAGCTTCAGCGAGAGCGGGAAGAAAACCAGTCGACCAGTACTTTTTTGTGGAGGTGTGGTGCGGGTTGCGGCGCGTGTCGGGGCGTTAACGGCGTTAACGCCGTTAACGGTCCCCAGGGGGGATTGGGGCGGGGCGGAGTGCTGGGCCTGGGTGGGGTGCTTGGGCCGTGCGAGGCGGGGTGGTGTTAACGGCGTTAATGGTCCGGGGCCGGTCCTGGGCAGGGGTTGGGCTGGGCGCGCGGTTCCCGGGTTCGGTGTTAACGGCGTTAATGGTCCGGGGTGGTTCTGGACAGGGGCTGGGCGGCTGGGTGCGTTCCGGCGGTCGGTGTTAACGGCGTTAATGGTGTGGGCGTGGGCGTGGGCGGGGGTGGCGGGGGCAGGACCAGGAGCCGGCCTGCTGGCGGGTGGCGGTCCAGAGGTGACCGTGGCGATGGACAGGATCAGAGCGGCGAGCTGCGGCTCGGGGGAGTGGCGGGCCGCCTCGTCGTAGACGTCGTAGGGAACCGAGCTGCTGCGGTCGGCGGTGCGATGGGTCTTTCGCCGTCTTCTGTCGCAGCCGAGGGGGGCGTTAACGGCGTTAATGGTCTGGAGGCCGGCGGGCCGGCCTGGAGTGCCGGGTGGGGCCTCGGACGGAGCTCAGGCTGTAAGGGCTCGGCTCAGGGGGTGGTCGTGGCTCGGCGGAGACCCGTCCCCCTTGCCGCCCTTTCGGTGCCTGACCGACTGGCCGTTGGCTGGGCGGGGCGGTGTGGTCTGTCAAGGGTGGAGCGCAGCGACATCGCGAAGCGACGCGACCGGAGGGAGCGCCCTTGACAGGGCGCGCCGCCCCGCACGGACGATGGCTGTCGGGCAGACACCGAGACTGTGCCGACGGGGCTGGGGGAGGCTGCGTCCCTGGGGCGGGTGTTGCGCTGTCGTTTGTCGCGCTGGGCTGGCTGCCGTTCTGCCGTTCTGCCGTTCTGCCGTTCCGCCCTTCCGCCCTTCCGCCCCTGTGCTCTCGCCGGACCGAGCCGGACCGAGCCGAGCCGAGCCGAGCCCCTATCCCGACCCCGTCCTCACCTCGTAGTCCACCCGCCGTCCACCGACAGGGTGGCTCCTACGACGAACGAGGCCCGGTCGCTGCAGAGCCAGGCTGCTGCTTCGGCGATCTCCTCCGGGGCCGCGATGCGGGGGAGGGGAGCCGACTGGAGGAGGACCTCCTCCATGGCGGGGTTCTGCTGCAGCCACGCGTCGATCATCTCGCTGCGCGTGGAGCCGGGGGCGATGGCGTTGACGCGGATGTTCTGGGCGGCGTACTCGGCGGCGGCCGCCTTCGTCAGGCCGAGTACCGCGTGCTTGGAAGCGATGTACGCGGCGGTGACGGGGGTGGCGACCAGGCCGGCGGTGCTGCTGTTGTTCACGATCGTGCCGCCGTGGCCGCAGGCGAGCATGGCGCGGATCTCGTGGCGCATGCAGTGCCAGACGCCGCGGACGTTGGTGTCCATGACGTGGTCGTAGACGTCCTCGTCGAGGAGGTGCAGCGGTTTGGGTTCGGCGCCGGTGCCGGCGTTGTTGAAGGCGGCGTCGAGGCGGCCGTAGGCGGTCACGGCGGCGCTGACGGCGCGGGCGACGTCGTCGGGGCGGGTCACGTCGGCGACGACGTACTGGGCCTGGTGGCCGGCGGCGCGGAGTTCCTTGGTCAGGGCCGCGAGTTCCGGCTCGCGGCGGGCCGCGAGGGTGACGGATGCGCCCTCGCGGCAGAAAACGCGGGCCGCGGCCGCGCCGATGCCGGCGCTCGCGCCGGTGATCAACGCCGATTTCCCCGGCAGTAGTAAGTTGCTCCCCGCCATCACGGCGCGACCGTAACACGGTGCGAGTTTTCCCCGAAGGGGTTCCGTTCCGTGATGTCGAACGGGTGGTGCTCAGGGGTGGGCGCGTGGTGGGGGTGGGGGACGTGTTGGTTCTTGTGACGGGTGGGAGCGGGTTTATCGGGGGGCCCGTGGTCGGCGGGTTGCTTGCGCGGGGAGCGCGGGTGCGGATGCTCGTGCGCCGGGCGGGGGTTGCGGCGGGGCCCGGGGTGGAGGTCGTACGGGGGGACCTGGCGTACGGGGCTTCGCTGCGGGGGGTGTGCGAAGGCGTGACGACGGTGGTGCATGCCGCTTCGCGGATCGGCGGCGGGGAGGACGAGTGCCGGGCGGTCAACGTCGAGGGGACGGCGGCGCTGGTGGCCGAGGCGCGACGGGCCGGGGTGCGGCGGATCGTTCAGGTGGGGACGGCGGCGGTGTACCGGGACGGGGCGCATCGGGGGGCGGCGGAGGGGGAGCTCGCGGAGGAGCCGGGGTCGGTGACGAGCGTGACGCGGCTGGCGGGGGAGCGGGTGGTGCTGGCGGCGGGCGGGACGGTGTTGCGGCCGCACCTGGTGTACGGGCGGGGGGATCGGTGGGTGGTGCCGTCGTTGGTGCGGTTGCTGGGGCGGTTGCCGTGCTGGGTGGATGGGGGGCGGGCGCGGATCTCGATGGTGTCCGTGGATGCGTTGGCGGGGGCGGTGGCGGATTTGGCGGTGGGGTGGGGGGAGGGGGTGGGGGCCGGGCTGGGCGTTGGGCCGGGTGCCGGGCCGGGTGCCGGGCCGGGTGCCGGGGCGGGTGTCGGGCCTGAGGCCTGGGTGGGTGCCGGGGCGCGTGCCCGGCCGGGCGCTGGGGTGGGCGTTGGGGCGGGCGTTGGGCCGGGTGCTGGGGCGGGTGCCGGGGCAGGTGCTGGGCCTGAGGCCTGGGTGGGTGCCGGGGCGCGTGCCCGGCCGGGTGCAGGGGCGGGCGTTGGGCCGGGTGCTGGGGCGGGTGCCGGGCCGGCCTCCGGGGTCGGGGCCCATGCCCAGGCCCATGCCGGTCAAGGTCGTGAAGGCGATTGGGTCGGTACCGGCGGACAGGGTGGCTGGGTCGGGGGGCCGGGGCGGGTGCTGCATGCGAGTCATCCCGAGCCCGTGACGGCTCGGGAGTTGGTGGGGACCGTGGCTCGGGCGTTGGGGCTGGCGTTGCCGGTGGGGGACGTGGACCTGGAGGGTGCGCTGGAGTTGCTCGGGGGCGGTGGGGATCCGGTGACGCGGCGGCAGGTCTCGCTGCTGGGTGTGGACCACTGGTACGACAGCAGGCGGTTGTGGGCGATGGTGCCGACTTCTCCGGGGGCGAGGTTCTCGGAGGCCTTCGGGGCCTGTGCGGAGTGGTACCGCGAGCAGGTGGGGGTGGTGGGCGGCGGCGGGTGATGCCGTGCCCTGCGGTCGGTGGCGGAGGGCGGGGCGATCGCTCGTCCTCGTCCTCTGCCTTGTCCTGGTCCTCGGCCTCCGCCTCGCCTCCCTGGCCGTCCCCGTCTCCGTCCCCGTCTCCGCCCCTGCTCTGGGCCGGTGGTGGGAAGCCGGCCGTTACCGTCGGGCGGCGCGTCTCCCCGTCGGGCGGTGCCTCCCCGTCCGGGTGGGGTGGTGCAGCCACGGGACAACGGGTGCGGGCGTGGCCAGTCGGTTTGTGCGGTGGGTCCGTGGTGGTGCCGCGGTTGCGGCGGCGGGTCGGCGGTCGGGCGGCCGTCGTGCGGCCGGATGGGTACGGAGTTCCTGGGTGGGGCACTCGGTTGGCTGGCAGCGGGTCGGGAGGGGGCCCAGTCGGTTGGTGCGGTGAGTGCGTGGCCGTGACGCGGTTGCGCTGGTGGGGGCGCATGGGGTGGCGGGCTTGGTTGGTTCTCCTGCCTGAAGTGGGCAGTCGGGCGGACAGTCGGGCGTGCCGGGGTGTGCAGTTCGTAGGCGCGGGGCGTGCGGGGGTGGCGCTGTCGGTTCGGGCGCGGGTGGGTGGCGGGCGTGTGGTTCGGGCGGTACGGGTGGGCCTCGGGGCGGTGTGCCATGTGCCCCGGGGTGGTGCGGTCGCATCGGCAGGGCTGCGTCGGTGGTGGGATCGGGGCGTGCGGTGGGGTGGGGCCAGTTGTGCGGATGGGTGGGGACGGGGGTTGCCTGGAGGGGGCGTGGTCGGGGTGGTCGGGGTGGTGTGCGGGCGGGTCGGAGCGCGTCGTGACGTAGTCCGGGGCGGGTGCCGGGGTGCCGGGGTGCCGGGGCGTCGGGGTGTGGAGGTGTGGGGGTGTCGGGGTGGTCGGATGGTGGGGTCTGGGCGGGGCTGGGCCGGGGTGTTTGTGGTGGGGGCGGTTGGGGTGGGGGCCGGAGTGTTTGTGCGGGGTGGGGGGCGGGGTGTGCTTCCGGTGGGGGTGGTCAGGGGTGGGTGCCGGTGACTGTTGAGCGGAAGATGGTTCGGCCTTCCTGGTGGCCTGTCACCTCTGCGTGGGTCGGGCTCAGGGGGGTGGCTTCGATCCAGCAGGGGGTGTCCAGTTCGGCGTAGTGGTGGAACTCCGTGGAGACGGCGGTGGGGGAGAAGGTGCCCGGGGGGTGGAGGCCGCAGGCCGCCTGGCGGGCGGCTTCCACCAGGACCATGCCCGGGTGGTGGTCGTTGGCGTGCTCGAAGAGGATCGGGTGGCCGAGGTCGGGGCTCAGCAGCCAGCGTCCGGGGCGGTCGCCGGGGGACAGGACGACGTCGAAGGGGAGGAGGCGGCCGGCGGAGGCCGCAGGGACGGGGGGCCGGCGGTCGAGGGGGCGGGTCGAGCCGATCTGGCCGCGGGTGCCGCGCAGTCTGCGGTAGGTGGCGGGAGCGACGCAGCTGAACCGGGCGGTGCCGGTGGCGGCGAGTTCGCCGCCGCGGTGGATGTCGACCTCCAGGAAGCCCGAGAAGCGGCTGCCGCGCCAGGAGAAGTCGGTGCAGGTGGCGATCATCTCCAGGTCGCTGGGGCTGCGGCCTATGCGGAGGCGGTCGGGGCGGGTGCTGAAGTCCAGGCTCCACAGCAGCACGTTGTGGCCGAGCGGGACGCCGTAGACGGCGTGGCAGAGGTAGAGGCCGGCCTGGCGGATGGTCTCGCCGGCCTGGACGGGGTCGTGGCTGGTTCCGTCGGCGCTCGTGAAGAAGGTGTGGGCGCGGGGCCACTGGCCGGTGAGGTGGAACGTGTCGTCGTCGAGGCGGTCGCAACCGGTGAGGAACACCTCGGCGAGCGAGCTGCGGTGGACGTACTCCCTTGGCACGGTGGTGGTCAGGCGGGGGGCTTCGTTGCAGCGGGTCCATGGCGTTCCGGCGGTTCCGGTCACGCCGGGGGTTGCGGTCACGCCGGCGGTTGCGGTCACGCCGGCCGTTCCAGCCACACCGGCCGTTCCGGTCACGTCGGCCGTTCGGGTCCGCTGCAGGGGGAGTGGCCGCGTACGGGTGGGCGTGGGCGCGGGCGTCGGGATCGTCAGCATCGTCATGGACCTCTCCACAGAGCCGTTTCGACGGATGGGATGGGGTTGCGTATGCGCAACGCAAGATACGTACTCTCCGGTTTTGTTTGCAAGGCATGCAAAGAGCTTGTGTGCGTCGCCCGCGTGCCCGTTCATAGGCGGGGAGCGGGCTCCGGGGAGCCGCCGAGGACGGCCCACCAGCAAACTTCCGGTCGTCGGAAGGTCGGGGTGAGGGAGGGGTTCTGCGCCAAGTGAGAGCCTGTCTTCCGGTCATATGCCCCGGTCCGGGGCGGTGTTGGACTGTGGCGTTCGGAGAGTGGAATTCGAGCCGTCGTCGAGTGGCCGTCCGGCGGCCCGTCGATGCTGGCGCGTGCTGGGTGGGGATGCCAGACTTGGGGCCGCCGCCGGGACCTTCAAAACCGGATGAGCGGTTTGGAAATACGGGGGGTGGGGGGTTCCTCGCGCCGTGTTGCCGTCCGCCTTCCCTCCTTGGGGCGGCCGGTGCGGCGGCCTCCCCTCCGCCGTACCGCCGACCGTGTGGGGGAGTGAGTGCCGATGACGCGTCAGGTTCCGCAGGAGCGACCGGCTGATGCGGATACGGGCATCGATGTCGTGACTGACTTCGATGCCGTGGCTGGCTTCGATGCCGATGCCCATGCCGATGTCGCCGACGCCGCCGATGTCGCCGCCGATGTCGATGTGGTTGCTGCTGTGGCTGCCGGGGCTCGGTGTCCGTACGTTCTCGATCCGTCGGGGGCCGACATCCATGCCGAGGCCGCCTTGCTGAGGGAGCGCGGGCCGGCGGTGCGGGTCGTGCTGCCCGGGGGTGTGCAGGCGTGGGTGGTGAGCGGGCGCGACGCCATCCGGCGGCTGCTGGTCGATCCGCGGGTCTCGAAGGACGCGTACCGGCACTGGCCGGCCTGGATCAACGGCGAGGTCGGCGCCGAATGGCCGCTGGCCATCTGGGTCTCCGTCCAGAACATGATCACCGCCTACGGGCCCGAGCACACCCGGCTGCGCCGACCGGTGGCGACGGCGTTCACCTCGCGCCGGGTCGCCGCCATGCGACCGCGCATCGAGCAGGTCGCCGACGAACTGCTGGACCGGCTGGCGGCCCGGCCGCCGGGTGCGGTGGTGGATCTGCGCGCGGAGTTCGCGCACGAGCTGCCGACGCGGATCGTCTTCGAGCTGTTCGGGATACCCGAGCGGTCCTGGGCGGCGTTGCACCGCATCATCAAGGGCTTCTTCGACACGGGGATCTCGGCCGAGGACGCCCAGGCCAACGCCGAGCTGCTGTACGTCACGATGGCCGACCTGGTCGCGTACCGGCGGGAGCACCCTGCTGATGACCTGACCAGTGCGCTCATCGCCGCGCGGGATGTGGGGGAGGAGAGGGCAGGGGGGAGCCCTGGGGGCGGGGCCGGGGAGAGCGGGGCCGCGGGGAGCGCGGCCGCCGGGAACGGGGCCGCCGGGAGCGGGGCGCTCAGTGAGAAGGAGCTGGTCGACAATCTCATCCTGCTCTTCACCGCCGGGTACGAGACCTCCGTCAATCTGATCTGTACGGCCGTCATCGAGCTGCTGCGCAACCCCAGCCAGGCGGCCCTGGTGCGGGACGGGCTCGCGTCCTGGGAGGACGTGGTGGAGGAGGCGTTGCGGCTGGAGCCGCCGGCCTCGTACGCGTTGTTCCGGTTCGCCGTCGAGGACGTCGAGGTCCTGGGGGAGGAGACGGACGAGGGGCGGCCGGTCGTCGTGATCCCGCGAGGGGATCCGATCCTGGTGTCCTTCGCCTCCGCGGGGCGGGACCCCGCGGTGCACGGGCCGGACGCGGGGACGTTCGACGTCACGCGGCCGACGCGGGGGGACCACCTGTCGTTCGGGTTCGGTACGCACCACTGCCTCGGTGCGACGCTGGCGCGGCTGGAGTGCGCGGTGGCGCTGCGGCGGCTCTTCGGGCGGTTCCCGGGGCTGTCGCTGGCTCTGGAACCGGGGGAGGAGCTGAGGCGGGTGGAGTCCTTCATCTCTAACGGGGTGCGGGAGTTGCCCGTTCGGCTGGGGGGCTCTGTGCCGTGATCTCCCTCCAGGGGCATCCGTTTTGTGCCTCGTCCTGGGCTCTCCTTTGTGGCCCTCGTCCTTCGCCTCCGGCTTGTGGCCTCCGGGCGTCTGGGTGATCAAGGATTGCTTGTAGCCTGCTTGATAAAATACGGACCTTCTGGTTGGTTTCATGGGGGGTGGTGGATCCTGTAAGGGATCCCGCCGGACAGACCCCAGCACGACGGAGGCAACGGAGGCACCGTGGCACGGCAGGAGCGTGCGGTCCGTACGCGTCGCGCGATCTTGGAGGCGGCGGCCGCAGTCTTCGACGAGCGCGGCTACGACGCCGCCACCATCGCGGACATCCTTTCCCGGGCGGGCGTCACCAAGGGCGCCCTGTACTTCCACTTCTCCTCCAAGCAGGAGCTGGCGCAGGGCGTGCTCGACGAGCAGTTCGGCGAGGCCGGCGTGCCGAGCAGACCCAGCAAGCTGCAGGAACTCGTCGACGTCGCGATGGTGTTGGCGTACCGGATGAAGCGGGAGCCGATGCTCAGCGCCGGGGCCCGGCTCTCGCTCGGGCCCGGCATGCGGGAGATCTTCGGCGGCGGGTCGGTGCCGGGGTGGATCGAGTTCACCCGGCGCCTGCTCGCCGAGGCGAAGGAGCAGGGGGAACTGCTGCAGCACGTGGATCCGGACGAGACCGCCTGGATCCTGTCCGCGTGCTGGGCCGGGGCGCAGATCTACTCCCACACGCTGAGCGACCGGGAAGACATCGAAAGCCGGGTCGCGGGGGTCTACCAGCACATTTACCCGAGCATCGCGACGCCGGCGGTGCTGGCGCGGATCGACATGGCCGCGGATCGGGGGGAGCGGGTGGCTGCGGAGATGGCGGCCGGGGCCGCTGCTTCCGGGGGGCCCGGTGCCTCCTCGGGTGAGTCTCCGGGTGGGTCCCCGGGTGGGTCCTCCGGTGGGTCTCCCGCCGTGTCTCCGGGCGGGGCCTCGACCGTGGGTGGGGGCTCCGTGGCCGGGGTGGGGGCTGGGTCGGAGCCGGCGATGTCTTGAGGTCCTGAGGTCCTGAGGTCTTGGCTGTCCGGTGCCGCCCGAGCGGTGCTGGGTGGCTGCGGCTTCCGTGGCCCTGCGTGGCCTTTTCGGCTCTCGGCTGCCGAGAGCCTGCCTGCCTGCTGCCGTTCCCCGCTGGTTCGTGGCGGTCCGCTTCATGGCGGGCGGTCGGGGCCGGGGTGTTGCGGGTAGTGGTCTCGTGGCGTCCCGCCTGGCGGCGGGGGCCGGTTGGTCGTTCGTTTGGCTTGTTCGTTCTGTCGTGTGTCTCGTCCGTTTCGTCCGTCTGCCGTGTGTTCGCCCTCCGTTCGTCCGGCTCAGGCGGGATTCGAGTCCGCCTCCAGCCGTTCCGTCGACGGTGACCGCGCCATCTCGTACCCCGCTGGGCAAACCGCGAGGGCGGTTTGTGGAGACTTCATGATCAAGCAAGAGCGTGCCGCTCGCACGCGTGAGGCCCTCGTCCGTGCTGCCGCGGAGGTGTTCGCCGAGGAAGGGTTCGTCACCGCGTCGATCGCGGCGATCAGCAGACGGGCCGGTGTGAGCACCGGAGGGCTTCACTTCCACTTCGCGAGCAAGGCGGCGCTCGGGCGGGCCGTGGAGGACCAGGCCTCGGAGGCGGTGCGGCGGGTGACGGTCGGCCGGCGGCGGTCCGCCGCGGCGGGCGCGGAGGCGGTCGCGGGGCGGCCGGTCAACTCGCTGCAGTTGCTGGTCGATTCCTCGCACGCGCTGATGGCCCTGCTCGCCGGGGACGTCGTCGTACGGGCCGGCTTCGGGCTCTCGGCGGAGGCCGGGCACGAGAGCGGGGTGGACCTGCGCAGGCAGTGGCGGGTGTGGGTCGAGGACGTGCTGCGGGCCGCGGCGCGGGAAGGGGCGCTGGCGGACGGCGTCGCGCCGCAGGACGCGGCGCGGGCGGTCGTCGCCTCGACCGTTGGCCTCCAGGTGCTGGGCGCGGTCGAGCGGGAGTGGATCATGCCGCACACGCTCACCCGGTTCTGGACGTTGATGCTGCCGCGGCTCGCGTCGCGCGCGACGCTCGGGGGGCTCGTGGCCGAGGGCGTCGGCCCGCTGGGCGGGTTGGGCGGGGAGGCTGTCGCCGGTGGAGCCGGTGGAGCCGGTGGAGCCGGTGGGGGTGTGGGGGGCGAGCGGGGCGCCGGGGTGGGGTGTGGTGAGCTCTGCCGGTCTGTGGGATCAGACTGATCAGTCTCTTTTGGGGGGTCGTCGGCCTCCTGTTGGTGGGGTCTGTGGTCTCCGTCGAGGGTGGGTCTAGGGGTTCCGGGGGCCTTGGGACGGGGTCGACTCCGTCGTAACTGCCTGGTCAGGGACGGTTCTTGAGTGACGGTGGGGTCGCGCTGGTCCGCAAAACAGCGCGACCGGTTTGATATTGACAAACCGTCGGTCCTGTTTTCTACTGAACCTGAACCTGCGACTCATCCAATGACTGGGGTCTCCCGGCACCAGCCGGGGGAGGGAGTACGGCGTGGACATCGATGTACTGGGCGCACTGGCCGTGCGGGAGAACGGAGTCTCCATCACGCCCACCGCTCCGAAGCCCCGACAGGTCCTGGCGCTGCTGGCCCTCCATGCCGACCAGGTCGTACCCGTCTCGGCGCTCATAGAGGAGCTGTGGGGCGGTGAACCGCCGCGCAGTGCGCGGACCACCCTCCAGACGTACGTACTCCAGCTGCGGGCCCTCATCGCCACCGCGCTGGAGGCCGGTCGGGACGACGGCCGTGGCGGGAGCGGGAGCGAGGGCGCAGGCGCGGGAGCGGGTGCGGCTTCGGGGGGCGGGGCCGGGGGTGCCGTTCGGACCGCCAAGGACGTACTCGTCACGCTGCCCGGTGGCTACCTGCTGAACAGCAACGGCGGTACGAGCGACGTCCGCGAGTTCGACCGGCTCGCCGGGACGGGCTACCGCGCGATGGACGCCGGGGACTTCCCGGGCGCGGCGCGGCTGCTGCGCGAGGCGCTGGCGCTGTGGTCCGGGCCCGCGTTCGCCGACGTACAGGGCGGCGTACAGCTGGAGATGGAGACGCGGCGGCTGGAGGAGACCCGGCTGTGCGCGCTCGACCAGCGCATCGAGGCCGACCTGCGGCTGGGGCGGCACCGTGAACTGCTCGCGGAGCTCACCGTGCTCGCGAGCCGGTACCGCACGCACGAGAACCTGCACGGGCAGTTCATGCTCGCGCTGCACCGGTCCGGCCGGCGGGGCGAGGCGCTGGACGTGTACCAGCGGCTGCGCGGGACGCTCGTACGGGAGCTGGGTCTGGAGCCGTCGGCGGCGCTGCGGAGGTTGCAGCGGTCGATCCTGATGGCCGGTCCGGAGAACGTGGCGGAGGCGGCGGTGGAGGCCGGTGGTGTCGGCGTCGGCGTCGGTGTCGGTGCTGGTGTGGGCGTCGGTGCCGGTGTCGGCGGGGTCGGTGTCGGCGGCGTCGGTGGGGAGCGGCTCGTCCGGGTGTGACGGCCTCCTTCCTTACGCGGTAGGCGAGAGGAGACGGCGCGGTGCAGGAGAGGTCGGAACGGACCCGGCGGCGGCTGGTCTTCGCCGGGGCCGAGATGTTCCACCGCAACGGATACGCCCACGCGACGCTCGGTGACATCGCGGGGGCGGCCGGGGTGACGAAGGGGGCGCTGTACTTCCACTTCGCCTCCAAGGACGAGCTGGCCGAGGCGGTGCAGCAGCGCGGGTGCGCGTTGCTGCACGAGTCGGTACGGGCGCTGCGGGAGGCCGGGGCCTCGCCGTTGCAGACGCTGATCGACACCACGCACTGGCTGGCGCGGACGCTGCACGAGGATCCGGCGATTCCGGCCAGCTTCCGGATCACCAAGGAGTGCGCGGGACAGCAGCCGCCGGTGACCGACTTCTACGCGGCCTGGCTGTCGGCGGTGGGGACGCTGCTGCGGCAGGCGCGGGACGCCGGGGAACTGGGTGAGGTGCTGGCCGCGCGGGGCGGCTGGGAGAGCGTCGAGTCGCTGGTCGCGGCGACGGCGTGCGGGATCGAGGTGCTGGCGGGTACCGGGATGCCGTACGGGGAGCTTCAGCGGAGGGTGGCGGCGCTGTGGACGCTGCTGCTGCCGAGTTTGGTCCCCGCCGGGCGGGCCGGGGGGTATCGGGTCGGGGGCCGGGTGGCCCCGGGCGTGACCTCCGGCGTGGGTGCCGGCTCTGGTTCTGGGGTGGTGCCCGGGGTGGGGCTGGCTCAAGTGCTGGCGTGACCTCGGGTGTGGGGGCTGGGGGCTGGCTCGGGTTCCGGCGTGGCCGCGGGTGGCCTCTGGCCCGGCTTCCGGCCCGGCCTCTGGCCCGGCTTCTGGCCTGACCTCTGGCTGGAGCTCGCGCGTCGCTTCCGGCTCGGCTTCTGGCCTGGACTCTGGTGTGACCTCGCGCTTCGCCTCTTGCTCGGCTTCTGGCCTAGGTGCCGACTGGGGGCCGGCGTGGGCGCCGGCCTGGGCTCGGGTAGCGGCCCGGGGCTGGGCACGGGCCTGAGCTCGGGTCTGGGGCAGGGCTCCGGTGGGGGGCGCGGAGCTGCCGACGAGCCGAGGTGGGCGGTGGGGTCGGGAACGGACTGGGCCTGGGCTCGGGTGCCGGCCGGCTGGAGGCGGGGTCGGGCGTGGGTGCGGCCCGAGTGCGGAGCTGGGGCGGGCCAGGGCCGGACACCGGCCCGGGGGCGGGTGGGGGGCGTTGCTTCGGTGTAGGCCTTGGTACGGGCTTGGGGTGAGCTCGTGGTGGGAGCCAGGGCGAGGGTCAGGCAGCGGGCAGCGGGCAGCGGGTTGCGGCTGCGGGCAGCGGGTTGCGGCTGCGGGCTGCGGGTGCGGGCTGGGGTGGGCATGGCGGGAGGGGCGGGGTCGGCCTCGGCGGTGCGGAGGTTTCGGGGACCGGGTTGGGCGGGGACTGCCCTGAGATCTCGGTCCGGGCTCTCGGGCGTAGGCCGCCGCCCTCGGCCACGCCTTCGGATCTGGCTTTCGGGCCCTGGTGACGGGCTGTCGGGGCGGGGCTGTCGGGGCCGGTCGTCGGGGCCGGTCGTCGGGTACCCGGTTCGGCTTCGTCCATGGGCGCCGGCTCGGCTTTCGGGCTCTGGTGCCCGGCCGTTAGATCTCGGGTACGACTTCGCTCTCGCCTTCGGGCCCCGGTTTCCGGGGCCGGCTTCGGTGGCTGCGTCGGCTCGCCGGTCATCGAGAATGGGTGTGCTCGGTTTTGACCTTGCCTTCGGGGCTCGCAGTCCCCCGGCGGTCCGACGCTGGGATTTCGGCCGGACGTATCTGCCTTTCTGCTGCCTCGGCTTCCCGGGGCCTCTTGATTTTCCGCCGCCGGTGCCCGCCCCATGGCTCCCGGCCTCGGGCTTCGTGGTGGGCCTGGAGGCTCTGACTCCAGGGGAATTCCATCTTCCATGGCGGGGGGAATCCGGGGGAATTCCAGTGGTTTTCCTGAGCCTCGGGGCAGGGGTAATCCGTGGCGTGGAGGCGGGCTCGAAGTGGGCTCAAGGGTGCGGTGACATTGCCCTGTATCCCGCTACCGTTCCTCCGTCGGAGGCTGAAAATCGAGGGGAACTCGACGACGTGCGGAGGAGACCGTGAAGATTCAGGTTCTGGGTCCGTTGAGTGCCGAGGTCAACGGGGGATCGATTGTTCCTACGGCTCGTAAACCGCGACAGATCCTGACGCTCCTCGCGTTGTATCCGGGGCGGGTGATGCCGGTCCCGACCCTCATGGAGGAGATCTGGGGCACCGATCTACCGCAGAGCGCGCTGACGACGTTGCAGACGTACATACTTCAGCTGCGTCGCAGGCTCGGAACCGCGATGGGGCCGGGTGGCCCCGGTGGCGCGAAGGAAGTACTTGCCACGCGGCACGGGGGCTATCTCTTGCAGATTCCGCCGGAATCGGTGGACGTGCACGAGTACGAGGCACTGGTCGCGCGGGGGCAGGCGGCGTTCGAGGAAGGCGACGACGAGGAGGCGGCCGGGCTGCTGCGGCGGGCGCTGGGGCTGTGGCAGGGGCCGGCGCTGGTCGACGTACGGGTGGGGCCGATCCTGGAGATCGAGGTGATGCGGCTGGAGGAGAGCCGGTTGGTCACCGTGGAGCGGCGGATCGACGTGGACCTGCGGCTGGGCCGGCACACCGAGCTGATCGCGGAGCTGACGGAGCTGATCGCGCGGCATCCGCAGCACGAGGGGCTGCATTCGCAGGCGATGGTGGCGCTGTACCGGTCGGGGCGGCAGGCGACGGCGCTGGACGTGTACCGCAGGCTGCGCACGCGGCTGATCGAGGAGCTCGGGGTGGAGCCGTCGCCGCAGTTGCAGCGGCTGCACCAGGCGATGTTGACGGTGGATCCGGCGCTGGACGTGGTGGCGGGACCCAAGCGGTCCACGTTCGACCTCTACGCGGCCTAGGCCGCCCGGCGGGGCCGGGGTGTCCGTCCGTCCCCTGCCTGGGTGGCCGGGCCGCATGCGTGTCCCTCCGTGCGTGTGCGTGTGCCTGGGGTTTGCTGGGGCGTGGGTACCGCCCCTGACCTGCCGTTACAGGGTTCGGGAGCGGGGGCGGAGGGTGAGGGAGACGGCTTCCAGGGCGCTGGTGAAGGAGACCTCGCTCAGGACGCCGGGAGCCGCTACCTGGTCGCCGACCAGGTAGACGTCGTTGCCGCGGTCGATCGGGGGGCGGTCGCGCCAGGTGGTGCCCGGAAGGTCGACCGCGCCCGTGCGGCCCGTGGCCAGGGCCTCGCGGCGCCAGGTGACGCGTTCGCGCCAGTCGCGGAAGCCCAGGTCCAGCAGGTGCTCCGCGCGGCGGACGCCCTGGGACTTGGATGCGGACGGCCCGATGGGGAGTTGGCCCTGGACGAGGGAC
The DNA here is from genome assembly GCF_020532625.1 of Streptomyces antimicrobicus. Classification (GTDB taxonomy): domain Bacteria; phylum Actinomycetota; class Actinomycetes; order Streptomycetales; family Streptomycetaceae; genus Streptomyces; species Streptomyces antimicrobicus. The sequence goes on along the minus strand of NZ_JAJAUY010000009.1, from coordinate 64,792 downwards.
GTACCGGCCGGGGCGAGGGTGGGGTCGGGGCCGGAAAAACGTTCCAGCCAGGCCGGGGCGTCCAGGTCGGACAGGATCCACGGGTCGCCCCGACGGGTCGTCAGGGCCAGGTCGACGAGGACCGTACGGCCGCTCTCCCAGGTCAAGGAGGGGTCGCCGAGGAGCGCCCGGGCCGCGGGGAGGGAGGTCGCGACCACGACCGGGCCGTCGGGTGCGGCGGGCAGGGCGTCGACCCGGGCGTCGGTCTCGATCCGTACACCGAGTCGGCGTGCGTGCGCCGCCATCCGGTCGATCACGGACTGCCAGCCGCCGCGCGGGTACTGGGCCTCGGGCGGGACCTTGGCCACCCGGACCAGCCGTTCCTGCACGAACGCCGCCGAGAGCGAGCCGACGTCGTGGTGGAAGAGGGCGACGGCGAGGAAGGTCGCGACCCGCCGGGCGGCCTCTTCGCCCACCAGGGGCGCCGCCCAGGAGTGGAAGTCCTGGTCCACGGGAGCCTGGGCGGCGGGCCGCCGGGCCAGGCGGAGCAGGGGGAGCAGGTGGCGCGCCTGGCTGCGGCCGAGGGTGCCGCCGCAGTGGACGTGGGTGCGTACGGCCTCGGTCAGCGGTACCCGGGCGAGGGGGCCGAGGAGGTCGCGCTCGGCCAGCCAGGTCCAGTGCGGGCCGCCGTTGTAGAGGGCGTGCGGGCCCTCGTTGGTGCGGTACGGGCCGTCGGCGGTGCGGGCGCGGCCGCCGAGCGTGCGGTGCGCCTCGTACACGGTCACGCGGGAGCCGGCCTCGGCGGCGCTGATGGCCGCCACCAGGCCAGCGAAGCCGCCTCCTACGACCGTGAGGTTGCCGCGGCCGCCGCCCCTGCCATGACTCCCGCCCCTGCCGTTGCTTCCGCCCGTGTCGTTGCTTCCGCCCGTGTCGTGGTTGCCGCTTCCGTGGCTGCCGCTGTCGGCGCAGCTCTTCGTGTTCGGCGTCGTCTTCCGGGTCATGGTCCGCTCGGCCCCTTCCGTGCGCGGGATCGCTGCCGCTTGCTCTCAGCTGGGACAAGGCAGGGCAGCGGGATGTGACACCTCGGGCTCGGGTGAGGCTGGTTCCGGTGGGGTGGGTGGCTGGAAACGGGTGGGTGTGGACGGGTTGGGCCAGGGCCGGTTCAGGCCAGTCGATCTCTCTTCTCACGGCTCTGACCAGCGGCGAAGCTATTACTCGTCAGCGAGGGAGACCTCGGGGACACCGCCGGGAAGCCCCTGGCAGACGTCAACCGCGGGACGTCTCGGGTGGCGGCCTCACGGCGGCAGCAGCGTCGTCGGATCAGCTCTTCCAATGTGTTCCGGGAGGAACCCTCGCCATGCGTACTGGACTTCTTCGGGCCGCCGCGGTCATCGCCCTCACGATCGGCATCACCTCCGTCGCCCCGATGGCCTCGGCCGTGCCGCTGGAGCGGACCGCCGGGACCGCGCCCCTTGCCGCGACGGTCGGCAGTCCCACCTGATCACCGGCGCGTTCTGACCTGACGCGCCCCCGGCCCCCCGACCCCCGGCCCCCCGACCCCCGGCCCCCGGGCTCCACCGTCCCTCCTCGACGCGCGCCCCGGCGCGCCCACCCCGATGGCTTCGGGACCGCTGTGCCTGCAGGACAGCTGTCCTCCGAACGTCCCCTCTTCCTTCGCGTCCTCTCCGCCGCCGCACCGCCGGCCGGTCGAGCGTGTGCCCTTCGCACCGGCTCCCGGCCCTCGGCGCCCCGGGCCCTCGCGCCCGGCGGGCGGACCCCTCGACTCACCGCACCACGAACCGGAGTACACCCATGCCTCGCACCGCCCGTACGCCCCGCCGCACCGCCGTCGCGGCCCTGCTGGCCGTCGCCGCCTCCACCGCCGGCGTCGTCGCGCTGAACTCGGCCGCCAACGCCGCTCCGGCCCCGGCGCCCGTGACCGCCGCCGCCGAGCCCGTCGCCGGGCCGGCCGACAACCCCGACTACGGCAGCACCGGTCAGGGCGCGGAAGCGCCCGTCGCCGAGGAGATGCGTGGCTTCGCGTACTCGGCGGCCACCTCGAAGATATCCCGCAGCACCGTCATCGAGCGGGCCCGGAGCTGGGTCGGCATCGGTCTGGACTACGACTGGGGCGGCCGGCACGGCGGCTACCGCACCGACTGCTCCGGTTACGTCTCGATGGCCTGGGACCTGGACTCCTCGCTGACCACCGACACCTTCGAGCCGCGCGGTGTCGTGTACTCGATCAGCAAGTCGGACCTCAAGGCGGGCGATGCCCTCCTCGACAACGACGGCGGCTCGGGCGGTCACGTCGTGCTGTTCGAGAAGTGGGCCAACAGCGACCACAGCAAGTACTGGGGCTTCGACTTCACCCCGTCGGGCGTGCACCACCGCATCTACGACTACCCGTACTACCCGGGCTACGGCCCGTACGCCCCGGTCCGCTACAAGAACATCGTCGACGACGCCGACACTACCCCGCCCACCAAGCCCTCCGCCGGCATGACCGATCTGGTCGCCGCGAACATCAACGGCGACTCCGTCGACGACGTGGTGGGTGTGGAGGCCTCCACCGGCAAGCTCTGGCTGTACAAGGGCAACACCAACGGCACCATCTCCAGCGGGTCCGCCCGTGTCGAGATCGGTTCGGGCGGCTGGAACGGCATGTCCAACCTCGCGGCCGCCGACTACAACGGCGACGGCAAGGACGACATCGTCGCCACCCAGGAGTCCACCGGCAAGCTCTACCTCTACCCCGGTACGGGGTCCGGTCTGGGCGCCCGCAAGGAGATCGGCTCGGGCGGCTGGAACGGGATGCACGACCTGATCGGCGGCGACTTCAACGGCGACGGCAAGAACGACGTCGTGGGCGTCGAGCGGTCCACCGGCAAGCTCTGGCTCTACAAGGGCAACGGCGCCGGCGCGATCAGCGGCGGCAGCGCCCGCGTCCTGATCGGCTCCGGCGGCTGGAACGGCATGCACGACCTGGTCGGCATGGACGTGAACAACGACGGCAGGACCGACGTGGTCGGCGCCGAGTCCGCCAGCGGCAAGCTCTTCTTCTACAAGAGCAACGGCTCCGGTCTGGACGCCCGCAAGGAGATCGGCTCGGGCGGCTGGAACGGCATGAACGACCTGATCGGCGGCGACTTCACCTCCAACGCCTACGACGACCTGGTCGGCGTGGAGAAGTCCACCGGCAAGCTCTACCTCTACCCCGGCACGGGGTCGGGTCTGGGAGACCGCAAGGAGATCGGCTCGGGCGGCTGGTAGGCCGCTGCCTCCACCCCCCCTTTTTTCCTCCTCTGCCGCTCGCTCCTTCCTGCCCTCCCCCACCCCCTTCGTCTTCTTCCCTCACCCCCCTTTTCTTGGCACCCCCTGTGCCGGTTTGGACCTGTCATCATGATCAAGAAGTTCATGTCGAAGCCCGTGCGGATCGCCACCGGTCTGCTGTGCGCCACCATCGCCGCCACCACCTTGTCCATCAGCGGCGCCAACGCCGAGGACATCGCCGACGACTTCCACGGCGACATGGAGGCCCTGACCGTCGAGGACATGGGCCTGCCGTCCGAGTACGCGGCGACGCCGATGGCCGCCTTCGCCTCCAGCGACCGGCCCAAGTTCCAGATGCCGTTCAAGTGCGGCGAGACCTGGCGCGGTGCCTCCCGCTCCGGCCACAGCCCCTCGGCCTACGCCATCGACTGGACCGACGGCGGTGACACCCTGAACCGGCCCGTGCTGGCCAGCGCCTCCGGTACCGCCCGCGTCAAGGACGTCGGCAACCGCAGCTACGGCAAGTTCGTGGTCATCGACCACGGCGACGGCTGGAGCACCGTCTACGCCCACCTCAACGGCTTCAAGGTGTCCGACGGCCAGAAGGTGAGCGCCGGCCAGCAGATCGGCATCGTCGGCAGCACCGGCAACTCGACCGGCGCCCACCTGCACTACGAGCAGCGGCACTACGGAACCGACGCGCGCACCACCTTCAACGGCACCGCCTTCTACCCGACGGCCTCGCTGACCAGCAAGAACTGCGCCGACCCGACCCCGGACCCGAAGCCCGAGGGCCCCGGTGGCGGCACCGGCGGCGGTACCGGCATGACCGACCTGGCCTCGGCCGACCTCAACGGCGACGGCGTGCTCGACGTGGTGGGTGTGGAGGCGTCCACCGGCAAGCTGTGGATGTACAAGGGCAACGCCAACGGCACGATCGCCAGCGGCTCCGCCCGCGTCCTGATCGGCGCGGGCGGCTGGAACGGCATGTCGAACCTGGTGGGCGGCGACTTCACCAAGGACGGCAAGGACGACATCGTCGCGGTGGAGGAGTCCACCGGCAAGCTGTGGCTCTACAAGGGCAACGACAACTCGACGATCGCGGCCGGCTCCGACCGCGTCCTGATCGGCTCCGGCGGCTGGAACGGCATGGCCGATCTGACCGCGCTCAACCTCAACGGCGACGGCGTGGCCGACATCGCGGCGGTGGAGAAGTCCTCCGGCAAGCTGTTCCTGTACCCGGGCACCGGCTCCGGCCTGGGCGCCCGCAAGGAGATCGGCTCGGGCGGCTGGAACGGGATGTCCAACCTGACCGGCATGGACCTCAACAACAGCGGCCGCCAGGACCTCGTCGCGGTCGAGAAGTCCACCGGCAAGCTGTTCATGTACCCGGGCGACCGGGGGTACCTGAGCCCGCGCATCGAGATCGGCTCCGGCGGCTGGAACGGGATGTCCGACCTGATCGGCGGCGACCTGCTGAACACCAGCAAGTCCGACGACCTGGTGGCCGTGCAGAACTCGACCGGGAAGCTGTTCCTGTACCCGGGCACCGGGACCGGGCTGGGCGCCCGCAAGGAGATCGGGTCCGGCGGCTGGTAAGCCCCAGGAGGCGTGAGCCGCGGGCCACGGGGCCCTGCCGACGAGCGGAAGCTCTTCGGCAGGGCCCTTCCTGTTAACCCTCCCCGATGGCTTCCTTAAGCGGGCCTCAAGTTCTCCACCCGAGGCCGTGACCTGCCGGTTTGTCCGATTCCGGATCGCTAGCGTGCTGCTCCGTCACCCGTCACCGCACCGATTGGGCAGGCACCGCAGCCATGACCGGAACATCCCATTCCCACCGCCGTACGTCCGGCGCACGCGGCAAGGCCAAGGCGGCGGCCGGGGCGCTGGCCCTCACCGCCACCGTCGCCGGCGCCGCGCTCGCCCTCACCGGCACGGCCCAGGCCGCGTCCGTGGGGGCCGCGTTCACCCGGGCCAGCAGCTGGTCCACCGGGTACACCGGCCAGTACGTCATCACCAACAACAGCGGGCAGGCGCTGGACGACTGGACGCTGGAGTTCGACCTTCCGGCCGGGACGACCCTGTCCTCGCTGTGGAACGGCGAGAAGACCGTGAGCGGCAGCCACGTGACGGTCAGGCCGCCGAGCTGGGCGAGCGGCGGGCTGGCCGCGGGAGCCTCCACCACCGTCGGCTTCGTCACCGCGGCGCAGGGCACTGCGGGCAACCCGACGGGCTGCCTGATCAACAAGGTGAAGTGCTCCGTCTCCGGCGAGCCGGCGCCGCAACCGAGCGGCCGTCCGACGACGACCCCGACGACGAGCCCGACGGCGGCCCCGACGTCCACGGCGTCGCCGAGGCCGACCGCCACGGCCACCGCCACGCCCACCGCGCCGGTGAGCCCGGTCCCGGTCCCGACCGCGACGGCGACGCGGCCGTCGGGGGCGACCCGGTTCGCGCCGTACGTCGACACCTCGCTCCACCCCGCCTACGACCTGCTGGCGACGGCCGACAGCACCGGGGTGAAGGAGTTCAACCTGGCCTTCATCACCTCCGGCGGCGGCTGCAACCCGCTGTGGGGCGGCACCACCGCGCTCGGCTCCGACCGGGTCGCGGCCCAGATCGCGGCGCTGCGCGCCAAGGGCGGCGACGTCCGGGTCTCCTTCGGCGGCGCGGCCGGCTCCGAACTCGCCCTGGCCTGCTCCTCGGCGACCGAGCTGGCAGCGGCGTACGGCAAGGTCGTGGACGCCTACGGGCTGACCAAGGCCGACTTCGACATCGAGGGCGCGGCCCTGCCCGACACGGCCGCCAACACCCGGCGCGCCCAGGCCGTCGCGATGCTCCAGCGCCAGCACCCGGGGCTCGACGTGTCCTTCACCCTGCCCGTCATGCCGGAGGGCCTGACCCAGCCGGGCGTCGACCTGCTGGCCGACGCCCGGCGCAACGGCGTACGGATCTCGGCCGTCAACATCATGGCGATGGACTACGGGCCGGCCTACAGCGGCGACATGGGCGGCTACGCCGTCCAGGCGGCAACGGCGACCCAGGCGCAGATCAAGGGGGTGCTGGGCCTGTCGGACGCGGAGGCGTGGAGGACGGTCGCGGTCACGCCGATGATCGGGGTCAACGACGTGGCCGGCGAGATCTTCACGGTCGAGGACGCCACGCAACTGGCGGACTTCGCCCGCGCCAAGGGCCTGGCGTGGCTGGCCATGTGGTCGGGCGCGCGGGACCAGCAGTGCCCGGGCGGCGCCAAGAACCACGCCGACCCCACGTGCTCGTCGATCCTGCAGGCACCGCTGGCGTTCACCAAGGCGTTCGCGGGGCGGTCGTGACCCGGCCCTGAACCGGCGCCCGGCCGCCGGCCCCCGCCCGTGCCGCTGCGGGCGGGGGCCGTCCCCCCGGCGCTCCAGAGGGGCTCCAGTCCCGCGCGCCATGGTGGGGGAAGTGGCTGGAGGTGGTGGGCTGGTGAAGGTGGTGTGTTTCGCGCATGCCGGGGCCGGGGTCTCGGCCTTTCACCGGTGGCCCGAGCTGATCGGGCCCGGCGTGGACGTCGTGCCCTGGCTGCTGCCCGGGCGGGACCGGCGGCGGCGGGAGCCGCGCGTCGTCGGGCGGGACGGACTGCTGCGGGAGTTGAGCGGCATCGCCGCCGTGGTGGGGGACGAGCCCTACGCGCTCTACGGGCACAGTCTGGGCGGGCTCGTCGCGTACACCCTGGCCCGGGCGTCCGGGGACGTGGGGCTGGAGCCGCCCGCGCTGCTCGGCGTAGGGGCGCTGCCGCCGCCCGACGCGGTGGCCGCGCTCGTGGGCGGTGCCGGGCTGGACGACGCCGCACTGGTCGCGCTGCTGGCGCGGTGCGGGGCGGTGCCCGAAGGGGTGCGGGCCGGAGACGTGTGGCACCGGTCGGTGCTGCCCGTGCTGCGCGACGACCTCGCCCTCGCCGCCGCGCTGCGGGGCGCCGCCGACGGCCCCGTGGACGCGCCGTTGCTCGCCGTCGCCGGGCGCGAGGACCCGCTGGGGCGGCCCGGGGCGGTGGCCGGGTGGCGGCGGTGGACCACGGGCCGGTTCGTGCGCCGTACGGTGCCGGGCGGGCACTTCTTCGTGCGGGACGCGGCGCTGCCCCGGATGGTGGGGCGGGCCGTGCGGGTCGTGGCACGGTGTGCGCGGTGAGCCCGCGGCGGGTCGTGGTCACGGGCCTCGGCGTGGTCGCGCCCGGCGGCGTCGGGGTCAAGGAGTTCTGGGCGCTGCTGACCTCCGGGCGTACGGCGACCCGCGCGGTCACCCGCTTCGACGCCGTCGGCTTCCGCTCCCGGGTGGCCGGCGAGGTGGACTTCGATCCCGTCGCCTGCGGGGTGCCGGTGGAGCTGGACCGGGTCACGCAGTTCGCGCTGGCGTGCGCCACCGAGGCCCTGGCCGATGCCGGGTTGGCGCGGCTGCCCGGCCCGCGGGCCGGGGTGTGCCTGGGGACCGCGCTGGGCTCGGCCTCGGCGATGGACGCCGAGTACCGCAGGCTCAGCGGGGGCGGCGGCCGGTGGCTGGTCGACCGGGGGCCCGCCGGCCGGCTGTGCGACTGGTTCACGCCCGCCGCCGTGGCCGCCGAGGTCGCCCGCAGCGCCGGTGCCGAGGGGCCGGTGTCGGTGGTGTCCACCGGGTGCACCGCCGGGATGGACGCCGTCGGGCACGCCGTGGAGCTGATCCGCGAGGGCAGCGCCGAGGTGATGCTGGCCGGGGCCGGCGAGGCGCCGCTGAGCCCGATCACCGCGGCCTGCTTCGACGCCGTCAAGGCCACGTCCCGGCACAACGACACCCCCGGCACCGCCTCCCGGCCCTTCGACCGGACCCGGGCCGGTTTCGTCCTCGCCGAGGGCGCCGCCGTCCTCGTGCTGGAGGAGTACGAGCGGGCCCGGCGCCGCGGGGCGCACGCCTACGCCGAGGTCCTCGGGTTCGGCGCGACCAACAACGCCTACCACATGACCGGACTGCGCACCGACGGCGCCGAGATGGGCGAGGCCATCCGGATCGCGCTGCGCGAGGCCGGGCTGGAGCCGACGGCCGTCGACCACGTCAACGCCCACGGCTCGGGCACCAAGCAGAACGACGTCCACGAGACCGCGGCGCTGAAACTGGCCCTCGGCGGGCACGCGTACCGGGTCCCGGTCAGCGCCGTCAAGTCGATGATCGGGCACTCGCTGGGAGCCGTCGGCGCGCTGGAGAGCGTGGCGTCGGTGCTGGCCATCGAGCACAACACCGTGCCGCCGACCGCCAATCTGCACGAGCCGGACCCGGCCTGCGACCTCGACTACACGCCGCTGACCGCGCGGGAGCACCCGACCGACGTGGTGCTGACCCTCGGCAGCGGCTTCGGCGGCTTCCACAGCGCCATGGTGCTGGCCCGGCCGCGGCGGCACGCGTTCCCCGCCGAAGGACCCGCCGAACGATCTGCCGAAGGACCTGCCGAAGGACCCGCCGAAGGACCCACCGCCGAGGAGGCTCGATGACCGCGACCGTCGTGACCGGGATCGGGGTGGCCGCCCCCAACGGGCTGGGCACCGGCGCCTGGTGGCGGGCCGTGCTGCGCGGCGAGAGCGGGATCCGCCCGCTGACCCGCTTCGACGCCTCCGGCTACCCGTCCCGGCTGGCCGGCGAGGTGCCCGGCTTCGTCGACGAGGACCATGTGCCGTCCCGGCTGCTGCCGCAGACCGACCGGGTGACGCGGCTGTCGCTGGCCGCCGCCAAGGAGGCCCTGGACGACGCCGAGGTGGACCCGGCGGACCTGCCCGAGTACGGCGCCGGGGTGGTGACCGCCGCCTCCTCCGGCGGTTTCGAGTTCGGTCAGCGCGAGCTCCAGGCGCTGTGGAGCCAGGGCAGCCAGTACGTCAGCGCGTACCAGTCCTTCGCCTGGTTCTACGCCGTCAACAGCGGCCAGATCTCCATCCGGCACGGCCTGCGCGGCGCCAGCGGGGTGCTGGTCAGCGAGCAGGCGGGCGGCCTCGACGCGGTGGCCCAGGCCCGCCGCCACCTGCGCAAGGGGGCCCGCCTGGTGGTGGCCGGCGGCCTGGAGTCGGCGCTGTGCCCGTGGGGCTGGGCGGCGCACCTGGCGGGCGGGGCGATGACCACGAGCGAGGATCCCGCGGCGGCGTACCTGCCGTTCGACGAGCGGGCCGACGGCCACGTGGTCGGCGAGGGCGGGGCGCTGCTGGTGCTGGAGGACGCCGAGTCCGCGCGGGCCCGCGGGGCGCGCCGGGTGTACGGGACGATCGCCGGGCAGGCCTCGACGTTCGACGCCGACCCGGCCGCGCCCCGGCTGCGCGCCGCCGCCGAACAGGCGCTGGCCGAGGCCGGGATCGGGCCGGCCTACGTCGACGTGGTGCTCGCCGACGCGGCCGGCGAGCGGGCGGCCGACCGCGCCGAGGCCGAGGCGCTGGCCGGGCTGTTCGGGCCGCGCGGGGTGCCGGTGACCGCGCCGAAGACGATGACCGGCCGGCTCTCGGCGGGCGGGGCCTCCCTGGACCTCGCGGCGGCGCTGCTGGCCCTGCGCGACCAGGTGATCCCGCCGACGACCGGGACCGTACGGCCGGCCGCCGACTGCCCGCTGGACCTGGTGACCGGCGCCCCCCGGCGGGCCCGGCTGCGCACCGCCCTGGTGCTGGCCCGCGGGCGGGGCGGCTTCAACGCGGCGGCCGTCGTACGGGCGGCCTGAGACCACGCCGGACCACGAACGACGACGGAGGACACGGACATGGGCGAGAGCGAACACCGGGCGCGGGGGCCGCTGGAACTGGCCGACCTGGCACGGCTGCTGAGCGAGTGCGCCGGCGACAGCGAGGGCATCGACATGACGGACCCGGCGGTCCTGGACCAGGACTGGGTGTACCTGAACTACGACTCCATCTCCCTGATCCAGACCACCAGCCGGATCGAACGCGACTACGACGTCCAGCTCGACGAGGAGGAACTCGGCGACGCGGACACCCCGCGGCGGTACCTGGAGATGATCAACGCCGCGCTGTCGGCGCGGGCGGGGGTCTGACGTGCCGGACGGCCCCGGCCCCGGCGCCGGCGACCGGCCTCGCACCCGCCCCGCCCTCGACGCGGACGTCTGCGTGGTGGGGGCCGGGCCCGGCGGGCTGGCCCTGACGCTGATGCTGCTGCGCTCCGGCCTGCGGGTGGTGCTGGCGGAGAAGTCGGTGAGCCTGCGCCGGGAGTTCCACGGGGAGATCCTGCAGCCCGGCGGGCAGCGGATCCTCGACGAGCTGGGCGTGCTCGTACCGGCCCGGGCACGCGGGGCGTGCGTGCTGGACCGCTTCCAGGTGCGCGAGCGCGACCGGACGCTGCTCGACATCGACTACCGGCGCCTGGGCGGCCCGTACGACCACCTGCTCGCGCTGCCGCAGCCGCACCTGCTGGCCGAGCTGCTCGGGGCCTGCCGGGCCCTGTCCGGGTTCACGTACCTGGAGGGGCACCGCGTCGTGGAGCTCACCGAACGGCGGCCGGGCGGCCCGTACGCCGGGGCGGTGCTGCGCGGCCCGGCCGGCGGGCGGGTGGCGGTGCGGGCGCCGGTGGTGGTCGGGGCGGACGGGCGGTTCTCCCGCACCCGGGCGCTGGCCGGGATCGGCGCCGGGCGGTCGGAGTCCTTCGCGCAGGACGTGGTCTGGTGCGCGCTGGACGCCCCGGGCCGGGCCACCGGCGCGGTACGGGTGCACCGGGCGGGCGGCAGCGCGGTGCTGGTGCACGACGCCTACCCCGACCGGCTGCGGATCGGCTGGACCCTGCCGCACGGCGGCTGGAGCCGGGCCGTCGCCCGGGGCATCGGCGCGATCCGCGACGAGCTGGCCGCCGTCCTGCCGGAGCTCGCCGACCTGGTGCGGGCCCAGCTGACGTCGCTGTCGCAGCTGACGCTGCTCGACGTGTTCGCGGCGCAGGCGACGCGGTGGTGGCGCGAGGGGGTGGTCCTGATCGGGGACGCGGCCCACACGCACGGGCCGATCGGGGCCCAGGGCATCAACCTGGCCCTCCAGGACGCGGCGGTGCTGCATCCGCTGCTGGTGCGGGGGCAGCCGCTGGAACGGTACGCCGCCGAGCGCGCGCCGGTCGCGGCGCGGATCCACCGGATGCAGGTGATGCAGGCGCGGGCGATGCTGGGGCCCTCGGCCGGGCCGGTCGCCTCGTACCTGCGGGCGGGGGCGGCCTCGCTGGTGACGCGGACCCCGATCGGGGCGAAGCTGACCCGCACGATCGCGCAGGGGCCGGTGGCGGTGCGGGTGCGGACGGAGCTGTTCGTGGCGGCGACCGCCGCGCGCTGATCCCCCGCGCGTGTCACGTCTGCCGCGGGGCCGCTGTCCCATGGACAGGACGGCGGACGGAGAATGTGACGTCATGAGCGAGGAACCGCAGAGCGACGCCCTCGAAGTCTTCACCGCGCACCGGCGGCTGCTGTTCGGCACCGCCTACCGGATGCTCGGCAGTGTCGCCGACGCCGAGGACGTGCTCCAGGACGCCTGGCTCAGCTGGGACAAGGCCGACCGGGCGGCGGTGGCCAACCCGCGCGCGTACCTGGTGCGGACGGTCACCAACCTGTCGCTGAACCGGCTGACCTCGGCCCGCGCCACCCGCGAGGCGTACGTCGGGCCGTGGCTGCCCGAGCCGCTGCTCACCGCGCCCGACGTCGCGGAGGGGGCGGAGGTGGCGGACAGCGTGTCGACCGCGCTGCTGGTGGTGCTGGAGACGCTGAGCCCGCTGGAGCGGGCGGTGTTCGTGCTGCGCGAGGTGTTCGGGTACGCGTACGCCGAGATCGCCGGGGTCCTCGACCGCGGGGAGGCGACCGTACGGCAGACCGCGCACCGGGCCCGTGCGCACGTGCAGGCCCGGCGGCCGCGGTTCGACACCGACGCCGGGCGGCGGCACGAGGTGACCGAGCGGTTCCTGGCGGCCTGCGCCGGCGGGGACCTGGCGGCCGTGATGGAGCTGCTGGCCCCCGACGTGATCGCCTGGTCCGACGGCGGTGGCAAGGTCAGGGCCGCCCGCCGGCCGCTGTACGGCACGGACCACGTGGCGCGCTGGCTGATGGGGGTGCTGGCCAAGCCGGAACTGCGGGGCGTGGCCATGGAACCGGCGCCGATCAACGGCGAGGAGGGCGTGCTGTTCAGTGTGGCCGGGGTGCCGGTGGGGGCGGTCACCTTCGACCTGACCGAGGACGGGCTGGTCCAGCACCTGCGCTTCCAGATCAACCCCGACAAGCTGTCGGGGCTGCACCCCGGACGCGGCCGCGCCGGCGCGGGCTAGGCCCTCGCGGGCCGGACGGGCGCGGGTCGGGGTGGGTTCGTCCTGCCGTGCGGGGCCGCTCCGCGGGGTCAGCCCCGCAGGGTGGCGACGGTCTTCTCGATGCGTCGGCGGCGCGTCTCGGGCTTCTTCGCGCTCTCCACGGCGCGCACGTGCTCGCGCTTGCGGCTGTACGCGAGGTCGTCGTAGGCGGCGCGGGCGACCGGGTCCGCGTCCAGGGCCTCGGCGAGGTCCGCGGGTTCGACGACGACGCGCGGCTCGGTGTCGAGCTCGACTGCGACCTCGACCTCGTCGCCGACCGCCACTCCCGCGGCCCGCCGGTGGGCATGGCTGAGGCCGAGCAGGTGGCGGCCGCGCAGGAGGGCGACCCGGCTCTTCCAGGAGTGCCCGTTGAGGGTGATCGTCACCGGCGGCCGCGGGCCCCCTCCGAGCGCCGCCACCACCTCGGGGGGAACTTCCAGGCCCCGCATGGGCTCGGGCGGCTCGACGTAGGACCGGAACTTCATGGTCTTCTCCTGGTCGGCGGTCAGCGGTCAGGACGGGAGGGGGGCGAGCGGCGCGGCGGGCTCCCAGGCGAAGCCGTCCGGGTCGGTGAAGGAGTCGGGGGCGCCGCCGAGGACGATGCGGTGCGAGCCCGAGCCGTCGGCGGGGACGCCGAGGTCCTTGGCCAGGGCACGCCGCTTGTACAGCGCCAGCTTGACGGGGCTGCCGGACCGGCCGGGGGCGAACTCGACGTACTTGCTGCCGAAGCTCTTGGCCACGGTCAGGCCCCGTTCGACGTAGAACTGCTTGGTGGCCTTCACGGCCTCGACGCCGAGCAGCAGGACGACCTCGTCGATCTCGCGGGTGTCGGGGCCGGTGTCCTTCTTCGCCGAGGTCGCGATCTTCCAGATCGTCCCGTCGGGCGCCTGGACGACGCCGCCGTAGCCCCACAGCGACTTCGCGGCGGGCTTGAGGACCGTGGCGCCGGCGGCCACGGCGGCCCCGAGGAAGCCGTCGACGGTGGCCGGCCCGGACACCGTGAGCCCCAGGGTGAAGCCCCGGAACCCGGTGGAACCCGCCTCGGACCGCCGCAGCCGGACGTACGGCTCCACGCCGAAGGCGCGGTAGAAGCGGCGGGCGGCTTCGGGGTCGGCCACCTCGAGGGTGACGGACGCGAGGGACGTGGTGGCTGCGGAGGAAGTGGTGGTTGCCATGCCCCTCACGCTAGGGGTCGGGCACCGGCCGGGGCTTCTCGATTCCTGACCGGTCTGGAGACCTGCTTCGCCACGCACGCCGGCATGCCCTCCCCGTGGATCGCCGGCCCCGCGTCGCCGTCCGGGCCCGCGGCATCGGCACGGTCGGCCGTCGCCTGCGCCGCCTGGCGCCGGAAGGCCCCGGGCGGCATGCCGACCAGCTCGGTGAAGCGGGTGGTGAACGTGCCGAGGGAGGCGCAGCCGACCGCGAAGCAGACCTCGGTGACGCTGAGGTCGCCCCGCCGCAGCAGCGCCGTCGCCCGTTCGATGCGGCGCGTCATCAGGTACGCGTACGGCGACTCGCCGTAGGCGGCCCGGAACTGCCGACTGAGGTGCCCGGCGGACATGTTGACGTCGCGGGCGAGCGCCTCCACGTTCAGCGGCTGCGCGTATTCCCGGTCGATCCGGTCGCGGACGCGGCGCAGCCGCGCGAGATCGGCGAGCCGCTGCGCCTGGACGCGGGCGCGCCGCCACTCGGGCTTGCACATGGGACCCTCCCCTTCCCCGCCCGCGCGGGTCAGCGCACTTCCTGGATGCGGACCAGGTTGCCCGCGGGGTCGCGGAAGGCGCAGTCGCGGACGCCGTACGGCTGCTCGGTCGGCTCCTGGACGACCTCGGTGTCACCGGCCTGCACCTTCTCGAACGTGGCGTCGAGGTCCGGGGTGGCCAGCAGGATCCAGCCGTAGGTGCCCTTGGCCATCATCTCGGTGATCGTGCGGCGCTCGTCCTCGGTGACGCCCGGATCGGTGGCGGGCGGCGCCAGGAGGATCGACGTGCCCGGCTGACCGGCCGGGCCGACCGTGATCCAGCGCATCCTGCCCTGCCCGACGTCGCTGCGGACCTCGAAGCCGAGGACGTCGCGGTAGAAGGCGAGGGACGCGTCCGGGTCGTCGTGCGGGAGGAACGTCGTGTGAATGGTGATGTCCATGGGGAGCAGGCTAGGGGCGGTTCCCGGCCCCGCGCTTCTCCGTTCCTGATCGATCCGGGCAGATGAGGACGTTCAGGAGACGCAGCGCAGTTCTGTGGCGCTGGTGGCCGCCGTGGTGGTGGCCGTGAAGACGGTCCGGTCGTTCTGGCGGGCCGTGACGTGGACCTGGAGGCGGTCGGAGGGGTCCCAGGCCCGCGGGGTCACGCTGGTCTCGATCCAGCAGGGCGCGTCGAGTTCGACGTAGCGGAGGAACTCGGCGTCCATGCCGAGGATCCGGGCCGTGGCGGGGTGCGCGGCGGCGTGCGTGGCCTGGCGGGCGGCCTCCAGCAGCAGCATGCCCGGCGCGTGGTCGACCGGGTGGTCGAACAGCGTGGGGTGCGAGAGGTCGGCGCGCAGCTGGAAGCGGTGGGGGCGGTCGCTCGCGGCGAGCACCACGTCGCGGGCGCGGTCCCGGCCCACCAGGTGCGCGACGACCGGCGGGGCCGGCGGCAGCACCGCCGTGTGCAGCTCGTCCAGGTCGGCGTAGCCGGGGCGCAGCCGCTCGTGGACGGCGGGCGACTGGTTGGTGAAGACCGCCTCGGCGCCGCCGAGCAGCCGGCCCTCGCGCACGAATCCGACGTTCATCGTCAGGCCCGCGAGGCGGTGCCCGCGACGGCTGACGTCCGTGCAGGAGATGTGCAGTTCGAGCTCCGTCGGGGCGTCGCCGACGGCCAGGACGGCCGGGTCCACGGCGTGGACGAAGCGGTCCCAGATCTGCCGGTGGCCGAAAGGCGCCCCGTACGCGGCGTGGCTGAGCAGCGGGATCGCCTGGCGGACGGTCTCGGCGAGGAGCAGCGGATCGTGCTGCCCGTCGACGGTCGCGTAGAAGGCGTGGTCGCGCGGCCATTGGGCGGTGACGACGAAGAGGTCCTGGCCGACGGCCCGCCAGCCGGTCAGGAGGACCTCGCTGTGGGCCGCCTTGTGGACGTACTCGCGGGCGACCGGGCGGGTCAGGACGGGGCGGGCGGGCGCCGGAGCGGTGGTGCCGACAGACGAGATCACGACTGGGTCCCCCCATGGACGTCGTTCGTGGGATTGGCCGAAGGGCGGTGCAACGGTGCGGCGGCCTCCGTAACATAGAGAATGTTCTTTTTTTTGTCGAGTACGGGTCGAGGCTCGGTCGAGTGTCTTGGGGGGCGCCATGATCGTGGTGAGCGGCGGGACCGGATTCGTCGGTTCGGCAGTGGTACGGCAGTTGCGCGAGCAAGGCGCGCAGGTGCGGCTGCTGTCGCGGGCGCAGGGGGTGGACCTGGGGGTGCCGCAGTCGTTGCGCGGTTCGTGCGAGGGGGCGAGGACGCTGCTGTCGCTGGCGTCGTACGTCGGCCCCGACGCGCAACAGTGTGCGGTCGTGAACGACCGCGGGACGAGAGCACTGATGTCGGAGGCGCGGCGGGCGGGTGTGCACCGGATCGTCCACCTGTCCACCTGCGCGGTGTACGGCCCCGGGCCCCATCGGGGTCCGGAGGTCGGGGAGGTCCGGCCGGCCCCGGTCTCCCCGGCGAGCCGCAGCCGGCTCGCCGGCGAGTCGCCGGTGCTGGCGGCCGGCGGGACCGTGCTGCGGGCCGGGCTGGTGACCGGGACGGGGGACCGCTGGGCGGTGCCGGCGCTGGTGGACGCCTTCCGGCGGCTGCCCGGGAGCTGGGCCGGCGGGCGCGGACTGGCCTCGTACATCGACGTGGACGACCTGGCCCGGGTGGTCGCGGCCCTGGCGACCGGGCCGCGGGTGCTGCCCGCCGGAGTGCTGCACGTCAGCCACCCGGAGCCGGTGCGCAACGGCGAGCTGATGACCGAACTGGCCCGGCACGGCATCCTGCCGCACGACCCCGCCGAGGGCGGGGACCTGAGCTGGCAGGAGTGCCTGACCGGGCTCGACGAGCGGCCGGGCTGGGTGAGCCCGCGTCAGTTCGCGCTGCTCGCCGGCGACATGTGGTACCGCAGCGACACCGTCTGGCGCCTGGCGGCGGTCCCCCCGGGGCCGGGGCCGCTGCCCCGGCTGGCCGGCGCGGCGCAGTGGTACCGCGTGCGCGGGGGGAGCCGGCCGGACGCCGAGCTGGTGGCTTAGGCGGGGCGGGGCGGGTCTCTGCGGGCCGGGGCGGGCCGGGCCGGGCGCTGTTCGCGCCGGGCCGGCCCGGGGACGTAGGGGGCCGGGGGCTCTGCCGGCCGGGTCCGTCAGGACGGAGTGACCGCTCCCAGGGCCACGTCCCACGGGAAGGACTCCGGTGCGTCGGGCCCGGCCGGGCCGGGGACGAAGCCCTGGTCGCCGTGGAGGACGGTGACCCCCGCCCCGCGCAGGACCGCGAGGCTCTGGTCGAACTGGGGATGGGCGGCCAGGGCCGCGTTGGTGCAGGGCATCGTGACCACCGGGGTGCCCTTGCCCAGGGCCTCGGCGACCACGCCGACGACGAAGCGGTCGGTCAGGCCCAGGGCCCAGGCGTTGACCGAGTTGAACGTCGCCGGTGCGAACAGGACGGCGTCCGCCGCGGGCCAGACGTCGGGCTCCCCGGGCATCTTGTACTGCCAGCGCACCGGATGCCCGGTCAGGGCCGCCAGTCCGTCCAGACTCCCGGCCACCCAGTGCGCCGCCGTCGGGGTCAGCCCCAGGCACACGTCCCAGCCGCGCGCCTGCGCCTCCTCGATCACGTGGGCCACGTCGAAGACCGGCGGGGCGGCGGAGCAGAGCAGGTAGAGAGTGCTTGTCATGACCACCATGTGATCACACTCCTTGACCTCGACATTACTTGAGGTCGCAGACTGGCTGCCATGACCACCGAGAACACGGCGCGCGCCGCCGACATCGCAGCCATCCACCGGGTCGTCGCCGAGGTCGAGGCCTCCCAACGGGCCAAGGACCCCGACGCGTTCCTCGCCCTCTTCCACCCCGAGGCCCTGTGGACCACCGCCCACGGCAAGGTCCTCGTCGGCTTCGACGCCGTCTCCGCGTTCACCCGGCAGGTGCTGCCGGGCGCCTCCTGGGCCGGCGAGGTCTTCTACGAGGCCACGCACGTGCAGTTCCTGCGGCCCGACGTGGCCGCCGTCAAGGTCCGCCAGCTCTACCGGGCGCCGGAGGGGGACTCCGAGGGCACTCCGCTGTACGTGATGACCAAGCAGGACGACGGCCGCTGGCTGCTGACGGTCGGCCAGAACACGGAGGTCCGGCAGGACGGCTGAGCCGGGCGGGGCGCGGGGCCGGGCCGTACGCGGGGCCGGGCGGGACGCCGCGTCGGGGCGGGGCGTCGTCCGGGGCGTCTCCGGCGGACGTCGAGCGGCTCTCCGGCGGGCTTCGAGCACCGGCGCGGACCGTGGGAACACCCGCGTCCCCAGGAGGGCAGAGACGTGCCGGTCTTCCCCTACCCCGAGCTGCCGCTCGACGGGCTGCTGCGGCGCGCCGCGCGCCGGGACCCGGACGGTGTGGCGATCCGCTCCGACGACGGGCGCCCGGCGGTCACCTTCGCCGAGCTCGACGCGCAGGCCGACCGGGTCGCCGGGCACCTGGAGCGGGCGGTCGGGCGGCGCGGGGCCCGGATCGGCGTCGCCAACGTCCTGGACGCCTCCTTCGCCGCCGCCTTCTACGGCACCGCCCGCAGCGGCAACACCGCCGTCCTGGTGAACCCGCTGCTCAAGGAGCCCGGGCTGGCGCACGTGTGCGCCGCGGCCGCCGTCGAACTGGCCTTCGTACCGGAGGCGACCGCGCGGCTGCTGGCCGGGCTCGCCGACCGACTTCCCGAGCTGCGGGCCGTGGTGACGCCCGCGGACGGGCCGGACGGGTGGTGGGCGCTGCCGGCCCCCGCGGCGGGGGAGCGGCAGGCGCCCGGGCCCGCCGGACCTCCCGGCACCTCCGCTTCCGCTCCCGCCTCCGCGCCCGTGCCGCCCCCCGACCTCGACGACGTGGTCTGCATCCAGTTCACGACCGGCACCACCGGCCGGCCGCGCGGGGTGCGCCTGACCCACCGCAACCTCGTCGCGAACGCGGCCCAGACCGCCGCCGTCCACGAGCTCGGACGTGAGTCGGTCACGCTCAACCACCTGCCGCTCCTCCACGTCATGCACCTGAACTCCGCGGTGTTCGCCGGGGCCTGCCAGGTGCTGTGCACCGATCCCGACCCCCTGGCCTCGCTGGCCGTCGCCGCCCGCGAGGGCGCCACCCACTACTACGGGCTGCCCGCCCGGCTGCACCGGCTGGCCGCCCAGTTGCACGACGCCGAGGAGGTCAGCATCGAGGGCGTGCCCGCCGGGCCGCGGCTGACCGCCGTCCTGTCCGGCGGCACCGCCCTCGACCCGGCCGCCGCCCGGACCCTGCGCCGCCGGCTCGGCGTCCCCGTCGTCCAGGGCTACGGGATGGCCGAGCTGTCCCCGCTCAGCCACTGCCGGCGCCCGGCCGCCGAGCCGCCGTACGACGAACGCGACGCCTACGACCGCCCGCGCAGCACCGCCGTCGGCCCGGCCGTGCCCGGTACCGAGTGCCGGATCGTCCACCTGGACACCCGCCGCCCGCTGGCCCCGTACGCCACCGGCGAGGTGCAGGTGCGCGGGCCGCAGCTGATGGCCGGGTACCTGGACTGCCTCGGCCCGGCCAAGGTCGGGTACGGCGGGTGGTTCTCCACGGGCGACGTCGGCTATCTCAACGCCGAGGGCGAGCTGTTCCTCGTGGACCGGCTCGGCGACGTGTTCAAGTACGACAACGAGCTGGTCTCGCCGACCGCCGTGGAGGCCGTCGTCGCCGCGGACGAGCGGGTCGCCGACTGCGTCGTCGTCGGCTGGCCCGACCCCGTGCACGGGGCGGTGGTGTGGACCGGCATCGTGCTGCGCGATCCCGCCCAGCCCGGGCTGCTCGACGTCCTGGACTCCATCGTGGAACGGGCCAACGAGCGGCTCGCGCCCTTCGAGCAGATCCGCCGCGTCGAGGTCCTGGACGCCGTGCCGCGCACGCCCGTGGGGAAGCCGGCGCGGCGGGGGCTGGCGATGAGCATCCGGACCCGGGCGGCCGTCGAGACCGGCCGGGGGGCGGGCCCGGCTTCCGGCTTCGGCCCTCCTTCCGGCCCTCCTTCCGTCCCTGTCCCTGCTGCCGTCCCTGTTCCCGCTGCTGTTCCCGCCCCTGCCGCTGTTCCCGTTCCCGTTCCCGTTCCTTCTACGTCAGGGAGTTCCCCGTGGTGACCTTCGTCAACAAGCTGACCGTGCACGGCGACATCGAGGAGTTCCTGGCCGCGAAGGAGAGGATCTCCGCCTTCATGAGCGCGCAGCCGGGCCACATCGCGCACCGGACGCTGAACTCCCTCGGCGAGCCGAACGTCTTCGTCGAGATCGCCGAGTGGGTGGACGCCGCCTCCCACCGGGCCGCGATGACCAGCGAGACCTTCCGTGAGCTGGTCGGCCCGCTCGCGGCGCTGGCCACGCCCGAGCCGGGGCTGTTCCGGACGGTCGAGGAGGGGCCGTGGCGGACGCCCGCGGCCGTCGTGCCGGAGCCGGCGCATGCGGCCTGAACCGGCCGGGAGCGGGGGTCACGCGGCCGAGGTGCTGGTCGTGGGGGCCGGGCCCGTCGGGCTCACCGCCGCCCATGAACTGGCGCGGCGGGGGCTGGCCGTCCGGCTCGTCGACGCCGCGTCCCGGCCGGCGGCGACCAGCCGGGCCGTGGCCGTGCACCCGCGCACCCTGGAGACGTTCGACCAGATGGGCGTGATCGACCCGGTCCTGCGGGCCGGGCGGCCCAACCGGGCCTTCACCATGTACGCGGGCGGGCGCCGACTGGTGCGGCTGGACGCCGACTACGCGACCATGCCGACCCGCTACCCGTACACGGTCGTCATCGAGCAGACCCGCACCGAGGAGCTGCTGCGCGAGGCCGTCGGCCGGCTCGGCGTGCGGGTCGAGTGGGGTGTGCGGCTCACCTCGTTCACGCAGGGCCCGGACGCGGTCCGGGTGCTGCTGGAGCACGCGGACGGGCGGAGGGAGAGCTTCGCCGTGCCGTGGCTGGTGGGCTGCGACGGCGGGCACAGCACGGTCCGCAAGGCACTCGGCCTGCCGCTGCTCGGGGAGTCCCGCGAGACGTGGGAACTGGCCGACGCACCCGTGGCCGTGGACCTGCCGCAGGACACCATCTACTGGGTCCACACCGGCGGCCAGGCCCTGATGATGGTGCCGTACCGCGAGGAGGGCCGCTGGCGGCTGCTGGACACCGCGCCGGCCGGGCCGGGGGCGGATCCCCGGCCCGTGGCCGAACGGTTCTCGGCCAAACTGTCGGCCGGGCTGGGGCGGGAGGTCCGGGTCGGGGAGCCGTCGTGGACCTCGGTGTTCACCTTCCAGCAGCGGATGGTGCCGCGGATGCACGAGGGCCGGGTGTTCGTCGCCGGTGACGCCGCGCACGTGCACAGCCCGGCCTCCGGGCAGGGCATGAACACCGGCGTGCAGGAGGCGTACAACCTGGCGTGGAAGCTCGCCATGGTCGGGCGGGGCCACGCCGGGCGTGCGCTGCTCGACACCTACGACGAGGAGCGGGTGCCGGTGGGGCGGGCGCTGCTGGGCTCGACCCGGCAGGCGACGTACCTGGTGCAGTTCAAGAACGCGCTGGCGGGGCTGGCGCTGCCGCTGGTGATGGGCGCCGTGCGCAACGCCGCGCCGCTGCGCCGGGCGGTGCAGCGCAAGGTGCTCGGCGGGATGTCGGGGCTGCGGCTCGGGTACGCGGACAGTTCGCTGACCACCGCGTCCGCGTCCGCGTCCGCGTCGGCGTCCGCGTCCGTGCCCGCCGCCGGTGGCGGCGGTGCGGGGCCGGTGCCCGGGTCGCGGGCGGCCGTCGCCGCCGCGCGGTTCCCCGGGGACCCGGGCATCGCCGCCTTCGCCGCGGAGCTGCGCGATGTGCGCTGGTCGCTGCTGTACGTGCCCGAAGGCACCGGGGAGGCGGCCGGGACCGCCGCGGCCGCGCACGCCCGTCACGGCGCGTGGCTGTCGGTGCGGACCGTCCTCGGTGGACGGCGGCCGGCGGGGCGGGCCGGTCGCGGGACGGCCGGCGGAGCCGGGCGTCCGGCCGGGCGCGGGACCGTGTCCGGCCCGGTGCCCGGGCCGTTGGTCGACGGGCGCGGCCGGTTGCGGCAGGCGCTCGGGCTGGCGGCGGGCGGCTGGATCCTGGTGCGGCCGGACGGGTACGTCGCCGCCGGCGGGCCGGAGCTGACGGAGGACGCCCTGGCCCGGGCACTGGCCCCGCTGCGGCTCCGGCCCCACCCGGCTTCCGGCGCGCCCCGAGTGGATCGCGCCATCGTCGAGACGTCGACGCGAGTGGCCGGGACGTCGACGCGAGCGAGGGAGGGGGCCCGATGACAGCAGGGACGGCGAGGACGACGGGCAGGGCACCGGAACGGCCGGTGGCCCTGGTCACCGGGGCGACCAGCGGCATCGGGCTGGCCGTCGCCCGGGACCTGGGGGCGCGCGGGCACCGGGTGTTCCTGTGCGCGCGGACCGGGCCGGCCGTCAAGCAGACCGTCGAGGACCTGCGCGCCGAGGGCCTCACCGTGGAGGGCACGGCCTGCGACGTACGGGACCGGGGCGCGGTGGCGGAGCTGGTCGCGGCGGCCGTGGAGACGTACGGCGGGACGGTGGACATCCTGGTCAACAATGCCGGGCGCAGCGGCGGCGGGGCCACGGCCGGTATCACCGACGAACTGTGGCACGAGGTCATCGACACGAACCTCAACAGCGTGTTCCTGCTGACCCGCGAGGTGCTGAACCACGGCGGGCTGAGCCGGGCGAGCTGGGGGCGGATCATCAACATCGCCTCCACCGCGGGCAAGCAGGGCGTGCTGCTGGGCGCGCCGTACTCGGCGTCCAAGCACGCCGTGGTCGGCTTCACCAAGGCGCTCGGCAAGGAGTTGGCGCCGACCGGGGTCACCGTGAACGCGGTCTGCCCGGGGTACGTCGAGACGCCGATGGCGGCGCGGGTGCGCAGCGGGTACGCCGCGGCGTGGGACACCACGGAGGAGTACGTCCAGGAGCAGTTCGAGGCGAAGATCCCGCTGGGGCGCTACTCGACGCCCGAGGAGGTCGCGGGGCTGGTCGGCTACTTGACCACCGACCTGGCGGCCTCGATCACGGCCCAGGCGCTCAACGTGTGCGGCGGGCTGGGGAACTTCTGACCCCGCTGGGTCTTTCCCGATCCCGCCGAATCGTTTCTGATCCCGCCGGAAGGGCCCCGGGAGACTCTGGTCTCCCGGGGCCCTTCCGGCGGTGGTCCGCCCCGTCAGACGCGGGTCGGGGGGCCCGTCAGGTCCCAGACCGTGGCCTGGGGGGCGATCGCGGCGGTGTGCCAGGCGGCCGGGCAGCTCGGCGGGACGGGCTCGCCCGCGAGGACCACGTGCCGCAGCGACGGGATCCGGGTGCCGGCCGCCGCCGTCGTCAGGCGGGCCAGGGCCGAGGGGAGTTGCGTCAGGACCGTCACCCCGTGCGCGGTCAGGGTGCGGGCGAACTCCCGCGCGTCGCAGGCGGTGTCCCGGTCCACGACGACGGCGCGTGCTCCCGACAGCAGGGGGCCCCACATCTCGCGCATGCCGAGGTCCAGGCTCATGGAGTGGTAGGACGTCCACACGTCGTCGGGGCCGGCCTCCAGCGTGGGCAGGGCCACGTCCACCCACGACAGCACGTCCAGGTGGGTGACCGGCTCCACGGACAGGGCGCGGCCCGGGTTGCCGCCCGCGGACGGCAGGGCCAGGAACGCCGTGCGCTCGGGCAGTTGCCGGCGTACGGCCTGCTCCGGGCGGACGGCGACCACGAACGGGCCGGCCTTGGCGACGGGGATCTCGTCGCGCAGCAGTCCGCTGTCGGACAGGACCATCTCGGCGCCGGAGTCCCGCATCAGGAACTCCTGCAGGCCCGGGTTGTGCCCGGGCTCCAGCGGCAGGACCGCCGCGCCCGAGCGCATCACGCCCACCACCGCCGCGGCCGCCGCGCACGTGCGCCGGGCGCGGACCGCGACGGCCTCGCCGGGACCCGCGCGGCCGCTGAGCCGGCGGGCGATGTCGTCGGCCAGCAGCTCCAGTTCCAGGTACGTCGCCGTGTCCTCGGCGTCCTGGGCGGCGATCCGGCCCGGATGGGCGGCGGCCACGGCCGCGAAACGGACGTCGATGCGATCGCGGCGCGCGGGGCGCTCGCCGGCCGGGTCGAGCCCGAGCCGTTCGAGCAGCCCGGCCAGCTCGGCGGACAGCTGTTCGAGCTCCGGTTGCTCCGGAGTGGGGTTCATCTGGCCTCCCGGACCTCGGGTCGGTACTGGCGAACACCGATGGTGTCGGGAACGCTTGGAGAAGCGCTGGAGTCTTGGCCGTACAGGGCCGGTCGGGAGCCGGTCAGGGGTCGCTCGGCGTGGGCTCGTGAGCCGCTCAAGACCCGCTCCAGGAGCCGTTGAGGACCACTCGGGATGCTGTGGCCCACCCCGTCCGGGCATGCCTACGATTCTCGGGCTCATGCCGCAGCCGCACTCTCCGCGGCGCATGCGAGTCGACGATCCTGACCAACTCGTAGACGCACGCGTATGGAACTGAGCTTTGTGGCTATGGCCCGTCTCGCGAGAGTGGACTTGACTGTACTCATGACTCAGAACACGCAGAACGCGCAGATCACCCTCGTCATCGGCGGTCACGGCAAGACCGGCCGTCGTGTCGCCGAACGTCTCACCGCCCAGGGCCGGGCCGTCCGCATCGGCTCCCGCAGCGGCGAGCCGCCGTTCGTCTGGGAGGACTCCAGCACCTGGGGGCCCGCCCTGGAGGGTGTGGACCGGGTCTACATCACCTACTACCCCGACCTCGCCTTCCCGGGCGCCGCCGAGCAGGTGGCGGAGTTCTCCAAGGCCGCCGTCGCGGCCGGCGCGCGCCGCCTGGTGCTGCTGTCCGGCCGTGGCGAGGAGGCCGCCGAGGTCAGCGAGAACCACGTGAAGGCCTCCGGCGCGGACTGGACCATCGTCCGCTCCAGCTGGTTCAACCAGAACTTCAGCGAGAGCTTCTTCCTGGAGCCCGTGCTGGCCGGCGAGATCGCCCTGCCGACCGGGGACGCGGTGGAGGCGTTCGTCGACGCCGACGACATCGCCGACGTGGTGGTGGCCGCGCTGACCGACGACAAGCACATCGGCAAGACCTACGAGCTGTCCGGCCCGCGCCTGCTCAGCTACAGCGACGTCGCCGCCGAGCTGTCCAAGGCGACCGGCCGCGACATCAAGTACATCTCCGTCACCAACGAGGAGTACCGCGCGGTGCTCCGCGAGAACGGTCTGCCGGAGGACTTCGCCGACCTGTTCACGATGATCCTGGACGGGCGCAACGCGCACCTGGTCCACGGTGTCGAGGAGGCCCTGGGCCGCAAGCCCAAGGACTTCTCCGACTTCGCCCGCGAGGCGGCGGCCACCGGCGTCTGGAACGTCTGACGCCTCACCGGTCCTCTCGACCACCCCGGTCCGGCCGGGCGGCGACTCTGGTACGGCCGCCGCCCGCCGGGCCCCGGGGACGGGTCACCCGGGACCGACCACGCACCGCAAGGAGGCCCCGATGCCCGAGCCGACCTTCTCCAGCGAACACGGACTGGCCGCACTGCCGGCCCACTTCCACGGCTTCGCCCTGATGCACATCGCGATGCGCCGCGACGCGGCCCGGCTGCGGGCGGCGGCAGCCTCCTGGAAGGGCGGCGGCGCCGAGTGGTGGCAGCGGCTGCGCGAGGTGATCGAATGGCACCACACCAGCGAGGACGACGTCCTGTGGCCCGGACTGCGGGCCCGTGACGCCGACTTCGACGCGCAGGCGCGGGAGCTGCACGAGGACCACGAGGAGCTGGACGCGGCCATGCGGGCGGTGTCCACCGCGGTCGCCCGCGGCGGGGACGGGCTGGTGCGCGCCGCCGCCGACTTCGAGACGGTCCTGCGCGACCACCTCGCCGCCGAGGAGCGGGTCGTCTTCCCCGTGTTCGACCGGCTCGGGGAGCGGGCGTACCTGGCGGAGGAGCGCAAGCTCATCGGGACCGCGCCGCGGCGCGTGATCACCTACCTCCAGCCGTGGATGTTCGACGGCGCGCCGCGCGCCTCGGTCGCGTACGTCTCGGCGACCATTCCGCCGCCGGTCCGGCTGGTCGGATCGACGCTGCTGCGCCGGCGCTACGAGCGCACGCTGAAGGGAATCCTGACGTGACCAGTACGACCACCCAGTCCGCGACCCTGGTGGCGGCGACCGTCGGCACCGGGCTGATGGCCGGGCTGTACTTCGCGTTCGACATCTCGGTGATGCCGGGGCTCGGCCGCGGGGACGACCACACGTACGTCACGGCCATGCGGAACATCAACGAGGCCATCGACAACGGGCTGTTCGGGCTGCTGTTCCTCGGGGCGTTCCTCGCCACCGGGGTGGCGGCCGCCCAGCAGCAGCGCGGTGGCCGGCCCGACGCGGCGCGCTGGGGCTGGCTGGCGTTCGCGCTGTACGGGCTGTCGCTGCTGGTGACCGCGATCGTCAACATCCCGCTGAACAACCAGCTGGCCCGGGCGGGAGCGGACCTGTCCGCGGCCCGGTCCCGCTTCGGCGGCCGCTGGACGACGTACAACGTGGTGCGCACGCTGGCCTGTACGGCGGCCCTGACGGCGCTCGGCCGCGCCCTGACCCTGCACGGGCGCGGTTCGGCCTGATCGGCCGCCGGGCCGCTGCCGTGCGGCACCCTGCTCGACCCCCGTGAACGGCGCCCGCTCTCTCTTCCGTCCCCCGCGGGAGAGCGGGCGCTCCACGTGTTTCCCCGTGTTTCCCCGTGCTCCTCGGGGAGGGAGGATGGACCGGTGGACACCTTGACCGGACTGCTCGAAGGGCCCAAGGCCCGCGGCGCGTTCCTGCTGAAGTCCGTCTTCAATCCGCCGTGGTCGCTGCGGGTCGAGGACCGGGCGCCGCTGTCGGTGGTGACGATGGTGCACGGCCAGGCGTGGCTGCTGCCCGACGAGGGCGCGCCGGTGCTCGTCCGGCCCGGGGACGTGGCGGTGGTCCGCGGCCCGGACGCGTACACGGTGGCGGACTCCCCCGGCACGCCCGTGCAGATCCGGGTCGGGCCCGAGCAGCGGTGCAGCACCGAGGACGGCGAGGACGTCACCGAGACCATGTCGCTGGGCGTGCGCACCTGGGGGGATCCGCTCCAGGACGCCGGTTCGGCGGTGATGCTCAGCGGCACCTACCAGGCGCCGAGCGAGATCGGCCGCCGGCTGCTGAGCGCCCTGCCCACCTTGCTGGTCCGCCCGGCGGAGGCGGCGGACCACACCCTGATCACCCTGCTGACGGCGGAGATCGGCAAGGACGAGCCGGGTCAGGAGATCGTCCTGGACCGGCTGCTGGACCTGCTGCTGATCGGGGTGCTGCGCGCCTGGCTGGCCGCCCCGGGCAGCGGCGCGCCCATGTGGTACCGCGCCCAGAGCGACCCCGTGGTCGGCCCGGCCCTGCGGCTGCTGCACGAGAACCCGGCCCACGGCTGGACGGTGGAGGAGCTCGCGCTCAAGGTCGGTGTCTCGCGCGCCTCCCTGGCCCGCCGCTTCACCGAGGTGGTGGGCGAGCCGCCCGTGGCGTACCTGACGGGCTGGCGGCTGACCCTGGCGGCCGACCTGCTGCGCGAGCCGGACGCCACGGTCGCCACGGTGGCCCGCCGCGTCGGCTACAGCTCGGCGTTCGCCCTGTCCACGGCGTTCAAACGGGTCCGCGGCGTCAGCCCCCAGGACTTCCGCAACGGCACCCCCCGCCCACCCGCTCCCGACCCGGCCACCCCGTCCCCCCGAACGGTGGTCCTGCCGGCGCCGTGAGGGACACCTTCGGGGCCGGGCGGCGGCGTGCGGGCCCGTCGGCCGGGACGTCGGGGCCTCGACCGGCCGGTCAGCGCGGGGTGAGGTCGCGGACGCCGACCGGTTCGTCGGTCACCATCTCGCCGGTGCGGGTGAAGCCCAGGGAGGCGTAGAAGGGTTCCGGGGTGTGGGGGCCCGTGTGCCAGGTGACGTAGGCCTTCGGGGTGCCGCGGCGGCGGAGTTCCGCGCAGACCGCTTCGACGGCGAAGGTGCCGTAGCCCTTGCCCTGGTGGGCCGCGTCGATGTTCAGGCGCCACAGGCCCGAGCGGACGTCGGACGGATCGTCGTTCCAGCGGTGGTCCAGGAACGCCATCACGAAGCCGACCACCTCCTCGCCGGCGACGATCGCGCGCGGCCAGGCCATGTCGGGGTGGACGTAGGCCTCGGCGAGCGACTTCACGACCGGGGAGACCAGGTGTGCCTGGTCGGGGCGGACGGAAACGGCTTGGACGGCCTCGAAGTTGGCGGCGGTGACCGGCTCCAGGCGCAGATGTGGCGTGCTCATGGCGGCACTCTAACCGCGGGCCACCGCCGTGATCACCAGGGTTTCCGTGGCCAGCCAGCGGCCCTCGTAGACCGGGTCGACCGGCGGCGACGGCAGGTGGAGGGTCGCGGTGAAGGTGCCGGCCGGGGAGAGGGCGAGGGTGGCGTCGCGAAAGCCCAGCCAGGTGCCCGTCGCCGGGTACCACGCCTTGTACACCGCTTCCTTGGCCGAGAAGAACACCCGCTCCCAGGGCGTGTCCGGGTCCGCCGACGCCAGGGCGCGCAGGTGCGCGCGTTCCGGCTCCGAGGTGATCAGCCCGAGGACGCCGGGCGGGAGCGGGCCCGCCGGTTCCGCGTCGATGCCCAGGGCCGCGACCGTGTCCGCCGGGGCGGCGACCGCCGCGCGGTAGCCGTCGCAGTGGGTGATGCTGCCGACCACGCCGGCCGGCCACTGCGGGGCGCCGCCCGGGCCGGGCAGCAGCGGTGCCGGCGCGCGGCCCAGGGCCGCCAGACAGCGCCGGGCGCAGGCGCGGGCCGTCGCGAACTGCCGTCGGCGGCGCGCCCGGCGGCCCTCCATCAAGGCGGCCTCGGCGGGGAACAGCGGGGCGGGCGCCGCGTCGTCGAAGGCTTCCGACGACGTGACGCCCGGCGGCAGGAGCCGTTCGATCATCGTCCGCGCGCGGTCAGCTCGGCCACGGCCGAGACCGCGAGCAGGGGGCGTTCCAGCGGCAGCATGTGACCGGTGTCCGGTACAACCTCGAAGCGGGCGGCGGGCAGCACGTCCGCCAGGGTCTCGGCCAGCGCGACGTCGATCACCTTGTCCTGGTCCCCGTGGAGCACGACCGCGGGCACCCGGACCGACGCCAGCGCCGCGCGGACGTCCCAGCCGCGGGTGCAGCGGAAGTAGTCCGCCCGGATCCGGGGCGGCGTGGCCGCGAAGAGCTGGCGGTTCAGCTCCCGGGCCCAGCGGTCGGCCCGCTTGCCCATGGTGTTGGCGGCCAGCAGCTTGCGGCCGAGGGCCGGGCGGGACAGCGCCCAGCTGAAGAAGCCGCTGCCCATCATCTTGACCTCGCTGTCCGGGGTGTCCTGGCCGTGCGCCGCCGTGCCGAGCAGGACCAGGCCGCGCAGCCGCGCGGCCTCGGGGTGCGCGGCCGCGTACGTCAGCGCGGTGAAGCCGCCGCCCGAGTGGCCGACGACGACCGCCTCGCGCGCCTGCGTCTCCCCGAGGACGGCCGCCAGGTCCGCGGCGAGCCGCTCCGGCGCGACCGGGGTGCGGCCGAGCGTGGAGGCGCCGTGACCGCGCAGGTCGTACAGGACGACCCGGTGCCCGGCCCGGATCAGGCGGTCGGCGACGGTGCCCCAGGCGCGGCGCGAGTGCGCCCAGCCGTGCACCAGGACCACGTCGGCCGCCGGGGCGGTCCCGGCGAGCGGGGCCAGGACGGTGACGGCGAGGTCGGCGCCGTCGTCCGTACGGACGGTCAGCTCCCGGGTGGTGCGGACCGGGTCCGCGGCCGTGGTCATGCCGCGACCCCCGCGAGGTGCCGGTTCAGCGACGCGAAGGCGGCCAGGGTGCCGCGCGAGTGCTCCGCGCCGAGGTCGGCCACCTTCGACAGCAGCTTCAGCCAGCCGTGCGGGCGGGCCGTGAAGTGCATGGCCAGCCGGGTGCGCCCGTCGGCCAGCGGCTCCAGCGTGAACGTGCTGGGCCCGCGGAAGACCCCGTCCACGTACGCGATGTCCAGCCGGCGGCCGGGCTGGACGGCCGTGGTGCGCGCGGTGAAGCGCAGCTTCAGGCCGCCGTTGTCGACGCCCTTGGTGTGCACCGTGACCGCGACCTCACCGCCGACCGCGTCGGGGGAGCCGGAGACGGTGGCGAAGGTGTTGTGCGGGACCCACCACTGCTTGGCACCGCGGAACTCGGTGATCAGCGCGTCCCAGACGGCGGCCGCCGGGGCGTCGATCACCGCCTCGTCGATCAGGTCGTACGGGGTCATGGGCGAAGCCTCCAGAGAAAAGAGGGCGGCGGGGGCGGGGTCCCTCGTCCCCGTCCCCGCCGCCGGGACTCACGCGTCCGGTCGGGGCTGTCAGGTGAAGATGCCCTGGCCGGGGGTGAAGATGTTGGTCGGGTCGTACTTCTTCTTGGCGTAGGCGAACGCCGCCCAGCGGTTGCCGTAGTGGGCCTTCCAGTCCGCCTGGGTCATGTTCGGGATGGAGCCCACCAGGTAGCGCTTGGCGCCCATGGACACCGCGATGTCGTACAGGCGGCGGTTCTGGTCGAGCATGGCCTGGACGCCGGTGTCGCCGGGGTTGGGGAAGCGGAGCAGGTCGAAGAGGTAACCGACCGACTCGGCCGGCTGCACTGCCAGCGGGCGCCTGATCTTCGAGGTGTAGTACGGGTAGAAGAGCAGGAAGCCCCCGCCGAGGGAGTCCGCGGTCAGCTCCCGCTCGACCAGCTGCATGAAGGTCTTCGTCTTCGACGCCGGCAGGAACATGCTCAGCCACGGCTTGGGTGTGTACCAGTGGCCCGAGGACTTCAGGTACGCCTCGTACGCGTCCAGCCGGAACATGTAGTCGCGGAACGTCACGTCCTCGATCACCGCGTCCGACCGTACGTCGCGCAGGCCGGCCAGCAGCCGGTCGCGGTCCGGCGCGGTGGTGTCGTAGGTGGCGCCGACCTCCATCTTGTAGCGCCAGCCCGAGCCGTCGGGCTTCTGCAGCATCTCGCCCGCGTGGACCTGGAAGCGGCCCTCCGCCATGACCTTCTCGGAGTCCGCGAGGTACGTCTCCAGGTCGGCGTAGAAGAGGCTGAAGACGACCGCCCGCTTGGGCGCCGGGACCAGCTTGACGTTGACCCGGACGATGATGCCGACCTGGCCGGCGCCCGCGAGGGCCGCGTTGAACAGGTCCGCCCGCAGCCACGGGGTGGCCGTGACGAGCTTGCCGTCGGCGGTGACGATGTCGATGGCCTGCACGGTGTCGACCATCAGGCCGTGCTTCTGCACGGTGCCGCCGATCCCGCCGACCGACAGGGTGCCGCCGATGGAGATGTACAGGTAGTCCGGCAGCGCCGGCGGCGTCTTGCCCAGCGCGAGGGTGGCGTCGGTCAGCTGGCCCCAGGTCACGCCGGCCTCGACCACCGCGTAGTCGTTGCCGATGGAGAGGATCTTGGAGATGCCCTTGGCGTCGATGGAGATGCCGCCGGGCACCCGGGCCTGCCCGTACACCGAGTGCGACTCGAGGTCGGTGCCGGTGCCGCCCTGGCCGTTGACCGCCACCTTGATCCCGTTGACCCGGGCGTAGTTGACGATCGTGACGATGTCCTGGACGCAGCCGGGCCGCAGGACCGCCCACGGCTTGGCGTTGTCGAAGAAGTGACCGAAGTCGTGGCTGAACGCGCTCACCGTGGCGTCGGACGTCTCCAGGGTGCCGACCAGGTTGGGCACCGGAACGACGTCCCGCTTGCCGGCCTCGGCGGCCGTGGCCCAGGTCTGGTCGACGGCGTTCCAGCCGACCACGGCGACGGCGGCGGCCGCCGCGCCGCGCAGCAGACCGCGTCGCGAGGGCTGCGTGGCGGTGTCACCGGCGGTGGTTCTCGGGGTAGAGCTCATCTGCGTGCGTCTCCCAATTCCCATGGCGTACGTCGTCCTACTGGTGAGCGGCCGGCTCGGCCGTGCGCACCCGCGAGGCGAGCTGGTACTCGCTCAGGTCGAAGCGCTTGGTGGCCCGGCGGAAGCGCCAGGTGTACGTCGGCCAGATCGACGGGTTGCGCCCGCTGGCGTCGAGGTACCAGCTGTTGCAGTTGCCGGCGTTCCACACCGTGCCGTCGAGCTTGGCGTCCAGGGCCTTGTTCCAGGCGTCCTGCGCCTCGCGGCGCACCTCCACGCTGGCCAGGCCCCGCTTGTCCATCTGCTTCAGCGCGTCCAGCACGTACTGGATCTGCGCCTCGATCATCACCACCTGCGAGGAGTGGCCCAAGGTGGTGTTCGGGCCGAGCAGCATGAACAGGTTCGGGAAGCCGGCGACGGTCGTGCCGCGGTGCGCGGCCATCCCGTTGCCGTCCTTCCAGGCCTCGCGCAGCGCGATCCCGTCCCGGCCCCAGATCCGGCGCGCGACGGGCCGGTCGGTGGCCTGGAAGCCGGTGCCGAGGATGATCGTGTCGACCTCCCGCTCGGTGCCGTCCTCCGTGACGATCGAGTGGGCCCGGACCTCGGCGATCCCGTCGGTGACGAGGTCCACGTTGGGCTGCTGGATCGCCGGGTACCAGGTGTTGGAGAACAGCAGCCGCTTGCAGGCCATCACGTAGTCGGGCGTGAGCCTGGCCCGCAGGGCCTCGTCCGGGACCGACTTCTTCAGGTGGTCCGAGGCCATCTTCTGCATCTTGCCGGCGACCTTCGGGCGGGCCATGACGAAGGCCAGGATCTCCCGGCCCCACATGTTGAAGTTCCGCCGGAAGTTCTGGTAGCCGGGCAGCGAGCGCAGCAGCTTCGCCTGCAGCGGGGTGGTCGGCTTGTCGTTCTTCGGGCCGATCCACGGGGGCGTGCGCTGGTACAGGTCCAGCCGGCCGACCTGCGGCTGGATCTGCGGGACGAACTGGATGGCGCTGGCGCCCGTACCGATGACGGCGACGTTGCGGCCGGTCAGGTCGTGGTCGTGGTCCCAGCGCGAGGAGTGGAAGACCTTGCCCTCGAAGGAGGTGATGCCCTTGATGTCGGGCACGGCCGGCTCGCTCAGGTAGCCGGTGCCCGTCACCAGGACCTGGGCGGTGTACTCGCCCTGCGAGGTCTCGATGCGCCAGTGGCGCTCGCCCTCGTCCCAGCGGGCGGCGAGGAGCTCGTGGCCGAAGCGGATGTGCGGGCGCACGCCGAAGCGGTCGGCCGTCTCGCGCAGGTAGGCGTAGAGCTCGTCGCGCTTGCCGAAGGTGGACTTCCAGTTCGGGTTCTGGGCGAACGAGAAGGAGTACAG
This sequence comes from Streptomyces antimicrobicus, assembly GCF_020532625.1. Lineage (GTDB taxonomy): Bacteria > Actinomycetota > Actinomycetes > Streptomycetales > Streptomycetaceae > Streptomyces > Streptomyces antimicrobicus. Next base: position 31,806 of record NZ_JAJAUY010000009.1, on the reverse strand, counting down.
GTGGGACATGACGTCGCACGCACACCCCGGATAGCTGTTGTCGCGCCAGGTGCCGCCGACCTCGTCGGCCCGTTCGAACACCAGGAAGTCCTCGATGCCCGACTGCAGCAGCCGGACGGCGGTGCCCAGGCCCGAGAAGCCGGTGCCGATGACCGCGACCCGCAGGTGGCGGGTCGGGCCGCGGCCGCCGGGGGCCGGCTCGGTGGCCGGACGCGCCCCGCCGTCCGTGGCCGGCTCGAGAATGCTCGTCACGTCGGCCTCCCTCAGCGGCGCGTGATGGTGACGCGGAAGTTGTTGAAGAACTTGTCCTCGAGCGTGTAGGCGAAGATGTCCAGGTAGCGCTCGAAGCGGGACACGACCTCCTCGCCCTCCATGGCGACGGCCTCGTCGCGGCGCTCGGCGAGCAGCACCAGCCAGGCACGGCAGGCCATGGCGAAGGACTCGCGCTCGTTGACGATCTCGTCGATCTCGAACAGGCCCTCGGCGGCGGCGCTCAGCTCGCTCAGGTGCGGGATGTGGCAGCCCTCGAACTCGGAGCGCTGCAGGAACTTCAGGTCGTCGAGCAGCGCGCGGTTCATCGGCAGCGCCTCGGCGGTCATGGTGTGCAGGACGAACTTGGCACCGGGGTTGAGGGCGTTCGCGACCTGCTGGAAGAAGAAGCGGTAGCGCTTGGTGCGCTCCTTCGGCGGCAGGTTGGAGGAGACGAAGTGCTCCAGGGCGTTGATGCAGAACGCGGCGTCGTACTTCTCCGACTCGTCGGCGACCTTGTAGTCCGCCCAGCTCTGCACCAGCGTGGTGATCCGCGGGTTGCCCAGGCCGTCGATGAAGGCCTCCTGGGTGCGGGACAGGGTCAGGCCCACCCCGGCCTCGGCGCCGTGGACGGTGGTGAGGCGGTTGAGCATGGTGCCCCAGCCGCAGCCGATGTCCAGCACGCGCTTGGCGCCGCCGGCCCGCACGTTCGCGAGCTCCGCGAACTTGTCCAGCTTGCGCTCCTGGGCCTCGTCGAGGGTGGCGACGAGGTCCTCGCCCTCCTCCCAGTAGCCGCCGGAGTACATCATCGTGGGGCCCAGCAGCAGCCGGTAGAAGTCGTTGCTGACCTCGTAGTGGTGCCTGATCGCGTCGACCTCGGGGTCCACCGACTTGGGGGCGACCGTTGTCATCCTGTGGTCCTCATTTCCTGTCCGGCTCGGGCAGTGCCGTGATGTGGCGGTTCGGGTGCCGTGGTGAATTCGCGTCCGAGGAAACCGGATGCCCCGCAAGGCAGGCGCAAGACGCGGGGAATTCCCCGCGGCGGCCCGGCGGGGGCCCGGCCGGGATCCGTCTTGCGCCTTCCTTGCGGGGGCGGGGATTTCATCGCTTCGGAAAACACGTCACGCACCGCCGAGTTGTACTGCCGAGAGAGGACCGACCCCATGTCGCTGCCCACCATCGAAGAACTGGCGAGCCAGCTTGAGGCCGTTTCGGGTGCCGCGGAGGTCAGCCCCGACGCCCCGCTCCAGCACATCGCGGACGTCGACTCGCTGGACCTGATGGAGTGGCTGTACGGCTTCCAGAACCAGTACCCGCACATTCCGGCCGACGAGTCCCTCTTCGCCGACCTCGACGACACGACCACGCTGCGCGACGTGTACGCGAAGATCGTCGAGCTCGTCCCGGCGCAGGCGTAAGGCGGGGCCAGCCACGTGACCGGCTTCGACATCACCGGGTGGGGCATGTCCGTACCCGAGCGCATCGTCACCAGTGCGGAACTCGCGGAGCGTTTCGGCGTGGACGAGCACTGGGTCGTCAGCCGCTGCGGCATCCGTGAGCGGCGAGCGGTGGACCCGGGGCAGACCACCGCCTCCCTGGCCGTCGAGGCCGGCCGGCGCGCGCTGGACAAGGCGGGCCTGACCGGCGCCGACATCGCCCACCTCATCGTCGCGACCGCCACGCCCGAGCAGCCGTCGCCGGCGACGTCCGCGTTCGTCCACCACGAGCTCGGCATCGCCGGCAGCGCGCACGACGTGAACTCCGAGTGCGCGGGCTTCGTCTACGGGCTCGTCTCGGCGATGGCGCTGATCGCCATCGACCCGCGGCCGATCCTGCTGATCGGCTCCGACACCCACACCCTGACGGCCAACCCGGCCGACCGGGACCTGTCCATCCTGGTCGGCGACGGCGCGGGCGCGGTCGTGCTCCAGCCGGGCGCCGAGAACCGGGTCAAGGCCTGGAACCTGGGCGCGGACGGCTCCTGCACCGGCTCCCTGAAGGTGCTGGCCGGCGGCAGCCGGATGCCGACCACCCAGGAGACCCTGGACGCCGGACTGCACTACGCGCAGATCAACGGCAACGAGATCTACCTCAACGCCGTCCGCTACACCGTCCGCACGGTGCGCGAGACGCTGGAGAACGCGAAGGTGGCGGCGGCCGAGGTCGACCACGTCGTCCCCCACCAGGCCAACATCCGCATCATCAACTCGATCGTGTCGCACACCGGGCTGCGGCCCGAGGCACTGATCACCAACCTCCAGAAGTACGGCAACACCGCCTCGGCGTCGATCCCGATCGCGCTGACCGAGGCCCTGGAGGAGGGCCGTATCAAGGCGGGCGACAAGGTCCTGCTGGCCGGCTTCGGCGCCGGCATGACATGGGGTTCGATCCTGATGGAGTGGGGCGGTGTCGCGGCATGAGCAAGAACGTTGCGGGTGAGCGCCCGCAGTCCCCGGTGGCGCTCGTCACGGGCGCCTCGGGGGGCCTGGGCCAGGCCCTCGCCCTGGAGCTGGACGCGCTCGGCTGCCGGGTCGCCGTCCACTACAACAGCTCGCGGGACGCGGCGCTGGCCGTCCAGGAGAAGCTGACGAACGACTCGGTGCTGGTCACCGGCGACGTCGGCTCCTGGGAGGCCACGCAGAAGCTGTACGAGGAGATCTCCACCGCGCTCGGCCCGGTGGACGTGCTGGTCAACAACGGGGCGATCCGCAAGGACAGCCTGATGGCCATGCAGAACCCCGCCGACTGGGCGCAGGTCGTCCAGACCAACCTGATCGGCTCCTTCCACACCGCCCGGGTGTCCGTGCCCGCGATGCTGCGCAAGCGGTGGGGCCGGGTGATCAACGTGGTGTCCCCGTCCGGGATCATCGCGACCGCGGGCCAGACGGCGTACTCCGCGTCCAAGGCCGGCCTGATCGGCTTCACCCGGACGCTGGCCGCCGAGTGCGGCCGGCGCGGGGTGACCGTGAACGCCCTCTCCCCGGGCTTCATGATCACCGGCATGACGCAGGACCTGCCGGACCGGGTCAAGGAGGGCATGGAGGACAAGGCCCCGATCCCGCGGTTCGTCACGGTCGAGGAGGTCGCGCGCAGCGTGGGGCTGTTCCTGGACCAGGACTGCATGACCGGCCAGGTCGTCAGCATCGACTCGGGCGTCTCCATCACCTGATCCCCACCGCCCGTGCCTCTCCCCCACCCGGCCCCGGCCGCCCCCTTCCCCCCGGGGCGGCCGGGGCCACGGGCGTGCCTGGGGGGCAAGGCGGGGGGGCGGGGCGGGGGTCGGGGGCGGGCCGGGGGTCCGGATGTTCACCCGTCCGAGTGATACGTACCCGTACCCGTACCCCCTAGGCTGGGTCACTGGGAAGGAGCACCGCCGTGCCTGACGCGAACATCCGGATCTCCGAAGAGGCCAGGGACCGGCTCGCCGCCGTAGCCGCTGCCGAGGGGATGTCGCTGCGGGCCTACCTGTCCCGGCTGGCGGAGTCGCTGCTCACGCCGGCCGAGCGGGCGGAGCGTGCCCAGCGGGCCCGGGAGCTCCTGAAGGCGTGGAACGGGTACGACCCGACGCCGAGCGAAGAGGAAGAGCTCGACCGCGAGCTGAACCGGCGGATCGCGAAGGCGATGGGCCGGTGACCGATCCACTGCACATCGTCCTCGACGAGACCGCCCTGGCCGCGGCGGGCACGGGAAACGCGAACGCCTCCCGGCTGATCCACCGGGCACACACCCAGCCCGGCTGGTTCCTCTACGCGCCGGCCTGCGCGCTCGTCGAGGCCGGCCGGGCCCGCCCGGGCACGGCGGAGCACCTGGCCGCGCTGCCCGGGCTGACCCTCCTCGACCTCGATCTGCCCGCCGTCCTGGCGGTGGCCCGGCAGGACTCGTGGGCCCTGGCCCACACGCTGCACGCGGCCCAGCCGAGCCCCGACCGTCCGGACGGCGCGTTCGTCGCCACGACGGAACCCAAGCGCTGGGCGGGCGAACCGGTCCGCGTCCTGGACCTGAACCCCTGACGGGAGCCGGGGCTTACGCCACCCGGCGGTGCGTGGTGCACCCGTGGTCCGACAAGGAGCACGGCTGCGGGGCCGCGGCGCGGTCGACCTCGAACATGCCCATCAGGACCGGGTCGACGTACGTGAACGGGCGCGGGCCCCGGTCGCGGCGGGGCTCCGGCGTGCGCAGCAGTTCCAGGTAGGCCGCCTCCGTCTCCGGGGCCGGGTCGATGCCCAGCTCCTCGGCCAGGACCTCCCGCAGCTGCTGGTAGCTGCGCAGGGCCTCCGCACGGTTGCCGGCCCGGGTGTGGGCCGCCATCCGGCAGCGGTAGGCGCTCTCCCTGAACGGCGCCCGGCGCACCGCCTCCTCCGCGTAGCGCAGCGCGTGGTGCTCGTCGCCCAGGGCGGAGGAGGACAGGCTCGCCGTCTCCAGGGCCTTCAGGCGCAGCTCCTCCAGCTGCTCGCGCATGGCCGTCACCCACTCGCCCTCGTGCGAGGGCAGGAACGAGCCGCGCAGGTTCGACACCGCCCCGGCGGCCAGCTGCTGCGCCACCGCGTACGCGCCCTCCGCGTACGCCTCCGACGCCTCCGCCACCGCCGTCTCGGCGCACTCCACGTCCACGGCCGCGTCCTGCGGCAGTCGCAGCACGTAGCGTCCGCCCTGTGCCACCAGCGGGGTGACCCCCGGCTGGTCCTGCGGGGTCGTCACGAACGTACGCACCCGGCTCACCACACTGCGCAGCGCCGAGGCCCAGGTGTCCGGCAGCCCCTCGGGCCACACGGTTTCGGCCAGCTGGTCGCGGTCCGTGCCCGTGGCCCGCTCGATGAGCAGACGGGCGAAGGCCACCTGTGCCTGGGCGCTGGAGAGGTGCTGCGGCGGAGCTCCGTCCGGCTCGATCGTGACAAGACCTACGAGTCTGATCAGCACTATGCACTCTCCGAAAACGGTCGGCTTCCGGCCGTGTCCCCCTAGTTCGTGCGGTTTCGAAGATACCGGCGCCGGTTCTTCACGTGTCAACGGCCGGCCGCCGCCGCGACCTCGTATTCGAGCCGGAATCCATCAACACACTTGCCCCGCACCGGACTTCCTCTTGCGCCGCTATTGCGCCCTCCGAGCCTTAATGGAATTCCGCTAGAGCCCGGCCGGAAGAACGGCGGGGCGCCGATGGAGTTCCGGGTCCGCCGGACGTCCGGTCGACGAGTCGATGGAGGAGAAGCTCGTGAACACATCCGCTGCCTGGGCCCGCCTGGAGCCGAAGCTCGCCTACTTCCGCAACCGGGTCGCCCAGCTGGAGTACGAGCCGGCCCGCAAGAACAGCTTCGTGGCGTACACCGCCGAACGCGACTCGGCCTACGCCGACCAGGACGGCCAGCGGCTGCTGATGATGTCCGGCTACAGCTACCTCGGCCTCGCCGGCGACGAGCGGGTCGTCTCCGCCGCCAAGGCCGCCGTCGACCGCTACGGCACCGGCAACCACGGCGTCCGGGCGCTGGCCGGCAGCACCCCGCTGCACGAGGAACTGGAGGCCGAGGTCGCCAAGTTCGCCGGCCGCGAGCAGGCCATCGTCTTCGGCTCCGGATACGCCGCCAACACCGGCGTCATCGGCGGTCTCGTCGGCCCCGGCGACACCGTCTTCATCGACAAGTACGACCACGCCAGCATCGTCGACGGCTGCAAGCTCTCCGGCGCGAGCGTCGTCCGCTTCCGCCACAACGACGTCGCCCACCTGGAGCGCCGCCTGGCCTCCACCCCCGACACCGGGGTACGGCTGGTCATCGTCGACTCCGTCTACTCCATGGACGGCGACATCGCCCCGCTGGTGGAGCTGCGCAAGGTCTGCGACGCGCACAACGCGCTGCTGATGGTCGACGAGGCCCACGCCCTCGGCGTCATCGGCGCGACCGGCCGCGGCATCGAGGAGCACTTCGACTACGAGGTGAAGGTCGACGTCAAGGTCGGCACCCTCTCCAAGGGCATCCCGTCCATGGGCGGCTGGGTCGCCGGCCCCGCCGAGCTCATCCACCACCTGAAGTACGCCTCCCGGCCCTTCCTCTTCTCCGCCGCCCTCGGCCCGGCCCAGGCCGCCGCCGCCCTGGAGTCCCTGCGGATCCTGCAGCGCGAGCCGTGGCGGGTGGAGTTCATCCAGCGCGAGTCCGAGCGCTTCCGCGGGCTGCTGCACGCCGCCGGGATCTCCACCGTCGACAGCGAGACCGCCGTCGTCCCGGTCATCGCCGGCTCCGACGACGCCGCGTACGACTTCGCCACCCTCTCCCGCAAGCACGGTGTGATCGGCCTGCCGGTGGTCACCCCGGCCGTGCCCAACGACCTGGCCCGGCTGCGGATCGCCATCACCGCCCGGCACACCGAGGCCGACATCGACTTCGCCGCCGACGCCTTCATCAAGGCCGCCCGCGAGACCGGGATCATCTGACCCCGCCGACGGACCGCTGGACCACCCGATCCACCACCCGAGGAGCAGACATGCCTGGAGCGTCCAGGGGCAGTTCGGCGCGGCCGCCCGTCGCCATCACCGGCATGGGCGTGGTCACCCCCGGCGGGTGCACCCCGGACGAGCTGTGGCGCACGCTGCACGCCGGCCGTTCCACCGCGGCCGAGCTCACCCACATCGACCTCAGCCGGCACCGCGTACGCATCGGCTGCCGGGTCAGGGGCCTGGAGGCCGTCGCCGGTCTCGTCCCGCCCAAGGAAGCCCGGCGGATGGACCCCTTCGCCCACTACGGCACCGCCGCCGCGCTCGCCGCCCACCGGGACGCCGGCTCCCCGGCGGCCGAGGCCGGGCGGACCGCGATCGTCGTCGGCAATGCCGTCGGCGGCCGGGCCACCAGCGACCTGGAGTCGGCGCACTTCACCACCGGCGGACCCGCCAAGGTCAACCCGCTGATGCCGCTGATGACCATGCCCAACGCGGCCGCCGCCCAGATCGCCATGCGGCTGGGCTGGACCGGACCCGCCCTGACCCTGGCCAACACCTGCGCCTCCGGCGCCGACGCCATCGGGCACGCCCTGCTGCTGCTCCAGACCGGCCGCGCCGACCTCGTCATCGCCGGCGGCTGCGAGCACACCCTCACCCCGGTCACCCTGGCCGGCTTCGGCAACCTCAGCGCCGTCAGCTTCCGCAACGACGACCCCGAGCACGCCTCGCGCCCCTTCGACGTGGACCGCGACGGGTTCGTGATGGGCGAGGGCGCCGGATTCGTCGTCCTGGAACGCCTCGACGACGCCCGGGCCCGTGGCGCCCGCCCCTACGGACTGGTCGCCGGGTACGCCGCCACCGCCGACGCCCACCACCTGGCGATGCCGCTGCCCGACGGCGCGGGCGCCGCCGCCGCCATGGCCGGCGCGATCGCCGACGCCGGCCTCGCCCCCGAGGACATCGTGCACGTCAACGCGCACGGCACCTCCACCCCCTACAACGACCGGTCCGAGGCCGCCGCCCTCACCAAGGTGTTCGGCAGCGCACAGCCGCCGGTCACCGCGCCGAAGTCCGTCATCGGCCACCTCATCGGTGCCGCCGGCGCCGTCGAACTCGTCGCCACCGTGCAGGCCATGCGGCACTGCGAGGTGCCGCCCACCGCCAACCACGAACAGCTGGAGCCAGGAATGGACATCGACGTCGTCCACGGCGCGCCGCGCGCCGTGCGATCGGGACCCGCCCTCACGAACTCCTTCGGGTTCGGCGGCCACAACGCCTCCGTGGTGGTGACGCCGGTATGACGCTGACGACGCTGCCCGCCCCGGTCCGCACGGTGACCGTGACCGAGCCCGAGATCACCGACTACCGGGGCGCCGCCCGCCGGGGCCTGCCCACCGCGCGGCCCGGCCAGGCCTCACCCGTCCACACCTTCGTCCTCGCGCACACCGTCGCCGAGCGGACCGTCGCCGAGCTGACCGCGGCCGAACCGGGCCCGGTGTCCGTGGTCCACCTCGGCCAGGACATCCGCACCCAGCGGCCGGTCCGCCCCGGCGAGGAGGTCACCGTACGGCTCGACGTCCTCGGCATCCGCAAGGAGCCGCGCGGCGCCCGGATCGCCCTGCGGGTCGGGCTGACCGGTGAGGACGGCCCGGAGCCGTTCGCCGAGCTGGTCATCTCCGCCCTGCTGGTCGGCGCCACGCGCCTGGAACCCTTCGGCGACATCGCCGGCGGCCCGGCCGCGCCCGCCCCGGTCGGTGCCGGCGCGCCGCAGACGGCCGTGCACCAGCTGACCACCGACTGGATCAGCACGTACGCCCACGCCTCCGGCGACCTCAACCCCATCCACCTGGACGCCGAGGCCGCCCGCGGGGCCGGCTTCGAGACGGTCATCGCGCACGGCATGAGCGTCGTCGCCCTCGCCGTCGAGGAGGCCGTGGACCGGTTCGCCGACGGCGACTCCGCCCGGGTCCGCGGGCTCGGCTGCCGGTTCTCCGCGCCCGTGCCGCCGGACGTCCCGCTGGAGATCGGCCTCCAGCCCGACGCCGACGCCCGCGTGGTCCGCTTCACCTGCAAGACGCCCCGGGGCGCCGCGGTGAAGTCCGGCTGGATCGAGCTCGCCGCCCCCGCCGGGGGTGCGTGATGACCTCCGGGACCGCGGGGACCGCGCCGACCTCGGGGACCGCCCTGCCGGGGGCCGGGCTCGGGCTGGTGGCCGGCTTCCTCACCCAGGTGCGTGACCGGCCGCACGCGGTGGCCCTGCTCTTCAACGGGGAGGAGACCACCTACCGGGAGCTGTACGAGCTGGCCGGCGAGGAACGCGACCGGCTGGCCCGGCTGGAGCTGGCGCCCGGGGAACCCGTGGGCGTCCTCGCCGACAAGTCGCCCGACGCGGTGGCGCTGGTCCTGGCCTGCCTGCTGGCCCGCAGGCCGGTGATGCTGCCCTCGCCGGCACTGGCCGACACCCTGCTCGCGGACCTCTTCGCACAGGCCGGATGCCGGTACGTGCTCGCCCCCGGCGGCGCGCCCGGCCGGGTCGGGCCCAATCCCGAGGTGGCGGCGCAGCCGCTGCCCGAGGACGAGGCCGCCGAGGTGGCGTTCCTGCTCACCACCTCCGGATCGACCAGCCTGCCGAAGATCGTCCCGCTCGGCCGGGACGCCGTGGACCGGTTCACCGAATGGGCCGGGCCGGCGTTCGAGATCGGACCGGACCGGACCGTCCTCAACTACGCGCCGCTCAACTTCGACCTCTGCCTGCTCGACGTGTGGACCACGCTGGCCCGCGGCGGCCGGGTCGTCCTGGTCGACCCGGCGCTGGCCGCCCACGGCCGGCACCTGGTGGACCTGGTCACCCGGCACGACGTCCACGTCGTCCAGGCCGTGCCCATGGCCTTCGGACTGCTCCAGGACGCCGCCACCAAGACCGGCGCCACCTTCCCCGGGGTCGAGCACGTGATGTTCACCGGGGACGCCGTCCCCGACCGTACGTTCGCCGTCCTGCCCACGCTCTTCCCCAAGGCCCGCATCCACAACATCTACGGCTGCACCGAGACCAACGACAGCTTCGTCCACGAGGTCGACACGTCCGCGACCAGCTTCCCGCCCGTGCCCATCGGGCGCCCGCTGCCCGGCGTCGAGGCCCTGCTGCTCGATCCCGACACGGGCACGCTCGTCGAGGGACCCGGCAGCGGCGAACTCTTCGTCTCCACCCCGTTCCAGAGCCGCGGCTACCTCGACCGCACCCGGCACGCCGAGAAGTTCACCGGGCACCCGCTCGGGCTGGACGACCGCCGCTGGTTCCGCACCGGCGACCTGGTCCGGCGCGACGGCGCCGGCACCCTGCACCTGACCGGTCGCACCGACTTCCAGGTCAAGGTGCGCGGGGTGGCGGTCAACACCGCCGAGATCGAACGGGTCCTGCAGGACCACCCCGACGTGCTGGAGGCCGGCGTCGCCGCCGTGCCCGACCCGATCGCCGGCAAGAAGCTCGTCGCCGGCGTCCGCCGGGTCCCCGGCTCGGACCTCACCGTCCTGGCCCTGCGCGGGCACTGCGCCCGCCACCTGCCCCGGGCCGCCGTGCCCACCCAGCTCACGCTCACCGAGGCGCCGCTGCCGAAGACGGCCACCGGAAAGGTCGACCGCAAGGCGCTCGACCGCCTCGAACCGCTCGCTCCCGCCCCTGCGCCCACGCCCGCGCCCGTCACCGAAGGAAGCCCGTCATGAGCCACGTCGACACCATCAAGACCTTCGTCATCGCCGAGTTCCTGCCCGGCACCGCGCCCGCCGAGCTCGCCGCCGACCACGACCTGCTCAACGACGGCGTCATCGACTCCCTCGGCGTGCTCAAGCTCATCGCCTGGGTCGAGGACCGCTTCGAGGTCGCCGTCGGCGACGCCGACCTCGACCCGAACAACTTCCGCAGCGTCGAGGCCATCGACGCCTTCATCGCCGGGGCGCGGCCGGCGGCGGCGTAACCGCCCGCCGCCGCACCGCCGCACCGGACCGCAACGAGGAAGAGACGGAGAACGACCGTGCATGACGCACTCACCGGTCTGCTCCAGCAGCAGGCCCCGGTCGGGCGCGGGACCTGGCGGTCCTGGTGGGACCAGCTCGGCGACAACCGGCTCGACAAGGCCGAGGTGCTCGCCCTGCTGGCCTCCCTGACCAGCCGGCTCCCCGACCACCACACCCTGCGCCACCTGCTGGACTCGCTCGCCGAGCGCCGTACGCCGCACCCGGCGGGCGCCGGCTGGCAGGGCACCGTGAACGTCGTCGGCACCGGCGGCGGACCCCGGACCTTCAACATCTCCACCGCCTCGGCGTTCGTCGCCGCGGCCACCGGGGTCAAGGTGGTCAAGACCGGCTCCCGCGCCTACACCAGCTCCCTGGGCTCGGTGGACCTGCTGGAGCGGCTCGGCGTCCGGCTCACCTCGTCCTACGCCCAGACCGAGGACACCCTCGACGCCCACGGGATCGCCTTCGCCGGGCCGTTCGTCTACCCGGTGCAGCTGACCCGGCTGGCGCGGACGGTGGCCCCGACCGGGCTCAAGCCCTTCGGCCGCTTCCTCAACGCCCTCGGGCCGTTCCTGGCCGACCTGCCGGTGACCGCGCAGGTCACCGGGGTGTCCGCGGCGGCGCCGCTGGAGACCCTGCGGGAGCTGGCCGGTTCCACCGAGGGGCGGCGGATCTGGCTCGTCTCCAACGACACCGGAGCGGACGAGCTGCTGCCGTTCGCCGTCAACACCGTCCACGGGGAGCGGGGCCTGACCCGGATCGTCCGGCCCGGGGAGCTGACCCCCGGCGACGGGTCCTTCGCGGACCTGCGGCCGGCCGCCGATCCGGGCGCGGCGGTGGACCAATTCCGCTCGGTGCTGGCCGGTGCGGCCGGCGCCGTGGCCACCCGCACGGTGTGCCTGGGCGCCGCCGCCCTGGCGGTGGCGGCCGGCACCCGCCGGGACTGGCTCTCGGCGGTCGCCGAGGCCGAGGAGGCCGTCCGCTCCGGCGCCGCCCTGGCCCTGGCGGACCGCCTGGCGGCCGCCACCAGGGCCGGGGACCGGGCCGGGGCCCGGGACCTGGAGGTGGCCCGTGTCTAGCCCGGTCGGGGCGGTGGCGCCCGCGCCCTTCTTCCCCGCCCGCCGCCCCGGCGGCGCCCCCGGGCTGGCCCTGTTCCTCAATGCCGGGGACCCGCCGCTGCCCGTGCTGCGGGAGCTGGTGGCGATGCTGGACGAGGAGGGCGTGGACTGCCTCGAACTGGCCGTCCCGTTCCCCGACTCCGTCACCGACGGCCCCACCGTACGGCGCTCCGCCCGCCGGGCCCTGGACCGGGGCGGGGTCGACCTGGACGACGTACTGGCCTTCCTGGCCGACGTACGGCCGCACCTCAAGCGCACCCGGATCGCCCTGCTCGCCGACTGGAGGTACTCCCTGGGGCACCGGGACCTGGCCGCCGCCACCCGCGACATCGCCGCGGCCGGGGCGGACGGACTCCTCGTCCACGCGCTGCCGCCGCGGCTGCGCGAGGAACACCTGGGATCGGCGGCGGAGGCCGGCCTTCCCGTGGTGACCACCTGCTACTCCGACAGCCCGCCCGCGACCCGGGCCGAGGCCGCCGCACGGGCCTCCGCCTACCTCTACCTCGTCGCCCACTACGGACGCAGCGGGACCGCCCCGGCCGCCGGCCATGCCGCGCTGGCACGGACGGTCACCGAGCTCCGGGCGCACACGACCGCCCCGATCGCCGTCGGCTTCGGGGTCAGCACACGGCAGCACGTGGAGGCCGTCGGCGCCAGCGGCGCCGACGCCGCGATCATCGGCTCCGCCGCCGTCGCCGCCGTCGAGGCGGCCCAGGAAGCGGGGCGCGACGTGACCGAGGCCTTCCGCGCGTTCGTCCGATCGGTACGTCCCGAACAGCCCTGACCCGGCCGGACCCGTCGACCGACCGGCCGGCCGGGAGAGCAAGCGCACCCACCCCTCATCACACCTCACACCGGGAGACCGCCATGATCGTTCGTGACATCGAGTCCGTGAAGACCGTCGAGTGGGGCAACGGCGTCAGCCGCCGCTTCCTGCTGGCCGAGGACGGCCTCGGCTACACCCTCACCGACACCATCGTCGCGGCCGGCACCAAGTCCCGGCTGGAGTACGTCAACCACCTCGAGGCCTGCTACTGCATCGCCGGCTCCGGCGAGGTCATCGAGCTCGACGGCACCTCGCACGAGATCGTCCCGGGCCGCCTGTACGCGCTCGACCAGCACGACGCCCACTTCCTCGTCGCCAGCCCGCACGAGGACCTCCGCCTGGTCTGCGTCTTCTCGCCGGCCCTGCGCGGGGACGAGGTCCACAACCTCGACGCCGCCCGCTCGTCGGCGTACTGACCGGCGTAGCGCGCACCCCGGCGCACCGGCCGTACGGCGAACGGCACCCACGCATTGATCCGATCACCGACTCAAAGGGGTCCACCGTGATCCGTTGGAACACCGACCAGGCAGAGCTGCGCGAGGGCCTGGAGCGGTGGGGAGACGCACTCAGCGCAGACCACCTCGAACTCGACGAGCGCTCCGCCTTCTCGGAGGACAAGTGGAGGCTCGTCCAGAAGACCGGAATCCTGGCACTGCCCTTCGACGAGGCGTACGGAGGACTCGGGCAGTCGCTGCTCACCACGATGTACGTGCTGGAAGGACTCGGCGAGTACAACCGGGACGCGGGACTGAGCTTCTCGATCACCACGTCCATGTGCTCGACCGGCATCCCGCTCCAGCAGTTCGGCACCGCGGAGCAGAAGGAGCGCTGGCTCCCGCTGATCTGCTCGGGCGAGGCGATCGGGGCGCACGCGATCACCGAGGCCGAGGGCGGTTCGGACGCGATGGCGATGGCGACCCGGGCGGTCCGGGACGGCGACGACTTCGTCATCAACGGCAGCAAGGTCTTCGTCAGCAACGGGCCGGTCGCGGACGTGATCGTCGTCTACGCCCGCACCCACCCGGACGGCGGACCGCTGGGGACGACGGCGTTCCTGGTGGACGGCACGACCCCGGGGCTGACCCGCGGCAAGCCCATCAAGAAGATGGGCCTGCGGACCTCGCCGCTGAGCGAGCTCTTCCTCGACGACGTACGGGTGCCGAAGTCTGCGGTGCTCGGGCGGGTCGGGGGCGGGTTCATGGTGCTGGACCACGTGATGAAGCGGGAGATCCTCTTCTCCTTCATCGTCAACGTGGGGGAGATGCAGCACCGGCTGGACCGTTGTGTCGACTACGCGAGGACCCGCAAGTCCTTCGGGAAGGCGATCGGTTCGTACCAGACGATCGCCAACAAGATCGTGGACACGAAGATCCAGCTGGAGACCTCCCGCAAGTGGCTCTACGACACGGGCGAGAAGCTGGAGGCCGGCGAGAACGTCACCGTCGACCTCGCCATCTCCAAGCTCGTCACGAGCGAGAGCAACCTGGCCACGAGCCTGACCGCCGTACAGATCTTCGGCGGGCACGGCTACATGGCCGAGTTCGGACTGGAGCAGGACGTGCGCAACGCCGTCGGCGGCACCATCTACTCCGGCACGAACGAGATCCAGTACAACCGCATCGCCTCGATGCTGGGGCTCGGCAAATGAGTTCCCGGCACCTGCTGAAGGTCTGCGGGGCCACCACCCCGCAGGACGTCGAGGCCGCGGCGGCCGCCGGGGCGGACTGCGTCGGGCTCTGGCACGGCGTACCCGGCGGCCCCCGCGAACTGGACCCGGACGGGCTCGCCGCCCTCGCGGCGGCGGCCCGTTCCACCGGACTCCTCCCGGTGTGGGTCACCTTCCTCGCCGACCCCGCCGCGCTCGTGGCGACCGCCCGGGCCGCCGGGGCCGGCTGGATCCAGCTCCACGCCTACCAACCGCCGGCGGTCGTACGGGCGCTGCGCGAGGCGCTGCCGGCGTCGGTGGGCCTGGTCAAGGTGCTGCACGTCGCGCCGGGTGGCGCCGGATGCGTCGAACGCCCCCTGATCGGGGCGTACGCCCGGGCCGGCACCGACCTGTTCCTGCTGGACACCGCCACCGAGGACGGCCGGATCGGCAGCACCGGCCGCACCCTGGACCAGGCCGACGTCACCGCCCTGCTGCCCCGGCTGCCCCGGCCGTTCCTGCTGGCCGGGGGCCTGACCCCGGCCAACCGGCCGGCGTACGAGGAGGTCGTGGCACACCCCGGCTTCCGCGGGGTCGACGTCGACACGGCGGCGCGGGACCGCGTCACCGGGGCCTTCGGCGTCCCGGAGATCGCCGCGCTGGCGCGCGCCTGGCGCCATGCCGGTCCTGCCGGTCGCGGCCTCGGCCTGGGCCCCGTCCCCGTCGCCGTCCCCGGTCCCGGCTCCCGTCCCGGTCCCCGCTCCGACACATCCCAGACCCGCCGCATCCGCGAGATGGAGCCGTCGTCATGACCACCCGTACGAAGGTCTCGTTCCTGGACGCCCTGCTGGCGTCGCCCACCCCGGTGGTGATGGAGGTGAAGCGGCGCGACTCCTACGGCTACGACCTGCTGGGCGGGCGGACCCCGGCCGCGATCGTGGCCGCGTACGAGACGGCGGGCGCGCCGTGCATCTCGGTGGTGACCGGCCGGTGGTTCGGCGGGTCGCCGGCGCTGCTGCGGGACGTCGCGGCGATGACGGACCTGCCGCTGCTGCAGAAGGACTTCATCACGCGGAAGGACCAGATCCGCACGGCGAAGGAGCTGGGCGCGTCGGCGGTGCTGCTGACGGCGGCGCTGCTGCCGGACACCAGCATGCGGACGCTGGTGACGGAATGCCTGCTGGCCGGGCTGACCCCGTTCGTGGAGGTGACCTCGGAGGCCGAGCTGGCGCTGGTGCCGCACGCCTCGCAGTGCGTGATCGCGGTCAACAACAAGGACATCAAGACGCGGGAGCGGGGCGCCGGCGACCTGGGCCGCAGCCTCGACCTGCTGCCGGCGGTCCGGGCGACGGGCACGCCCTGCCCGGTGAGCGCGAGCGGCATCGACGGCCCGGCGACGGCGGCGGACCTGCTGGACGCCGGCTTCGGCGGCCTGCTGGTGGGGACGTCGCTGCTGCGGACCGGCTCGCCGGTGGCGTGGGTGGACGCGGTGTCCGCAGCGCGGAAGGGGCTGGCGGTCCGATGAGCGTCACACTGCACGCGCGGGGTGCCGCCGAGCGGGCGCCCGGGGCTCCGGGCGCCGAGGTCCGTCCGTACGAGATCGACGCGGGCGGGGTCACGCTGTCCGGGCTGCTGGCCGAGCCGGCGGGGGGCCCGGCCCGCTGCACGATCCTGGCGGTGCACGGCCGCGGGATGCGGGCGGCGTACTGGAACGCGTTCGTCCCGCTCGCCACCGCCCTCGGCCACGCCGTGCTCGCCGTGGACCGCCCGGGCTACGGCGCCTCGGCCGAGGCACTGCCGCAGGGCCTGACCTTGTCCGAGCAGGCCGACACCTTGCACGCGGCCCTGAAGGAACACGCCCGGACGCACGACATCGGCGCGGGCGTGTTCCTCCTCGGCCACTCGGACGGCGGCAAGGTCGCCCTGCACACGGCGGCCGAGGACAGCGCGGTCCCGCTGCTGGGCCTGGACACCTCGGGCACCGGCTACCTCTACCACCCCGAGGCCCTGCACTTCCCCTCCACGTTGGGCGGCGGCGCCACCCGGCTCAACTGGGGCCCGCTGAACCTCTATCCGCGCGGCACCTTCCAGGCGAGCCGCGCCCTGCTGGCGCCGACCCCGCCGCGCGAAGCGGCGGAGACGATCCACTGGCCGACCCAGTTCGAGGCCCTGGCCCCGCACGTGCGCGTCCCCGTCCGGCTGACCTTCGCCGCACACGAACGGTGGTGGCGGCTGGACCCCGCCACCCTGCACGCGATGACCACCCGCCTGAGCGCGGCCCCGACCACGGCGGTCGCCCACCTCCCGGGAGCCGGCCACAACATCTCCCTGGGCCTGACCGCCGCGGCGTACCACCTGCGGGTCCTGACGTTCCTGGAGGAATGCCTGCTCACCGCCGAGGGCGGCCAGGGTCCGTCGCTCCGGTCGGCGTCGTGAGAGGTCGTGCCGGGTCCGCGACGCCGTCCAGGCCGTGGAGCGGGGTGCCGTGGCGCAGCACCCGGTCGTCGCCGGTCCGGACGGGGCGGCCGTGCGCACGTACCCCGGTGTCCGGGCGCGGGCGCCGGCGGGTGGGCGTGGCTCACCCGAACGGGAACAGCCGTCCGCCCCCCGCGACGGGCGTCGCAGGGGGCGGACGGTGGGGGCGGGGGCGGGGACGTCAGGCGACCACCCGGCTGACCAGTTGGTCGCGGATGCGGGTGGGGATCTCCGGGGCGAAGCGCTGGAGGTAGTGGTCCATGTGGGCGTCGTCGCCCACCAGGAACGGGAGGTCGAAGACCAGGAGTTTGCGGACCGCCAGCAGCGGGACCGGGGAGCGCAGGGGCCGGAAGGAGTCGTTGTACAGGCCCGGTTCCTCGCACAGCGGGTGGAACTGGCCGATCATCAGGCCCTCCGCGACGAACTCGTCCTTGGCCTTGCGCTGGAGCTCGTCCAGCTCCGTCGAGTCGGTCGGGTCGAAGCCCGGCAGGACCAGCAGGATCGTCAGCAGTTCGCGGTCCTCCGGCGACAGGGGGGCCGAGAGCTTGGCGTGGCGGGTGCGCAGCGAGTCCACGGCCGAGGACAGGTCCTCGCAGTCGGCCGACGGCAGGGCCAGGTGGAACAGGTCCTTGCGCAGCGAGGGCTGGGTGTACGGGCAGACCGGACCGGTGCGGCCCAGTTCCGGGTGGCTGGAGACCAGGAAGTCCTTGCTCCACAGCAGGACCGGCAGCAGCGGGCCCGCGTGCGGGGGCGGCACCTCGCCGCGGGCGACCTCGCTCGCGGTCCAGGACAGGATCAGGTCGTCGCCCCTCATCGGGGGTCCCTCCACATCGGTCGCAGGGTGGGCCCGCCCCCCGGCAGGACGATGTCGGCGCCGAGGCGGGTGAAACCGGCGCGCCGGGTGGTGGCCTCGCCGCCGGGCGAGCTGGCCTCGGCGTAGGTGCCGACCCCGTCGCGGTCGGCGACCGCGAGGACCTCACCGAGCAGGCCGGTCATCAGGCCGCCCTGCCGGCGGCCGGCGCGGACCCCGCCGAAGGAGACGGTGTAGTGCGGGGGACCGGCCGGGTGCCGCTCGGCCTGGAGCGCGCCGATGGTGCGCAGGGCCGGCGCGTACGGGCCGAGCGCCTCGGCGAACGCCGCGTCGAGCGCGGCCTCGTCGGGGCGGGCCTGCGGCGGCAGGTAGAGCAGGACCGCGTCGCCGTCCGGGCCGGCCAGGACGGCGTCGTAGGAGGCCGAGAGGTCGACGAACACCCGGAAGAAGCCGGGCAGCAGCTCGGCCCGTCTGCGGTCGTCGGGGATCATCCAGCGGGTCAAGGCGTCCTGGTGGAACGCCACCGCGAGGAGCTGCGCGAGGTGGGTCCGGGTCGCCCGCGACGGCGACACGCGTGAGGTGAGGGTGGGCGGCAACGGAGCCTCCGGTCCGGTCGGGTCCACGTGGGGGGCAGGGGTGGCGGGGCGGGGGCCGGGAGGGGGCCGGTGGAGGGCCGTCACGGTCACGCCGGGGTCTGCGCGGCGGTGCCCGGGGCGGGGTGGGGACCGGGCGCGGCCAGTTCCGTGATGCGGGAGTGCAGGGTGGGGACGTAGTGCTCCGACTCCGGCTTGATCAGGACGCTGCGCAGGACGCGGGCCGAGGCGGCGTCCGGGCGGACGTCGGGGTGGCGGGCCGCGAAGGCCCGCGCGTCCGCGCGCAGCACGCTCAGGAAGACCGGGTCCGCGGCCGCCGTCATGCCCGCGTGCAGCAGGTCCTGCGACGCGGCGTCGATGCCCGACAGGGCCAGGCCCTGCGCCGTCGGGAAGTACGTGACGATGTCCAGGTCCGGCGCCTGGTACAGGCGCAGGCCGGACGCCTCGCGCAGCAGGTCCGACCAGGCCAGGGCCGCGCGGCGGTTGGCCGACAGGATCCGGCCGAAGCCGTCGGGGGTGAGCGGCAGCAGCTGCAGGGTGAGCCACAGCGCGGCGGCCGCCGCGCCCGCGCGGGAGCACTCCAGGCTGATCTCGCCCAGGTGCAGGTCGGAGTCGGTGAAGTAGGTGTACGGCGAGTCGTGGGCGAAGTGCCGACCGGCCCGCGGGTCGGGGAAGAGCACGGCGCCGCACCCGTACGGCTGGAGCCCGTGCTTGTGCGGGTCGACGACCACCGAGTCGCACGCGGCGATCGCCCGCCACGGCTCGGGATCCAGCCCGCCGAGCCCGGCCCGGCCCAGGACCGCGTAGAAACCGCCGTACGCGGCGTCCACGTGCACCCGCGCCCCGTACCGGCGGGCCAGCGCCAGCACCTCGTGCACCGGGTCGACCGTCCCCAGGCCCGTCGTCCCGGTCGTGACGACGACCGTGCCGATCCGCCCGCCGCGCAACGCCTCCTCCAGCGCGCCGAGGTCGATGCGGCCGTGGCCGTCGGCCGGGATCCGGTGGCCCGCCACGCCCAGGACGTGGCACATCCGCTCGTGCGTGTAGTGGCACTCCGCGCTGTACGCGATCCCGCGGTCGGGATGCAGCTGACGGGCGACGTAGAGCGCCTCCAGGTTGGCCATCGTGCCGCTGGTGGTGAGGTGGCCGACGTGCGCGGGCAGGCCGAACATCGCCGCGAGGTCGGCGACCGCCTCCTTCTCCATCTCGGTGGTGGCCGGTCCGCCCTCGGCGGCGTGGTTGTTGGGGTTGAACAGCATCGCCGTGAGGTAGCCGACGACGGCCGCCGGGTGCGGCGGCTTGACCATCTGGCCGGCGTACCGCGGGTGGAAGAACGGGTAGTTGTCGTCCATCCGCTTGGCCAGCCGGTCGAAGGCCTCGGTGAACGCCTCGGAGCCCACCCGGTGCGCCGGGTGCGGGCGGTACGGGCCGAACTGCCCGCCCCACCGCTCGGCGACCTCGACCGCGCGCGGCAGCCAGTCGCGTAGGTCGTGCAGGTCACGCAGGTCCACGGTGGGCCTCCCCCTTCGTGCGGACGCCGGTGCGCGTCCGTCCTCCGCGCGCGGCGGTGTCCCGTCCCGTCCGCAGCCGCGCCACGAGGAGGGTCCCTGAGGCCCCGCAAGGCCCGCGCAACGGCCGGTGCGGGCCCCACGGCGGCGCGAGCACGGCGCGAGTCCGCTCTGGTGCACTCGCCGCGCGACCCGCGTGCCAGCACGCGCACCCACCCTTCCCAGGAGGACATCCCCATGGTCACCAGACGCAGCGTGCTCGGCGGCGCCCTCGCCGCGACCGGCGCGGGCCTGCTCACGGGCGGTGCGCTGATGCCGCTGCTCAGCGCCCGGACGGCCCAGGCGGCCGGGGCAGGGTCCGACGGGTCCGGGGGCGCCGCCGCCGTCGCCGTGCCCGCCCCGTTCACGGTGCGGATGCCGACGCTGCCCGTGCTGTCGCCGATATCCACCCTCGGCGGCCAGGACCTGTACTACGTCACGATCAAGGAGGTCGCCCGCGAGATCCTGCCGGGCGTCCAGACCAAGGTCCTGACGTACGACGGGCACTTCCCGGGCCCGGTGCTGCGCGCCCGCAGCGGCCGCAAGGTCGTCGTCCGCCACCGCAACACCCTCGGCATGCCGATCGCCGTCCACCTGCACGGCGGCAGCGTCTCGCCCGAGAACGACGGCAGCCCCATGGACACCGTCGCGCCCGGCACCTCGCGCACCTACACCTACCCCAACCAGCAGCCGCACGCCCCGCTGTGGTTCCACGACCACGCCCACCACATGGAGTCCGAGCACGTCTACCGGGGCCTGTCGGGCTCGTACCTGCTCACGGACGACGTCGAGAGCGCCCTGCCGCTGCCGTCCGGCCAGTACGAGGTGCCGATCGCGCTGCGCGACGCGCGCTTCGACGCGGCCGGCCAGCTCGTGTACGTGATGGACGACGTCTTCGGCCGCACCACGATCCTCGCCAACGGCCGGCCCACCCCGTACTTCCCGGTCGCCGCGCGCAAGTACCGCTTCCGGCTGCTGAACTCCTCCAACATGCGGTTCTTCCAGCTGCGCCTGTCCGACGGCGGCCCGCTGGTGCAGATCGGCACGGACGGCGGCCTGCTGGAGCGCCCCTTCACCACCGACACCGTCGGGCTGTCCCCGGCCGAGCGCGCCGACGTCGTGATCGACTTCTCCCGCTACCCGGTCGGTACGAAGATCGTCCTGGAGAACACCCTCGGCCCGGGCACGCCCGACCAGGTGGGCCAGGTCCTCCGGTTCGACGTCGTGCGCACGGCCGCCGACCCGAGCCGGGTGCCGGACGTGCTGCGCACGCTGCCGCCGCTGCCGGCCGCGACCGTCGAGCGGAACATCGTGCTCAGCATGGACGAGGACGGGCGCCAGGAGCCGCGCGGGCTGATGGACGGGCAGGTCTGGGACCCGGACCGGATCGACCAGACCGTCACGCACGGCACCTCGGAGATCTGGACGGTCACCAACGCCAACAAGATCGTTCCGCACAACTTCCACATGCACCTGGTGCAGTTCCGGGTGCTGGAGCGGGGCGGCGCCCCGGTGGGGCCCGCCGAGGCGGGGCTGAAGGACACCGTGCGGCTGTTCCCCGGCGAGACGGTCAAGCTGCACGCCACGTTCGCCTCGTACCGAGGGACGTACGTCTACCACTGCCATCTGCTGGACCACTCGGCGATGGGGATGATGGCGAACTTCCGGGTCCGCTGAGCCGCCGCGGGCTCGTCGCGCGGGGTCGCTCGACGCCCGCCCGCGCCGGGGCGCTCGGCAGACGCCCGGGCCGGGGCGCTCGACACGCGCTCAAGGACGGGACGAGGACGCGACGAGCGGCGTGGGAGAAGGTCGGGGCAACAGAACGAACCGTGTGCGGCCGGCCGTGTCCCCCACTCGTCGTGTCCCGTACGTACGTCTTCTGACACCGTGTGACGTCTCTGGAGGCAGGTCATGTCCGCCCCCGTCCTCGAACCCCGCGCGGCCCGTCCCGCCGCCGCGCCGCCGCCCCGCCCCGGGAGCGCCCGGCCCAGCCGGTCGGGCGCGGCGGGCGCCGTCGAGCCCGGCCGTCCGCGGCGCGGGCCGCGGCGCGCCCTCGCCCTCGCGGTGATCGCGTCCTGCAACGCCATGATCCAGCTCGACGACGCCGTCGTGAACATCGCGCTGCCCGGCATGCGGGCCGACCTGGGCCTGACGCCCGTCGGCTCCTCCTGGGTCCTCAACGCCTATCTGCTCGCCTTCGGCGGCCTGCTGCTCCTCGGCGGCCGCGCCGGCGACGTCCTCGGCCGCCGGAAGGTCTTCCTCACCGGGGTCGCCCTCTTCACCGCCGGTGCCGCGGCGCGGGCCGCGGCGCCCGGCGTGGAGGTGCTCACCGCCGTCCGGATCGTGCAGGGCGTGGGCGCGGCGCTGGCCGCGCCGAGCGGCCTGGCCCTGCTGCTGAGCACCTTCGAGGAGGGCGCGCCGCGCAAGCGCGCCATCGCCGTGTGCACCGCGGTCGGCGCCGTCTCCACCGCCGGCGGGCTGCTGCTCGCCGGCACGCTGTCGTCGCTGAGCGGGTGGCGCTGGGAACTGCTGCTCAACGTGCCGCTCGGCGTACTGGTCCTGGCCCTCGGCCCGTTCGTGATCGCCGAGACCCGGCGCAACCCGGGCCGGTTCGACCTCGCCGGCGCGCTGCTGTCGGCGCTGGGCGCGACCGCGCTGGTCCACGGGCTGGCGCGGGCGGCCGAGGAGGGCGCGGGCGACGCCCGGGCGCTGGGCTCCGTGGCGTGCGGCGTGCTGCTCCTGGCGCTGTTCGCCGGGGTCGAGCGGCGCGCGGCGCACCCCGTGGTCGCGCCCGTGCTGTTCCGCGACCGCGCGCGGGTGCTGTCGTACGCGGCGACGCTGGCGGTGCCGGGGTCGGTGATGGGCGCGTACTTCTTCCTCAACCAGTACTTCCAGCAGCAGGCGGGCTACGGCCCGCTGGGCGCGGCCCTCGCGCTGACCCCGCTGGCGGCCACGATGGCGCTGACGGCCGGGGCCGCCGTACGGCTCGAACGGCACCTGGGCCCGCGCCACCTCATGGCGACGGGCGCTGCCCTGCTGCTGACCGGCAACCTCTGGCTCTCCCGGCTGCCGGACGCGGCGCCGGCGGACGCGGCGTCCGCGGTGCCGTACTGGACGGGCGTGCTGCCCCCGCTGCTGCTGCTCGGGGCCGGGATGGCCTGCTGCGTGATCCCGCCGACCGTGCTGGCGACGTCGGGCCTGCGGGGCGGGGAGGCCGGGGCGGCGTCGAGCGTGCTGAACGCCGTCCAGACGCTGGGCGGTTCGCTGGGCCTGGCCGTGCTCGTCGCGGTCGCCTCCCGCGCCGGCATGACCGCCGGTTTCACGGCGGGGGCGGCGTGCGCGGGCGCGGCGCTGCTGGCGGCCCTGCTGATCGGCCGCAGACCGGGCCGGACGGGCGAGGGCGGGGCATGACCACTGGTTCGTCGAACGGGGGGTCGGGCACGGGGCGGGGCGGTCCGCCGGTGGGCGGGCGGGCCGCTGGGTCGGCCGGTGGGCCGGCGGGTGGGTCCGCGGGTGGGTCGGCCGGTGGGTCCGCGGGCGGGCCGGCCGATGAGGCGGCCGGTGGGCCGGCCGGTGGGGCGTCCGGTGGGGCGGGAGCCGTGCAGGACGAGGTCCGTGCGCTCTGGGCCGTCCTGCTCAAGGTGGCGCCGCCCCCGCCGCACGCCGGCTTCTTCGAGCTCGGCGGCAACGTCCTGGCGGCCCACCTCATGCTCCGCCGGCTCTCCCGCACGTACGGCATCGACCTGAGGCTCCGCCAGATCTACGAGACCCCGACGCTGGAGGCACTGGCGGGCGCGATCGCCCGACGGATCGCCTGATCCCCCCGGCCCGGTCCTGCCACCGGCCTGTTACCTTGGCGCGGTTTTCCGGTGTCGGACGTGCGGGACGGCGATCATGCGGTGGCGTAGTGGGGTGCGGGGGCTGGGAGTCGTGCTCGCGGTCGGAGTGCTCGGGACGGTCGGCAGCGGGTGCTCGGGCGCCAAGGGCGCGGACCCGGGCGCGTCCCAGGCCTCCTCCTCCACCGCCTCGGGCCCCGCCTCCGCCGGGCCGGGCGGCTCCGCCGCCCCTGACGGCTCCGCCGCGCCCGCCGGAGGGACGGTCGGGGCGCAGGGGAGCGCGTGTCCGCTGCCGGTCGGGTTCTCGGTGGCGCGGGGGTGGAAGGCCAAGGGGGTCGACGCGCGGTTCGAACAGGGCGGCCTCGTGCTCGGCTGCGAGGTGGACGCCAAGCCGGCCGGGCACGTGGGCTTCCTGCGGGTGTGGGTCGCCGACCGGGCGCCGGGCGACGCCCGGGTGGTCCTGCAGAACTTCCTCGCCACCGTCAAGGCCACCGGCACGCCGTCCGTCACCGACACCACCGCCGGTGCGCTGCCCGCCGTGGAGGCCCTCTACGAGGCCACCGGCGTGGACGGGCCCAAGCAGGAGCGGGCCCTCGCCGTGCTCACCCCGTCCGGTGCCGCCGTCGTGCTGCACCTCGGCGGGCTCGACACCGCCGAGCACCGCGCCATGCTCCCGGCGTACCAGCTGGCCCGGCAGTCGCTCACGGCGGCGCCCTAGGCAGCCCGGGCCGGTTCCCGGGCCGTTTCCCTGGCCGGTACCTGGCCGGTTCCCTGGCCGGTTCCCGGCCGGATCCCGGTCGCCTCTGGACCGGGCCTCGAGCGGCCTTCCGGCGACCCTCCGGCGGAGGGCGGGAAGGTCGGGGGCACAGGGTCAGGGAGGTTGAGCCGATGTCGGGTGAGCGAGTGCACCGCACGTCGTACGAGATCGACGTGGCAGCGCCGGCCGGAGTGGTCTACGGGCTGATCGCGGACACCACGCAGTGGCCGTTGTTCGTGCCGCCGAGCGTCCACGTCGAACGACTGGACTTCGACGGGGTCCTGGACCGGTTCCAGATGTGGGTGACCGCCAACGGGGCCGTGAAGTCCTGGCTGTCGCGCCGCACGCTGGACCCGGGCCGGATGCGGATCCAGTTCCTCCAGGAACTGCCCGCCGCGCCCGCGGTGTCCATGGGCGGCACCTGGATCGTGGAGGAGCGCGGCAGCGAGCGGTGCCGGCTGCGGCTGGAGCACGAGTTCACCGCCGCCGACGACCGTCCCGACGACGCCGCCTGGCTGCTGCTGGCCACCGACACCAACAGCCGGGCCGAACTCGCCCAGCTGAAGGAGACCGCCGAGCGGTGGCAGCGCCTGGACGGGCTGCTGCTGACCTTCGAGGACTCCGTCCGTACCCAGGGGCCCGCGGAACTGGTCTACGACTTCCTCTACGGGGTCGCCGACTGGCCGGAGCGGGTGCCGCACGTGGCTCGCGTCGACGTCGTCGAGGACCTGCCCGGCGTCCAGGTGATGAGCATGGACACGCGGATCGCCGACGGCTCCGTGCACACCACCGACTCGGTCCGCATCTGCTTCCCGCACGCCTGGCGCATCGTCTACAAGCAGACGAGGACGCCCCTGCTGATGGAGGCCCACACCGGTGAGTGGTCCGTGGTGGCCGACGGGACCGGCGTGACCGTGACCTCCCAGCACAGCGTGCTGCTGCGCGAGGAGGCCTTCGAGCGGGTGCTCGGCCCCGGCGCGGACGTCCACCAGGCGCGGGCGTTCGTCCGCGAGGCGCTGGGCCGCAACAGCACCGCCACGCTCGAACTGGCCAAGCGGCACGCGGAATCCGCCGTACGCATCCTCTGACCGCCCCGCCCCCTCTCACCGACCGGGAGACGAGTGATCGTGATGCGCTCCCTCGCCGCCGCGACCGCATCCGCGCAGGGCCGCGGGGCCGCGACCGCCGACGCCGGGGCCGCCCGCCCCGGGGCCGCCCACGCCGCGACCGCCCGCCCCGGGGCCGGGGCCGGGGCCTTCGGATCCGCTTCCTCGGATGCGGCGCGGGCGGATGCGGTCGCGCGGGCGGATGCGGTCGCGCGGGCGCGGCGGCTGGAGGAGCTGCTCGGGGATCCGTACGACCCGGGCAACCCGCACGGGCTCGCCGCCCTGCTCGACGCGGACCGGCGCGCCGTGCCGCCGTACGCCACGGAGGAACTGCTGGACGCGGCCGGGATCGGCGCCGAGTTCGTGCCCGCCGAATACGGCGGCCGGCTCACCCGCGCCGACCTGCTGGTCACCGCCCTGCGTCCGGTCTTCCGCCGGGACGCGGCCCTCGGCTTCGGGTACGGCATCACCTCGCTGTTCGCGACCGCCGCCGTCTGGGCGGCCGGCACCGCGCGCCAGCGCGCGGAGACGGCCGACCTGCTGCTCGGCGGCGGCCGGGCGGCGATCGTCCACCACGAACTCGCCCACGCCAACGGCATCCTGCGGGACGAGCTCACCGCCCGGCTCGGGGCGGGCGCCGGTTCCGGTGTCGGTGTCGGTGTCGGTTCCGGTGCCGGTGCAGGGGCCGGGGGCGGCCCTGGTCGGGGCTCGGGAGGCGGCTCGGGCGCGGGACACGTGCTCAGCGGGCGCAAGGACGTCATCATGAACGCGGCCCGGGCCGGCGTCCTGGTCGTGTACGCCCGGACCTCCGCCGAGCGCACCGCCCGCAGCCACTCGGTGCTCCTGGTCCGCCCCGACCAGGTCGCCGACGGCCTCGTGCACCTGCCGCGGGTCGCCACCGCCGGGATGCGCGGCGGGCTCTTCTCCGGCCTGCGCTTCGACGGCTGCGCGCTGCCCGCCGACGCCCTCGTCGGGCGCCCCGGCGAGGGCGTCGCGCTGGCCCTGCGCACCTTCCAGGTCAACCGCTGCGTCATCCCGGCGCTCGCCGTGGCCGCCGCCGACACCGTGCTGCACTCCGCCGTCCATGCGGTGACCACCGGCCGGAGCAAGCCGATGGCGCGCCGCTGGCGCGGCCCGCTCGCGGGCGTCTTCGCCGACCTGCTGGCCGCCGACGCCATGGCGCTGGTGGGTCTGCGCGCCCTGTCGCTGCTGCCGGAGCGGTCGCACGTGCTGGCCGCCGCGGTCAAGTACGTCGTACCGGACCTGCTGCGCGAGAACCTGGAGGAGCTGGCGTCCGTCCTGGGCGCGCACCGCTACGAGCAGGGCAGTTCCCGCTACGGCTCCCTGGCCAAGCTCGTGCGCGACCTGCCGGTCGCCGGGCTCGGGCACGCCGGGAACGCCGCCTGCCACGCGGTGATCGTCCCCCAGCTGCCGCTGCTCGCGCAGCGGTCGTGGCTGCGCGCGCAGGAGCCGCCGCCGAGCCTGTTCCGGCCGGAGGCGGAGCTTGCGCAGCTCGACTACCGGCTGCTCGGCGCGGCCGGCGGCCACGACTTCCTGAGCGCCACGCTGGTCGCCGCCGCCGGCCGGCTGTCGGGCGCCCGGAGCGCGGGCGGCCACCTCGCCGTGCTCGCCGAACTCGCGGAGGAGTTCGTGGGGGAGCTGCGGGCGCTGCGCGCCCAGGTCCTGGCCGGGCCGGAGCTCCCGGCCGCCGTGGTGCTCAGCGACCGGTACGCGCTGCTGCTGGCCGCCGCCGCCGTGTTCGGCGTGTGGGAGGCCCGGGCCGCCGCGGGCGAGGGCCCCGGCGGGGACCCGTTCCTCGCCGACCCCGCCTGGGCGGTCCTCGCCCTCACCCGCCTCGGCGGCCGCCTCGGCATCGCCGTACCGGAACTGCCCGAGGACTGCGTGCCGCGCGTCCTGGAGGAACTCGTCGACCGCTACCGCACCGGGCGCTCCTGCGACTTGGCGGGGACGGCGTACGGGGCCCGGGGGACGGAGGCGGCGGGATGAGCGGTGCCGAGGGTCCGGGCGGTACGGGTGGCACGGGCGGTACGGGTGGCTCGGGCGGCACGAGCGGTACGCGGAGCTCCAGGGACGGCGCGGGCGGGATCGCGCGGCCGGTCCACGTCACCGGGCCCGACGGCCCCTGGGACGAGGTCGCGGCCGGGGTCGCCGGGCACGGGCACGCCGTGGTGTACGCGACGTCGGGGGAGTGGCTGACCGCCGCGCTGTCCGACGCCGCGCTGTCCGGCGCCGGGTCGTCCGGCGCCGGGTCGTCCGAGGCCGGGTTGTCCGAGGCCGGGCTGCGGCCGCTGCTCGGCCGGGACTGGCAGCGCTACCGGCGTACCGCCGACACCACCGTCCGCCACCGCTTCGTCACCTCGCGGATGGTGGTCAAGTACACGGCCGCCGCGGCGTTGGGCACCGAGCCGACGGCGCTGGACCTGTCGTACCGGATCGGCGGGCGCCCGTACATCCGCGGGCTGGACCAGATCGACGTCTCCCTCAGCCACACCGAGGACCTGATCGCGGTCGGCGTCAGCCGCACCGGGCGGATCGGCGTGGACGCCGAACCCGCCGACCGGCGGATGTCGTTCGAGCTGCTGCACGACCGGGTGTGCACCCCCGCCGAGGCGGCCGAGCTCGCCCGGCTGCCGGCCGACCGGCGGGCGGCGGAGCTGCTCCGGCTGTGGACTCTCAAGGAGGCCTATACCAAGGCACTCGGGCAGGGCCTCAGGCTGGACTTCAACGAGTTCGGCTTCGCCCTGGACAGCGGGGAGCTGCTGGCCCCGGACGGCCGCCCGGCCGCCCGGGGGGAGTGGTCCTTCGGCACGCACCAGGTGCTCGGGCGCTACCTGCTGAGCGTGGCCTGCCACGACGCCGGGCTGGACCCGGCCGCCGACACGGCCGTCCACACGATGCTCGACGCGGGCTTCCTGAGCGTGGTCGAGGAGGTGCTGGCGGAGGGCTAGGGGGGTGGCGGGGCGCAGGGCCGGAGGGCCGGCGCCCCGGCGAAGGAAAGCGGACGTCACGAACGTGTCGGGGATTTGCGAGCGGCGCTCGCACACGGCCTCGACGTTGGAAAAGGATCAGTCGACGCGGCCTACGCGTCGACCCGTCGACCGTCGAGTCGGGAAGTGGAGGGGAAGCAGATGGCCGCCAGCGTGGCCGTGACCGTCATCGTCACACCCGGCCCCCCGCCCGAACTCACCCTCCACGGACCGCTGCCGGCCGGGGTCCCGGCCGCCGGGGGCGGTTGGCTGCCGCTGGCGTGGCGGTCGTCGCTGGTGTGGCGCCGCCACAGTCCTACGCACCACACCGTGGCCGTACCGCCCGGCTGGGCGGGGACCCTGTCGGACCTGCTGACCGCCGGGGAGCCGACGGGCTTCCGGGCGCCCGCGCCTGCGCCCGCACCCGCGCCCGCGCCTGCGCCCGGGCCGGAGGCGGAGGCGGGTGTGGCGGGTGTGGCGTCGCTGTCGGGGGGCGGTGGGTGGCTGCCTGCTACGCCCGTGCAGCGGGAGATCCTGCTCGACGCGCTCACGCACCCGGGGGCCGGGCTGCACGTGGAGCAGTTGCACTGGCGGTGGTACGGGACGTTCGACGCGCGGCGGTTCGTCGCGGCCTGGCAGAGGCTGTACGCCGTCGAGGCCGTGCTGCGCGCCTCGTTGGCCCGGGCGCCGGAGGCCGGGGCGGGCCCGTGGCTCGCCGTCCACCCGTACGCGGCGCCGCGCGTGGAACGGCACCCCCGGGGCAGCGCCGACTGGCACGCGCTCCTGCTCGCCGAGCGGCGGCGGGAGTTCGAGCTGCGGGAGCCCGGCGGGGCGCTGCGGATCGCGGTGCTGGAGGAACCGGACCGGGTGTTCCGGATCCTGTTGACCTACCACCAGGCGTTCCTCGACGGCTGGAGCGTGCGGCTGCTGCGCCGGGCCTTCCTCCGGGCGTACGCCGCCGACGGGCGGCCCCTCGGCGGCGAACGCCGCCCGGACCTGCGCGACCACGCCCGTTGGGTGGCTGCCCGACCACTCGGTCCGGCCCGGGCCTTCTGGACGGCCCGGTCCCTCCCGGCGGCCGGCGCCACCACCCTGCCGGGCCGTCCCCCCACCACAACGCCGGATCCGGCCCGTACCACCAGCACCCTCCGGGACACCCCGCGCACCGGTGCCCCGACCGACCTCGGCGCGACCGAGCTGGGCCCGACCGAGCTGGGCGCGCGGCACGGCGTCGGGGCCGGTGGCGGGGGTCGTGCCGTCGCCGGGTACGGCCGGGTGCGGCAGCGGCTGAGTCCGTACGAGGCGCACCGGTTGCGGGGGTGGGCCGCGCTGCGCGGGGCCACGGAGAGCACGGCCCTGCACCTGGCGTGGGCGCTGCAGTTGCACCGGGCCGCGGCCGGGGCGGGGGAGGGGCGCGCGACGCCCGTCTGTTTCGCCGCCGCCGTCTCCGGGCGGGGCATCGCCCTGGACGGGGTCGATCGGATGCCCGGCTCCCTGCGCAGCGCCGTGCCGGTGTACGCCACCGTGGACCCGGCGGCGCCGCTCGCGCACCTGCTGACCACGCTGGCCGGCCGCGCACTGGACGCGGCGGCGTACGAGTGGCTGGCCCCGGGGCAGTTCGCGGCCTGGGCCGGCGACGGCCCCGACCCGGAGCTGGACCCGCTGCTCCGCGCGGGGACCGGACCCGGTCCCGTACGGCCGCGGCCCGAGTCGCTGATCGCCTTCGAGGTCCAGGAGCCGGAGCGGCGCGAGCCGGGCGGGAGCGCCCCCCGTCTCCCCGCCGACCCCACCGCCGACCGCCTGCGTCGGACCCCCGACCGGCACTCCGCCGACGGACCGGCTGCCCGCCCCGAAGCCGCCCGTCCCGGCGGGCCGTCGTCCGGGGACGCCTCGGTGGTGTCGGACCGGGCCGGTCAGGTGGGGGCCGGGTGGGGGGCGGGCGAGGTCGTGGAGGGATGGGGGGCCGTGGCCTTCGGGGTGACCGCTCGGCACGACGCCGACGGCGGTCTCGTGCTCACCGCCGTGCACGACCGCGCGCGCGTCGCCGATCCCGACGCCGCCGAGATCCTCGCCCAGACCGCGCACCTGCTGCGCGAACTGCCCGACACCGGCCGGGGATCCCCCACCGTCGCCGATGCCCTGCGGGCCCTCGACGGGACCCCGCTGCCCCGCGCGGCTGCTCACCCGGTACCGCCGTCCCGGCAGGCCCTGCGCACCCTGCGCGCCTCGCTGCCCGGCTCCGGGGCCGGCACGATCTGCCTGATCCCGCCGCCCGGAGCGCGCCCCGACTGCTACGCACCCCTCGCCGCGGCCCACTGCGGTCCGCAGGCGCTGACCACCGTCCCGCCGCCCGCCGACGCCCGGGCCTGCCTGGCCGCGCTGCGGCCGGCGCTCGCCCGCGGCGAACCGCTGCTGCTAGGCGGTTTCTCCGGCGCCGGCGCCCTCGCCTGCGAGATCGCCGAGCGTATCGCCGCGTACGGCTGGCACCCGCCCCTCGTCGCCATCGGCGGCGCCGCCGACGGCGGCCCCGACGCGGTGCGGGCCCTGGCCCTGATCCTGCGGACCGCCACCGCCGAGGCCGGGGCAGATGCCCCCGCCACAGCGCCCGCCACCACCGCCACCGCTGCCGCAACGCGCCGCCACCGGCCCGCCGCGGCGCGCACGACCACCGATCCCTACGAACCCGACAGCCATCAGGAGTGACATGTCCCGCCGCCTGTTCACCTCGGAGTCCGTCACCGAGGGCCACCCCGACAAGATCGCCGACCAGATCAGCGACACCATCCTCGACGCCCTGCTCCGCGAGGACCCCACCTCCCGCGTGGCCGTCGAGACCCTCATCACCACCGGTCTCGTGCACATCGCCGGCGAGGTCACCACCCAGGCCTACGCCCCGATCGCGCAGCTCGTGCGCGAGAAGATCCTGGAGATCGGCTACGACTCCTCCGCCAAGGGTTTCGACGGGGCGAGCTGCGGCGTCTCGGTCTCGATCGGCGCGCAGTCGCCCGACATCGCCCAGGGTGTGGACACCGCCTACGAGTCCCGGGTCGAGGGCGACGAGGACGAGCTCGACCGCCAGGGTGCCGGCGACCAGGGCCTGATGTTCGGGTACGCCACCGACGAGACCCCCGAGCTGATGCCGCTGCCCATCCACCTGGCGCACCGGCTCTCGCGCCGGCTGACGGAGGTCCGCAAGGACGGCACCGTCCCGTACCTGCGTCCCGACGGCAAGACCCAGGTCACCATCGAGTACGACGGCGACAAGCCGGTCCGCCTCGACACGGTCGTGGTCTCCTCGCAGCACGCCTCCGACATCGACCTCGACGCCCTCCTTGCCCCCGACATCCGCGAGAACGTCGTCGAGTACGTGCTGGGGCAGCTCGCCGAGGACGGCATCAAGCTCGACACGGACGGCTACCGG